>PLYZ01000002.1:2968-3518 GCA_003151935.1 Candidatus Dormiibacterota bacterium | reverse complement strand
TTGAACTGCGTGTGCGGCTTGATCGAGCCGGGCTTGGCCAGCACCTGGCCGCGCACGACATCCTCGCGCTTCACACCGCGCAGTAGCGCGCCGATGTTGTCGCCGGCCTGGCACTCGTCCATGTCCTTGTGGAACATCTCGATGCCGGTGACGACCGTCTTGGTGCTGTTCGGGTGGATCCCGACGATCTCGATCTCCTCGTTCCTCTTGAGCTTGCCGCGCTCGACGCGCCCCGTGGTGACTGTGCCGCGACCTTCGATCGTGAACACGTCCTCGATCGGCATCAGGAACGGCTTGTCGACCGGCCGCTCCGGCAAGGGGATGTAGGTGTCGACTGCGTCCATCAGCTCCATGATCTTGGGCGACCACTCGGGGTCGCCTTCGAGGGCCTTGAGGGCGGAGATACGTACGATCGGGATGTCGTCCCCGGGGTACTCGTACTTGGTGAGGAGCTCGCGGAGGTCGAGCTCGACCAGCTCGATGAACTCCTTGTCGTCGACCATGTCGCACTTGTTGAGCGCGACTACGACGAAGGGTACGTTGACCTGAC
>PLYZ01000002.1:0-2927 GCA_003151935.1 Candidatus Dormiibacterota bacterium | reverse complement strand
TGTGACCGATGGTCCCGACATTGAGGTGCGGCTTCGTCCGCTCGAACTTCTTCTTCGCCACTCTTTCCTCCTAACTAACTCCGCGACGTGGTACGGCGGCCCACAGCCTCCGCCAGGTTCCCGGGCATCTCTGCGTAATGACTGAACTCCATCGAGTATGTCGCGCGCCCCGAGGTCATCGACCGAAGTTCGGTAGCGTAACCGAACATTTCGGCCAAGGGCACGTTGGCCTTGACGTTTTGCGACGTCCCTCGCCCTTCCATGCCGAGGATGTGCCCGCGGCGCGATGACAGGTCGCCCATCACATCGCCGAGGTATTCCTCCGGCATAACGACGTCGACCTTCATGATCGGCTCGAGCAGGTACGGCTGAGCCTTGTGCATGGCGTCCTTGATCGCCATCGAGCCGGCCACCTGGAACGCCATATCGTTCGAGTCGACCGCGTGGAACGACCCGTCGACCAGCGCCGCCACGATGTCGACCACCGGGTAGCCGGCTACCACACCGGTCTGAAGGGCCTCCTTGATGCCCTTTTCGACGGCGGGGATGAACTCGCGCGGAATACGCCCCTGGGTGACCTTGTCTTCGAAGACAAACCCGGTGCCGGTTTCACCAGGGCGAACGTCCAGCTCTGCATGGCCGAACTGGCCCTTGCCACCTGACTGGCGAATGAACCGGCCCACGCCATGCGCCGGCCGCTTGATCGCCTCTTTGTACGCGACCTGAGGCTTGCCCTGGTTGGCGTCGACCTTGAACTCGCGCATGAGACGGTCGATGATGATCTCGAGGTGCAGCTCGCCCATCCCGGCGATGATGGTCTGCCCGGTCTCGTCGTCTGTGTGGACTTTGAACGTCGGGTCTTCCTCGGTCAGCCGCTGCAGCCCGATGCCGAGCTTGTCCTGGTCCGCCTTGGTCTTAGGCTCGATGGCCACTGAGATGACGGGTTCGGGGAAGGTGATCGACTCCAGCAGGATGGGATGAGACTCGTCCGCGAGAGTGTCACCCGTCGTCGTGTACTTGAGTCCGACGGCCGCCGCAATGTCGCCTGTGAACACCTCGTCGACGTCTTCGCGGCGGATGGCGTGCATGCGCAGGATGCGCCCGATGCGCTCCTTGCGACCGTTCGAGGCATTCAGCACGCCGGAGCCGGCCCGCAGCTTGCCTGAGTAGACCCGGAAGAAGGTCAGCTTGCCGACCCCCTGGGGGTCCATCTGGATCTTGAAGGCGAGGGCCGAGAAAGGCTCGCTGTCGTCGTGCTCACGCAGCAGCAGCGCTCCGGTCTTGGGGTCGGTGCCCTCCACCGCCGGCACGTCGGCAGGCGATGGCAGGTAGTCCACAACCGCATCGAGGATCGGCTGCACGCCACGGTTGCGGAGAGCGGCGCCGCACAGCACAGGCACGAGGATTCCAGCGACCGTGCCCTTGCGGAGCGCCGCCTGGATCTGGGCCTGCGTCGGCTCTTTCTCTTCCAGGTACAGGTGCATGATCGCGTCGTCGAAGTCGGCCACCGCTTCGATCAGGTCGTGGCGGTGCTGGGCGATGAGGTCCGCCATCCCCGGCGGGAGGTCCAGCGACTCTGTGTTGGTCGTCCCCAGGTCGTCCGTGTAGACGATCGCCTGCTTCGTGACCAGGTCCACGTAGCCCGTGAACGAGTCTTCCGTGCCGATGGGGAGCTGGATGGGCACGGCGCGTGCGCCCAGCCGGGTTCGAATCGAGCTCAGCGAGCCGTAGAAGTCGGCTCCAATCCGGTCCATCTTGTTGATGAAGGCGATCCGCGGGACGCCATAGCGGTCGGCCTGGCGCCATACCGTCTCCGACTGCGGCTCGACACCAGCCACGGCGTCGAAAACGGCGACCGCGCCGTCCAGCACGCGCAGGCTGCGCTCGACCTCGACCGTGAAGTCCACGTGCCCGGGTGTGTCTATGATGTTGATCGAGTGGTCGCGCCACATCGCGGTGGTGGCCGCCGAGGTGATCGTGATCCCCCGCTCCTTCTCCTGGACCATCCAGTCCATGGTGGAAGCGCCTTCGTGAACCTCGCCCATCTTGTGGATGCGGCCCGCGTAGAAAAGGATCCTCTCGGTCGTAGTCGTCTTGCCCGCGTCGATATGCGCCATGATCCCGATGTTTCGGACCTTGTCGATCGCGACCGGGCGCTCTTGCATCTTCAATGCCACGCTCATCTCTCTCTTAGTACCGGAAGTGGGAGAAAGCCTTGTTGCTTTCCGCCATGCGGTGGGTTTCCTCTTTGCGCTTGACCGCTCCACCCGTGTTCTGGGAGGCGTCAAGGAGCTCATACGCGAGCTTCTCCGACATGCTCTTCCCTCCACGCTGACGGGCGAAACGAACGATCCACCGCCGGGCAAGCGCCAGCCGGCGCTCGGGCCTGATCTCGACTGGAACCTGATAGGTCGCACCGCCGACACGCCGAGGCTTTACCTCGAGCAGCGGCGTGGCGTTGCGAAGGGCCAGGTCGAACACCTCGAGCGGTTCTTTCTTGGCCTGCTTGCCGGCGCGGCTCAGGGCCTCATACACCACTTTTTCCGCGGTCGACCGCTTGCCCTTGCTCATGACCACGTTCACGAACTTGGCGATCGCCTCCGACTGGTAGACGGGGTCGGGCGCGATGACACGCTTGACTGGACGGCTACGACGAGGCATCAGGCCGCCGCCTTGCTCTTTTCGCGCTTCGCCCCGTACTTGGAGCGTGCCTTCTTCCGGTTCTTGGTGCCGGCGGTGTCCAGGGTGCCGCGAATGATGTGGTAGCGGACGCCCGGAAGATCCTTGACCTTGCCGCCGCGAATGAGGACCACTGAGTGCTCCTGCAGGTTGTGCCCGATGCCGGGGATGTAGGCGGTCACCTCGATGCCCGTGGTCAGCCGGACGCGGGCCACCTTGCGGAGGGCCGAGTTCGGCTTCTTGGGCGT
>PLYZ01000014.1 GCA_003151935.1 Candidatus Dormiibacterota bacterium | reverse complement strand
TGAGTATACCCAAAAACCGGCGGCCCCAATTGACCGCCCAGAAGAGCCACTACTTCGACCCCGCCCCGGTGGTCGAGTCGAAACCGCGTACCGTCCACCTCCACGTTGGCGAGCTTGCGCTCGAGCTCAAGGCGGACCGTGGCGTGTTCGGCTCCCGAGGCGTCGACTTGGGGACCCTGGTCCTTCTCCGTGAGGCGCCTCCGCCCCCTCCGCAGGGCGAAATCCTCGATCTCGGTAGTGGCTACGGGCCGATCGCGATCGCCCTCGCCCGCCAGGCGCCGGGAGCGCGGGTGTGGGCGGTGGACGTTAACGAGCGGGCGGTCGAGCTCACAAAGACGAATGCCGCGGGGGCGGCGGTCGGCAACGTGACGGCGTGCGCCCCAGACGAGGTGCCGGACGACGTGCGGTTCGAGGCGATCTATTCAAATCCGCCCGTCCGGGTCGGCAAGGCCGCGCTACACGAGCTGCTGGTGAGGTGGCTCGGACGCCTGCGGCCGGGCGGCCGGGCATACCTGGTCGTCCAGCGCAACCTCGGGGCGGATTCGCTGGCGACGTGGCNNAATCAGTAGGTCCCATCCTGATCGCCGCTTTGCGCGCAGGGCCGGCCAACAAGAGGGAGGGCCCGCCACAGTCATGCCCCCAAAGCGCGCCCACCCCGAAGCGCCGAACGCTCCGCCCCCGCCCTACTTCTCTCCCGCGAAGTGACACGCCGCCAGCTGGTCCCGCTGCCCATGCGGCTCGAGCGGCGGCTCCTGCTCGGAACAGATCCCCGGCACCCGGGCGATCGGGCACCGCGTGTGGAACCGGCACCCCGACGGCGGGTTGACCGGCGACGGGATCTCTCCCTTCAAGAGAATCGGCGCCCTGGTCCGCTCCACCACCGGGTCCGGCACCGGGATCGAGCTCAGCAGCGCCCTGGTGTAGGGATGCTGCGGATGGTCGTAAATGTCGTTTCGGCCGGCCGTCTCGACGATCTTCCCCAGGTACATGACGGCGATCCGGTCGGACAGGTGCCTGACCACAGCCAGGTCGTGAGCGATGAATAGGTACGTGAGGTTGAACTCACGCTGCAGGTCCTGCAGCAGGTTGATGATTTGGGCCTGGATCGACACGTCGAGCGCCGAGACCGCCTCGTCGCAAACGATGAAGGACGGGTTGACCGCCAGCGCCCGCGCGATTCCGATGCGCTGCCGCTGGCCGCCTGAGAACTCGTGCGGGTAGCGGTTGGTGAAGTTCGGATTCAGCCCGACCAGCCGCAGCAGCTCCTGGACCCTCCGCTGGCGCGCCTTGCCCGACCCGATGCCGTAGTTGTCCAGCGGCTCCTGGATGATGTCCCCCACCGTCATTCGGGGATCCAGGGAGGCAAAGGGATCCTGGAAGATCATCTGCATCTTCCGGCGCATGCGCCGCAGGCGCCCGCCGCGCATCTTGGTGATCTCCTGGCCTTCGAAGATGATCTTGCCGCGCGTCACCGGAAGAAGGGCCGTGATCAAGCGCGCCAGGGTCGACTTCCCGCACCCTGACTCGCCGACCAACCCGAGCGCCTCGCCCCGGCGGATCTCGAGGTCGACGCCGTCCACGGCCCGCACCGCCAGGCCGCCGAAGCCTGCGATCGGAAAGTGCTTGTACACGTCCTGCACGCGCAGGATGATCGGGTCGGCCGCGACGGTAGTGAGCGGCGCTTTCTCAGGTGCCTGCATCATCGATTACCGTCCCCTCCCCATCCGCGTCAGCTACCCCATCGGTCCGTCAGCTTCCGGATTTCGTGCCGATGTCGGCCACCGGCGCCTTCAGGTTCTCAGCCGCGGCCACCGAGATTGAGCTCTGCTTGGCCGTGGCGACGTCCCCCTCGCTGACGTTCCGCATCAACACCCAGCAGCGCGCGACCTGGTCCGGGCCGACCTCACCCAACGGCGGCTCCTCCACCCTGCAGCGGTCGATGACGAAAGGACATCGCGGGTGGAACTTGCATCCGGGTGGCGGGTTCGAGAGGTCGGGCGGCAGCCCCTTGATGCTGACCAGCCGGTCCTTGCGCGCCTCGTCGACGCGAGGCACCGAGCGGAGCAGCGACCACGTGTACGGGTGCTGGGGGCTCTTGAAGATCTGCTCGACCGGACCCTCCTCGACCACCCTGCCCGCGTACATCACGACGACCCGCTGGCACAGGCTCGCGACCAGGGCCATGTTGTGGGTGATGAGCATCATCGCCGTGCCAAGCTCGCGGTTCAACTGCTTCATGAGCTGGATGATCTGAGCCTGCACGGTGACATCGAGGGCGGTGGTCGGTTCGTCCGCGATGAGCAGGGACGGCTCGTTGGCGAGACCCATGGCGATCATCGCCCGCTGGCGCATACCGCCCGAGAACTGATGCGGATAGTCTTTGGCGCGAGTCTCCGCCGAGGGAACGCGCACCCGGGTCAGCAGCTCGATGACCCGGCTCTTCGCCTGCTCAGGCGTGAACCGCTTGTGGGCGGTCATCGCCTCCTCGATCTGGCTTCCGATCCTTGTCACCGGGTTGAGCGACGTCATCGGGTCCTGGAAGATCATCGCGACGTCGTTGCCGCGGAAGTCGCGGATCTCGTCGTCGTCCATCTTGACCACGTCGTTGCCGCGGAACAGGATCCGGCCGGAAACGATCTTGCCGGGGTCGGGTACGAGCCTGAGGATGGACAGGGCGGTGATCGTCTTGCCGCAGCCCGACTCGCCTACGACGCCGAGGGTCTCCCCCACGTCGATGTGCAGGCTCACTCCGTCGACGGCACGCACCACACCCCGCGACGTGAAGAACTGTGTATGCAGGTCTTCCACTTGCAGGAGGGTTTGTGCCACCTACGTGAGAACTTTAAGAGATGGGGAGAACGTTTAGCGTTTCATGCGGGGATCGAGCGCATCTCGCAGCCCGTCGCCGATGAAAGAGAACGAGAGTAGCGTGAAGCCGATCGCCAGGGCCGGTAAGACGACCGCGCTCGGGTTGGCGTAGATCGCCTCGTAGCCGTCGAACACCATCTGGCCCCAGGTCGGGGTGGGCGGCTGGATGCCGACGCCCAGGAAGCTCAACACCGCCTCGAGGAAGATGGCCGACGGGATGCCGAACACAACGGTGACGATGATCGGGCCAAGCGCGTTCGGCAGCAGGTGCTTGAGGATGAGTTTGAGAGGGGCCGACCCCGAAGAGCGTGCGGCCTCGATGTACTCCTTCTCCTTGATCGCCAGTACCTGGCCTCTGACCAGCCGGGCGAGGCCAACCCAGTTGACGAGCGCGATCGCGCCGAAGATCGTGAGCAAGCTCGGCCCGAACACCGACACGAGCACCAGCACGAAGATCAGGTCGGGAAATGCGTACCAGATGTCGGTGAACCGCATCAGGAGGTTGTCGATGCGGCCGCCGAAATAGCCGGCCGCGAGGCCGATCGCCATGCCGATGGGAAGGATGATGCCCTGGACAAGGATCCCGACGGAGAGCGAGATCCGGCTCCCGAACATCAGGCGGCTGAGGGTGTCGCGACCCAGCTCGTCCGACCCCAGCGGGTGGCCGGCCTGAGCAGGACCAACTTCGATGTTGGCGACGTCCTGTGTGCCCGGATTCCAAATCAGGTGGAAGTGCACAAGCAGCGGCGACAGGAAGGCGACGAGGATGAGAAACAGGACCAGCCCCGCGCCCAGCACGGCCAGCCGGTTGCGCCGGAACCGATGCCAGGCGTCCTGCCACAGCCCGATCTGCTGCTCCGCGACCTCCCAGTCGACTGCCTGCTCGAGCGCCGGCGCTGCCAGGGCCACGGCTACGCGAGCCTCACGCGCGGGTCGATGAACACGTACGTGACGTCGACCACCAGGTTTGCGATGGCGATGATGATCGAGAACAGGATCGTCGTGCCGAGGATCATGGGGTAGTCGCGGGACTCGACCGCGGTCACGAACGCCCGGCCGATGCCGGGGATGTTGAAGACCGTCTCAACGATTAGAGAGCCCGTCACCAGGAAGGCGAAAGTCGGACCCAGCGTGGTGACGACCGGGATGAGCGAGTTCTTGAGCACGTGCTTGATCACGACAAGCCGCTCGGTCAAGCCCTTCGCCCAGGCGGTGCGGATGAAGTCCTGCCGGATCGTGTCGAGCGTGCTCGCCCGCGTGAGCCTTGCCGTGTACGCGATCGGAAGCAGCGCGAGGGTGATGACGGGCATGATCAGGTGGTCGTCCAGGCCGAAGTCCGCCGCGGGCAGGAAGAAAGAATGCTGCGTCCATTTGGCCATCAGGACCGAAAACACCACCACCATCAGCGCCCCGATCACAAAGTTCGGGAATGAGGCCGCTGCGGTGGCGAAACCCATGGTGATGTAGTCGACGCGGGTGTTCTGCCGCAGGGCGGCCAGCACTCCGAGGCCGACGCCGACCGGGACGATGATGATGAAGGCGAGCACTCCGAGCGTCGCGGTGTATGGAATCCCTTCGGCGATCAACCCCGTGACCGTTTTGCCTTCGTACTGGTACGAGAGGCCGAAGTCGAAGTGCAGCACGTTCCACACATAGAGCTCGAACTGCTGGTACTCGGGCTTGTTCAGCCCGTACTTGATGTTGAGGTTATTCACCACCGCCGCCGACAGCTGGCGCCCGCCGGCCTTGTCCCACGGACTGCCCTGGGCCAGGTGCATGAGCAGGAATGTGATGAGGATGACGAAGAAGACGATCGGGATCATCCAGAGAATGCGGCGGATGATGAAGAAGACAAGGCTGCCGACCCTGCTGTCCGTCAGGGCTGACAAACGGGCCGGGAGCAGGGCGCCCCGGTTGGGACGCCCTGCGATCACTGCCAAATGAACGGACTCCTAGTGAGAGGTGATGTAGGCGGTGTTGTAGTAGTTGTCGCCGGGAAGGCCCTGGTCATCGAACGCAGTGTGAGTGTAGTTCACGTAGGGTGCAACGAGGTCGTACTCGTACTGCTGGTAGATGAAGCCGACCGCGGCCTGGTCGATGAGCATCTTCTGAGCCGTCAGGTAGTCAGCGTTGCGCTGGGTCTGGCTGAGCTCGGTGTCCGCCTTCTGAACGAGCGCGTCGTAGCCGCTCAGCGTCGGGCAGCCCCAGTTGAGGCTGTGGCAGGACCCGCTGGTGAAGATGTCGAACCAGTCTTGCTGGTCCGGGTAGTCGGCGCCCCATCCGTCAGGGCCGTAGATGTCGAAGTTGCCCGCTCGAATGCGGCTGGTGACGGTCTTGCTGTCGATGACGTCCAGCTGCATGTTCAACCCGAGGTTGGTGTTCCACTGGTCGATGATGAACTGGTTGGTCGTCTTGCTGCCCGTCGTGTTGCGGGTGAGCAGCTTGAACTGGTTCAACGTGGCTGCGGTGACATTGGCTTTGACAAGCAGCGCCTTGGCCGCTGCCGGGTCGAAGCTCTGGGCGTTGTCAGATGTGTCGGCGCCGGCCATTCCCTGTGGAATGAAGGATTGGTACGCCTTGTCCGTGTCGTGCAAAACGTCCACGGCTAGCTTAGTGCGGTCGATCGACTTGGCGAATGCCATGCGCACGTCGGCGTTGTCGAACGGTGCCTTGTGCGTGTTGTAGGTCATCCAGAAGGTGGTCAGCGTCGGGAACAGATGCGCCTGCTTGCTCAGGGTCGCGTCGGCGCGAACCACGGTCACATCGGCGATCGGGACGCCGATGATGTCCAGAGCGCCGGTCTGGTACTTGGAGTAGGCGGTGTTACCGTCGGCGATGAAGGAGTAGGTGATCGACTGAAGCTTGGATGTGCCGCCCCAGTAGTTCGTGTTGGGGACGAGGGTGACGTGGTCCTTGGACACGATCTCCGAGATCTTGAAAGGACCGTTGCCGATGATGGTGTTGGCGTTGTTGGCCCAAACTTCGGCCTTCGTGGTGTCGGTCGAGGCGAACGACCCGCCGGCCGCGCTCTCGACGACGTCCTTCCGAATCGGCGCCGCAACCCACAGCGTCACCACCCACTTGAAGTAGGCAGCGGGGTGCTGGAGCTTGATCACGAAGGTGTTTGCGTCGGGCGCGGACAGGCCGAGCCCGGCGATGTAGCTGTCGATCGCGCTTGCGCTCGTGACGTCAACCTTGCTGTAGTTCTGCGCGCCGGCGATCGCTCCGTCGAAGAACGGGTCGACATAGCCGGCGGCGAGGGCGGGGTTGAGCAGGTGCTGGTAGCCGTAGACCCAGTCACTTGCGGTGACCGGCTTGCCGTCGCTCCACTTGGCGTTCGGCTGCAGGTGGAACGTATACGTCAGGCCGTCTGAGGACACGTCGTAGCTCTTCGCCGCCGCACCCTGTACGTCGCTGAGGTCTGTCTTTGCCTTGAGTAGCGATTCGAAGACGTTGCGGCCGACACCGGCCTCGTAGGTGTAGGTCTCCTGCGTCGGGTCGTAGCTGTTGGGCTCGGTCCCATCATTGGCGCGGAGAATCTGCTGGGCAGACGGCGCGAGGTTCAAGCTGGGGGTTCCGGTGGAGCCGCCGCACGCTGCGACCACAAAGATCCCTGCACTCGCGAGCGCCAGCGCTCGGATGCCGTTACCTAATTGCATACGCGTCTTACCTCTCAGTTCTGATCCTGCAGCCTTCTTCCCGGGATCCGGGGCGAGAGTGCGCCGGCAGCAGGTCTTACTCACGACCTCTTCGCGGGCCAAGACAAATTCTCTTGCGCTTCCCCACGCAGTGTCAAGCAGCATAGCTGGCCGCCTGTGCGAACGACCGTTCGATTGCGAGCTCAGTGGGGGGCGATCGAGATCTGAGCCGGATCGAGGGCCCCCGGCCACTCGTCCACCGGCGACGTGGTGATGCCGCGCACGTATGGCCGCACGAGATACCAGCTGACGGACTGCGCCAGGAAGGCCACCGGCGCATCGTCGACCAGCATCTGCTGGGCCTGCTGGTACTCCTGGTCGCGGCGGTCCGGCTGGACATCGGTTCTCGCGACTCGCACAAAGTTGTCGTACTGCTGGTTCTGATAGAAGGCGATGTTGTTTGAGCTCGTCGTCAGGAAGTAGTCGTACCAATCCGCCGGGTCCGGGTAATCCGCGCTCCAACCCATCGGGCCGGCGAGCTGAAAATTCCCGTTCCCGAGGTTCGAGGCCAGCGTGTTGGTGTCCAGGCCCTGAAGCACGATGTTGAGACCGAGGTTGGTCTTGAGCTGGTCGTGGATGAAGTTGGCCGTCGCCTTGCCGAAATCCGAGGTCTGGTCGTAGGAGAACGTCAAGGTCGCGAGCTGAGACGCGGACAGGCCTGAGGCCGCCAGCGACGCGCGCGCCTGCGCCACGTCGAACCTCTGCGCCGGCAGGCTTGATGAGTACCCGTGCATGCCTTTCGGGATGAACGTTTCGGCGGGCGTGCCCTGGCCCTGGAAGATCTGCGCCACGAAAGCGTCTCGGTCGATGGCCTGGGCGATCGCCAGGCGGAGCTTGGCGTTGTTGGTCGGCGACGCATTGACGCGAAAGGTGATCCAGAACTCGGTGAGGTCGGGCGTCCTGACCAGGTTCTGCTTCAGGCTCGCGTCACCGGCCACACTCGATGCCTGCGCCGGCTGAACGGCGATCTCGTCCAGCGCACCGCCCTTGTACTTCGACAACGCCGCGGCTCCATCGTTCACCACCACGAAGTTGATCGAGGTCAGCGTTGGCCTCGCTCCCCAGTAATGGGGGTTGGGAACCACGGTGATGTGGTCATTCGGCACCATCTCCGTCACCTTGAACGGTCCATTCGTGATCAGCGTGTCCGGGCTTGTCGCCCACTTGTCGCCGTTTTTCTTGACGATGTCCTGACGCACGGGGGCGGCGGCGGGCATGGCCGCCAGCCAGATGAAAGCCGGGTCGGGCCGCGAAAGCGTGACCTGGAAGGTGTAGTCGTCGAGCGCCTTCAAGCCGAGCGTGTTGAGCGCCGCATCGATGCTGGCTGCATCGCGCTGCGGGTCGAGGACCGACACCTTGTCTCCATTGAGGATGGTGCCGGCGAAGAACGTCCCTTCGGGAGAGGCGAGGCGCGGGTCGATCAATCGCTGCCATGCATAAACGAAGTCCTGCGCCTTGACCGGGGTGCCATCGGAATATTCGGCGCTGGGCCGGAGATGAAAAACGAAGACGCTGCCGCCGTTCGCGACGTCATAGCTCTGCGCGGCGGCGGGTACGACTCCGGTCAGGTCCGCCAAAGGCTTGAGCAGGGGCTCGGAAATCGCACGCAAGACGGCGGTTTCGTACGCGTACTGGGTCTGGCCGGGATCGAGCGACCCGGGCTGGTCGGTGAGCAGCACTCGCAGCGCCTGGTCGCTCGCGAGCTTCGGTCCCTGCGTGAGCCCGCCCGAGTTGCACGCCGTGACTGAAGCCAGGACCACGAGGGCCAGCGCCACGGCGCGCAGAAGCCTTGAGCTTGGGATCACGTTTCCATCATAAGTTCCGCTAGATAAACGAGAAGGGAGCGACCCTGGCGGGCAGCCCCCTTGTGCACGTAACGGTCACTGTAACGCAAAACCGGGCCGAGATGGCACTCGTAAACGCGTGGCGGGTAGGCCCGGCTTCGCCGGGCCGTCTAACCAGCGTGAACCCCAGCCTCCACGCGTCGCGTGGAGTAACTATTCAGTTAATCCCAACAGCGGGAAAGAGAGCAGCCGCGCAAAGCGCGGCGATGAGAGGGAACCGGCAGGTTCCCTCTCATACCGACAGGGTCTCCAGGTCGATCGGCTCCTCCTCGAGGATCCTCGCGGCCTGCTCTCGCTGCTTCTTGTAGTAGTCGAGCCCGGTCCCCGCGGGGATGAGCTTGCCGATGATCACGTTCTCCTTGAGGCCGCGGAGACGGTCGACCTTGCCGGAGATTGCGGCCTCGGTCAGGACGCGCGTGGTCTCCTGGAAGGACGCTGCCGAAAGCCACGAGGTGGTGTTCAGCGCGGCCTTGATCAGGCCGAGCAGCACGGTCTGCGCCGTGGCGGGCTCGCCGCCCTCCGCCAGCGCCTTCGCGTTCCCCTCTTCGTACTCCCACTGCGAGACTATCTCGCCCGGCAGCAGGCCGGTGTCGCCCGCGGCGTCGACGCGGACCTTCCGCATCATCTGCCGGACGATCACCTCGATGTGCTTGTCGTTGATGTCCACACCCTGGCTGCGGTACACCTTCTGGACCTCGTCGACCAGGAAGGTCTGAACCGCCTCCTTCCCGAGGATGTGGAGGAGCTCCTGCGGTGAGATCGAGCCCTCGGTGATCTGCTGTCCCGCCTTGATCATCACCTTCTGGCCGTCCCGGCGGTCGAGCTCGGGCCGGATGCGGACCTGGTGCGGGATCGCGTACTCGCGGACCTCTTCGTCGAGGGTCCGCACGGTGATCTCCTTGGCNNTCCTGGCGGATGATCTCGAGCTCCCCGTCGATCTCGGAGATGATGGCCTTGCCCTTGGGGATGCGAGCTTCGAAAAGCTCCTCCACGCGGGGCAGACCCTGGGTGATGTCCACCCCGGCGACACCGCCGGTGTGGAAGGTGCGCAT
>PLYZ01000058.1 GCA_003151935.1 Candidatus Dormiibacterota bacterium | reverse complement strand
CTTCGCCGATGCTCAGCGGGTAGTGGGTGCGCACCTGCGAACCGAAGCGGTCCTTGAGCGGCGTGATGATTCGACCGCGTGATGTGTAGTCCTCGGGGTTGGCGCTGGCGATGACGAACAGGTCCAGCGGCAGCCGCACGCGGTAGCCCCGGATCTGCACGTCTTTCTCTTCCATGATGTTGAGCAGGCCGACCTGGATGCGCTCCGCGAGGTCGGGCAGCTCGTTGATGCCGAAGATGCCGCGATTCGTCCGCGGCAACAGGCCGTAGTGGATGGTGAGCTCGTCCGCGAGGTAACGACCTTCCGCGACCTTGATCGGGTCCACCTCGCCAATGAGGTCGGCGATCGAGATGTCCGGCGTCGCGAGCTTCTCGCCGTAGCGGCGGTCGCGATCGATCCACTCCACCTCGACGTTGTCCCCGTCCTTCGCGACCAGGTCGAGGCAGCGCCGGCAGATCGGGGCGTAGGGGTGATCGTTGATCTCGCAGCCGGCGATGGCCGGCACCTGCGGATCGAGGAGGGAAACGAGCGAGCGCATGATGCGACTCTTCGCCTGGCCCCGTTCGCCGAGAAGGATCACGTCGTGTCCAGAGATCACCGCATTCGCCAGCTGCGGCATGACCGTGTCGTCGTACCCCACGATCCCCTCGAGCAGGGGCTCGCCAGAGCGAAGTCGGGTGAGGAGATTGCGACGCATTTCCTGCTTGACGGTTTCGCGTTTGTGCCCGCTCGCGCGAACCTCGCCGATGGTCGTTGGGCGTCCCTGGGTCATCTCAGCACTATAGACAACGGCAGGAGCGGTCTTGGTTAGGGATCGGCACGATTCTGCCGGCTGCCAGTAAGCAACTGCTGTACGCCAGATTCGGTCTCAGCCACAGTTAGACTGACCGGCGCTTGACTGAATCGATACGCGATCGCTACGAAGCGGCTCACGACGACGGGCGGCCGCTGCTGGGAGGTCATCGGGGCAATCCCGCGGAGCACCCCGAGAACACGATGCGCTCATTCCGGTCCGCCATCGCGGTGGGCTGCGACCTGATCGAATGCGACGTGCACCTGTCGTCGGACGGCCGCCTGGTCGTGATTCACGACCACACCCTGGAGCGCACGACCAACGGCACCGGGCTTGTCGGCGAGCACACCGCGGCCGAGCTTCGCCGCCTCGACGCGGGCCACGGCGAGCGGATTCCGTTGCTGCAGGAGGTCGTCGAGCTGGCGATCGGCAAGGTCGGGCTCGTGATCGAGACCAAGCAGATGCCGATCCAGTATCCCGGGCTCGAGGACAAGCTCGTCGCCATGCTGCGTCAGCTCGGTGCGGTGGCGGATTGCGCGGTCGTCTCGTTTCACCATCCATCGATCCGCGTGCTGCACGCCATGGAGCCGAGGCTGCAGCTCGGGATACTCGAAGGCGCGCGACCGATCGACCCTGCTCGCTTGTTGAAGGAGTCCGGCGCAGACGTCTACTCGCCGCACTGGGGGGCGATGGACCCGCAGGTCGTCAAGGAGATTCACGCTGCGGGCGGTGCGGTGGCTGCCTGGCCGGTCGATGACGCCGCGGCCGTCGCCTGGTGCAAATACTGCAAGCCCGACTCCATCTTCACCAATCGGCCGGTGGAGGTCGGCGCCGCACTCAGGGCTTAGGTCGGCGCCGGACCCTAGGGTTTCGTGAGACTCGTTACAGGTTCGATGTTCGGGGCGTTGCCTCAAATAGCGTGCGCACCCATACCATGAGCCGGCCGTGGTCGCCGACAGGCCGCCCTTCGAGGATCTCTACCGCGCCTACCTGGGCCGGATCTACGCCTATGTCCGCGCGCAGGTCGCAAGCTCGGCCGACGCGGAGGACATCACGGCCCAGGTCTTCATGAACGCGTACCAGGCTTACGCCCGGTTTGAGGCGCGCAACACGACGCCCGCCGCCTGGCTGTTCCGGATCGCGCGCAACGCGACCCTCGACCACTTTCGAGCCCATGGCCGCAGGGAGCGACTGCGCCGGACGATCGAGCACCAGCCGGTCGCCGAGGAGGATCCGTCCGGCGTGGCGGAGGAGCGGATCCAGTACCGCGCATTGCTCGGGCAGGTCGCGCAGCTGCCCGAACGGCAGCGCGACGCGATCTCTTTGCGGCACTCGGGCCTTAGCTTCGAAGAGGTCGGCACGCTGCTCAAGTGCAGCGAGGATGCCGCGAAAATGCTGTACCACCGCGCGGTGAAAGCACTGAAGGAAGCCGTGGAGAAGGAGACCGCGTGAGCGAGCCCGAAGACCTGGAGCTCGAGGGCCTGCAGCGGCAGCTCGACGATGCGTTCGAGACCACGCGCCCGCGCGCAGGTTTCGAGGACGAGCTGTGGACTCGGATGCAAGCCCGCAGACCGGCTGTGACGCGTCTGCGCGATGCGTGGATGGGACTGCTCCAGGGGATCCGCGAGGTGCCGGCCGTCCCGCTGGCCGCGGTCGCCGCCGTGCTGGTGGTGGTGCTCGGCGCGGGCGTCCTGGTGTACAGCGGTCTCGGTCATGGCGGCGCCGGCTCGACCGCGGCCGGCAGGGAATCCGCGCTACAGCCCGCACCGCTCGGCGCAGCCGGCGCCTACGGGCGGCTGCCGTCGCCGGTGTTGGCGCCAAGGACCGCCGGGCCGAACAGCGTGACTGCGCCCACCGCCGATTACGCAGGTCCGGTGGCGCTGACGTGGACCGGCAAGCTCGGGCTGAACATGAGCACGGCGCCGGTGTTCCGCTACCAGGAGCCGTCGAGCATCGACGCGGATCAATTCGCCACCTCGCTCGGTGCGATCCTGGTGTCCCGCCCCGCCGGCTTCCTGGGTTCTTATCAGACGACCGACCTGAGCGTGCGAGTTCGCGGGACGATCCAGTCGCCCGCGAGCGAACCCACGTTCATCCTTCTTCCGATGGCTTCGGTCGGCGCCATCGATGCGGCGGGGGGCCCGGCAGACCTCGCACTCGTCTTCCTGGCCGAGCACAGCCTTGCCCCCTCGTGGCAGTACACGTCCGCCGCGGTCGTTTCCGGGGATGTTTCCAAAGTGACTTTGCTCCGGCAGTTCGGTGTGACCGGGTACGGCTACGCGAACCTGGTCGATGGCAGCGGCGAGCCTTACGGCATCGAGGTCGACTTGAAGGGCGGCGTGCCGACTGCCGCGACCGGGCCGCTGCCGCTCAACCTCGACTCCGCGCCCTACCCGATCATCTCGGCCGACGAAGCCGTTCGGTCCGCCCTCGCGTCAGCGCCGGCGGGCGGTGCGGGCATCGGGGTGCCGACGGCGACGCTGACCACCGCCGAGCTCGTCTACACGCTGGTGGTTGCCGGCGACCACAGCTTCTACGAGCCGTCAATCCTTTTCTCGGGCACGTTCACAGTCAGCGGCACCAAGTACGTGAAGCGCGTCCTGGTCCCGGCGGTAGACCCAAGCCAGCGTTCTTCGTAAGCGTTCCCGATACACTCCGCTACGAGTGGGAAAGAAGCAGGTCAGACAGGTCCGCCAGCAGATGCGGCAGGTGCAGCCGAAAGCGGCCACAGCCACGACTCCGGGGCAGACCCGCAAGCAGCGCGAGCGGTACGTCCAGGCGGGCGGGATGCTGCAGGGCTATGCGCCCGACTTCGTGATCCGCATGGGCTACATCGCGGTTGCGGTGGCGGTCGTATGCGTGGTCGCGATCGCGGCCATCCTCGTGTTCTTGCCGCCGGTTTACGGATGGCCGGACGCCGTCGCCGCGGCCCTGGCGTGGCTCTTGCCGATCGCTTTGCTCGCAAGCTTCATCGCGCCGGGATTCAGGCTCGCGATGAGGGATCGCAAAGCTGAGGCAAGGCTGGTCCAGGGACAGCTCGTCGGTGCGAGCTCGGTCAGCACGTCGATCGGGCTCGGGATGATGATGGTCCAGACCCGTGGCGGCGTCGAGCAATACCTGGTGCCGCCCGCCCGCCTGAAGCAGGTGCCCGGCAACCAGGTCAACGTCGTGCTGACCGTGACGCCGAACCTCCGGCACGTGCGCTCGGTGGGCGTCATGGGTCAGCGGATGGTGGGCCGCGTCGAGCCACCGGTGCCTCCGGTCATGAAGCGCCTGCAGCTGCTGCCACTGCTGACACCGCTGGCGCTGACCCTGGGCGCCGTCATCGGCGACGACGCCGTCGCCCTCTCGCCGATCTCTCCGTCGGCGCTGCACGCACTGCTGGCTGTGCTGGCCGGGGCCGCCCTCGGTGGCGCGGTCTACGGCGTGTCGTTCCTCCTGCAGCGCCAGATGATGACCGAGGTACAGGCGCTGGCCCCGAAGACCTAGTCTTCTTTCTCCGCGTCTGGTTTGGGGTCAGGGGCGGTCCGGGTCTTGATCACCGGCGCCGCCGGCGAAGCGGTGGAAGGCTTGCCCCGGGAGGTCGTGGGCACCAGGTGCCTGCGCTGCGGGTAGGTGGCGATCAGGAGCAGGCTGAACGCCAACCCGAAAAAGACCGGGCCGATGTGGAACGAGGCGTGCCACAGGTAGTAAGACCCCGCCTCGAAGGCAAGCACCACGAACCCGTAGAGGATGCCTGCCCTGACCCAGCCGATGTTGCCGGCGGGGTTGACCGCCGCAGCCATGAGCCCGATGCCGAGCACCGCTCCCGCAGCTGAGGCGTGCGTGCCGACCTCCTGGTCGAGCGGCAGGAGCGAGGTCCCGACGAGCGAAACCGCGGCGCCCCCGACGAGCGCCATCCCCATCAGCAGCATCCCGACCGTCAGCAGAAGCCTTCTCATCGCTCGCGACAATATATGAAAGCCCGTCCTCCCACCCGCCCGGGTGCGCGCACGGAACACTAGACTCCAGTAGATGACCAATGACGTCCACATCACCCCGGAGGGGCTCGAGACGGTCAGGAAAGAGCTCGTCGAGCTGACCACCGTGCGCCGGCCCGGGATCGTGGCGAAGATCAAGGCGGCCAGGGAGTTCGGCGACCTCTCCGAGAACTTCGAGTACCACGCGGCCAAGAATGAGCAGGGCATGATGGAGGCGCGGATCAACGAGCTCGAGGCGATCGTCAAGAACCACGTCCTGATCGAGACCAAGCCACGCACCGGCATTGTCGACATGGGCAGCACGGTTCGCTTCAGCGAAGAGGGAGCCGGCGAGGAGCGCTACCGGATCGTCGGGCCGGCCGAGGCCGACCCCAAGGCGGGCCGGGTGAGCTACGAGTCTGCGTTGGGCAAAGCGCTCATCGGGCATCGCGTCGGCGAAGAGGTTGAGATCAAGACGCCAAACGGCACCTACAGTGTGCGAATCGTCGGCATTGAGTAGCGCCACCACCACGACCCCACTGCAGGACCTTCGGGCCTGGATGGCGCGGCGCAACCTCGACGCGGCTTACATCACCAAACCGGTTTCGATCGCCTATCTCACCGGATTCCACGCGGAGCCGTTCGAGCGGCTGATGGCGCTCGCCGTGCGGCCGGATCGCGCGACGCTCATCGTGCCGGCGATCGAGCGCGAGAAAGCAGGCCGGCACGGCGACGTGGCCGAAATCATGTCGTGGCGCGACGGCGAGGACGGGTACGCGCTCGTGCGCACAGCGCTCGAGGGCTGCGCCGAGGTCGGCGTCGAAAAGGAGCACCTGAGCCTTCAGGCCGCCGAGACGCTCATCGCCCGAACCGCCGCGCGCGAGATGGTGGACGTGAGCCCGGAGCTCCGGCGCCTCCGGCGGATCAAGAACCAGGAGGAGATCGAGAAGCTCGCTCGTGCCGGATCGATCACCGACACGGTCGCCGGCGAGGTCATCGACCGGCTGCGTCCCGGGCAGACAGAGCTCGAGATCTCGGTCATGATCGGCGCCGCGATCGGCGATCACGGCGGAACGCTCTCATTCGAGAGCCTGGTCCAATCCGGCGCCAACTCGGCCCTGCCACACATGCGTCCAACCAGCCGCAGGCTGGCGCCGGGCGATTTCGTTCTGCTCGATTTCGGCGCAGCCTTCGACGGCTATCGGGCCGACACCACACGCATGGCCGTGGTCGGCGAACCGAGCGAGCGCCACAAGGAGATCCACGACCTGGTGCTGGCGGCGCACGACGCAGCCGTCGCTGCGGTGCGTGCCGGTACGACGACGGGCTCGGTCGATGCGGCGGCGCGGCAGGTGATCGACGCAGCCGGGATGGGCGACCTGTTCTTCCACCGCGTCGGCCACGGTCTCGGCCTCGAAGCGCACGAGGATCCGAGCCTCGACCCGGGCTCCGCGACGGTGCTCGAAGCCGGGATGGTGTTCACCATCGAGCCCGGGATCTACATCCCAGGATGGGGCGGGGTCCGGATCGAGGACGACGTCGTGGTCGAGCGGGCGGGCTGCCGCCTCCTCACCAAAGCCGACCATTCCCTGCGAGTCATCCCGGTTTCAGCCGGGCGCGCGCAGGGCGCTCCTTAAGTCAGATGCTCGCCCCTGGTATGCGCCGGACAGCCCAAAGGACCCAGGTCTACGACGCCATCGTCGGACTGGGCGGCCACTGCACCGCCGATGAGATCACCGCGGAGCTTCACAAGACAAAGCCGGGTTTTCCACGCAGCACCGTGTACCGCGCTCTCGACGCTCTCACCGCTTCTGGATCGGTCTATGCCGCCCACCTTGGCGAGGGAGCGACGTACTACGAGCTGGCGACCGGTGATCATCACCATGCGGTGTGTCAGGTGTGCGGCGGAGTGCTGCACATTCAGGAGGAGCTGGTCAGCGAGCTGGAGGCTCACCTCCAGGAGGGCCATCACTTCAAGCCGCTGCGGACCGAGGTACTGGTCGTCGGGATCTGCGACTCCTGCTCCCGCACGCCGGGTCCGCGCGCGGCGCGCCGCCGCACGATCGACGCGCATCGTCACTTCAACGAAACCGCAGAGAATCACTGATACAGTCATCCCTCACGCGGCCGCCTCGATTCACGAGTGAGGGAAGATGGAATCCAAGATCGTCGGCACGGTGATGCCCGTCCTCGAGCTGAACATGCAGCCCAACGAGAAGGTCTTCGCCGAATCGGGGCAGCTCGCCTGGATGTCGATGGCGCTGCAGATGCAGACCTCGACCTCCGCGGGCGGTCAGCAGGGAGGCTTCATGAGCGCCCTCGGCCGCGCGATGGCCGGCGGCACGCTTTTCATGACGGAGTACACGGCGGTCGGCGGCCCTGGTCTCCTCGCGTTTGCCGCCAAGCTGCCGGGTCAGGTGCTGCCAATGGAGATCGCTCCGGGCCAGGGCTACATGGTTCATCGCCACGGTTTCATGTGCGCGACGCTTGGAGTGCAGTTCTCGATCGGATTCCAGCAGAAGCTGGGAGCCGGCGTCTTCGGCGGGACTGGGTTTCGCATGCAGCGACTGCAAGGACAGGGCCAGGCGTGGGTGGAGCTCAACGGCGAGGTGGTGGTTTACGACCTTCAGGCGGGCAACACGCTGCGCGTGCATCCTGGGCACGTCGGCATGTATCAGGAGTCGGTTCAGTTCAACATCACGACCGTTCCGGGCATCCAGAACGCGTTCTTCGGTGGCTCGGGACTCTTCCTGGCGTCGCTCACCGGACCGGGCCGCGTGTGGTTGCAGTCCATGTCGATGCAGCACCTCGCTCATGCAATCCAGGAGTACCTGCCGAAAGCGGGCTAGTCGCCGTCAGCCGGTTAGTTCAGGAGGACCAGAGCAATGGCCAAGTATCTGATCGAAGCGGCGTACTCCCATGAGGGACTGAAGGGCCTGGTCAAGGACGGCGGCACCGCCCGGCGTGCAGCTGTCGAAGCCGCGACCAAGGCGTTGGGCGGCCGGATCGAATCGATGTACTACGGCTTCGGCACAAGCGACGTGTACTTGATCGTGGAAGCCCCGGACAACGTCTCGGCTGCAGCCCTGGCGTTGGCAGTGGGCACCACCGGGGCGCTGGCGCACTACAAGACGACGGTCCTGCTCACCACCGACGAGGTCGACCAGGCGGCCAAGAAATCCGCCGGAGTCGGCTACCGAGCGCCCGGCCACTAGGTCTTTCGCGATGGCGGGGCGCTGGTTGACCTTCGACTGCTTCGGCACGTTGATCGACTGGCGCCACGGCATCCGGACCACGGGGGAGCTGCTTTTCACAGGGCACGGGGAGGCGTTCCTCGACGCTTACGCCTCCATCGAGGCTGAGGTCGAGCGGGATGGGCCGTTTCACCGCTACCGAGCTGTCCTTACGGAGACGACGCGGCGCGTTGCGAAGCAGCTTGGGCTTGACCTGAAGCCGGTCGACGCGACCGCGCTGGTGTCGACGATTCCTTACTGGCCTCCGTTCGCGGACGTGGGGCCCGCGTTACGCGAGCTTCGCAAGGAGGGATGGAACCTCGCCCTGCTGACCAACTGCGACCGCGACATCATCGCCCTCACGCAAAAGCGTTTGCCGGTGCCTTTTGACGCGGTCGTGACCGCGGAGGATGTGTCCGCTTACAAGCCAGATCACCGGCACTTTCTGCTGTTCCAGTCGACATTCGGTGCGTCAGCCGATTCGTGGATTCACGTGGCGCAGAGCTACTTCCACGACATCAGGCCGACTCACGAGCTGGGCATCACGCGGATCTGGGTCAACCGTCAGGGAGAGAAAGACGACCCGTCGCTGGCGGATGCGGTGGTGCCTGGGCTCGCGGGTTTGCCCGAGGCGGTTAGGACCTTGGCGGGGAAGGAGGCTTAAGCAGCTTTCTTTCTCGCCCCTGCGCGCAAGCGGCGATAAGGTTCGGACTTACTTATTGCTCCCTAACCCTCCCCCCTGAACGGGGGAACGGGATGCGTTCTCTTTAGCCCTCTCCTTTAGGGCTCGACGTCCCACTCGGTCAGCGAGTAGGGGGTGCCTTCATCCATCGGGACGACGTGAGCTTCGCCCCGATCAGTTGGATCGTGTCTGCAGGTTCCTCGCCCACGGCGGCTCCGATCTTAGTCCTGCCCAAAATCTGCGAGGTCGAGCGTCGCCCGGTATACGCGTCGCGCCGGACCTGACTGGACGAGGTGCCCGGAAACCTCCCGGCGGACGTCGAGCCGGCCGCCCGGCATCTCGATCGTGACGCGGTCGTCGACGAGCCCGGAGCGCATGCATGCCGCCGCCACGGCGCTTGCGCTCGTGCCTGACGCGAGCGTGTAGCCCGCCCCACGTTCCCAGATCTCCACGCGCACGTGCTCGCGATCCACCACCTCGAACAGCTGGACGTTGGTGCGCTCGGGAAAGGCCGAGTGGCGCTCGAGGTGGGGTCCGAGCTCGATGACGCGGTCCGCAGTCACGGGCTGATCGAAAACCACGCAGTGCGGGTTGCCGACCGACACGAGCATGGCGTCCACCCGCCCGGCGGGGGTGTCCAGGCTCACCCGGTCAGGCTCGCCGTCGAACCTGGCCGGCAGGTCGGCGGCGAGAAACGACGGACGGCCGATGTCCACCTCGGAGGTGACCTCCGGTCCCTTGCTGGCAAGAATGTGGACCGGGTTCGGACCTCCGGGCGTCCGCAGCTCGAACCGATCGCCCGCCCTGTGCTCGAGCACCGCGTGGGCGGCCGCGATGCGCAGCCCGTTGCCGCTCTTCTGGGCCTCGGACCGGTCGGGATTGAAGATTCGCACGGTCATCGCCTTCGGATCGAAGGCAAGCAACCCGTCAGACCCGAGACCGCGGTGGCGATCGCACAGCAGGGGCAGGATCTGGACCAGCTCGTCGAGGGGGCCGGGCAGGTCAAGGACGAGGTAATCGTTCCCGAGCGCCTCGTACTTAATGAGATCGATTCGCATCAGGCGTTCAATCATCCCGGGAATCGGCCTCGGCCATCATCGGTTGTCATAAGATGACGTGTCTATGCGGGACCTTACGTGGCCTGCCCAGCGCCTGGTTCACATCCCGGCCTGCTTCTGTAGCTAGTCCGGCCGTCTGCTCGCGCCCGTAGGCGCGCCCATTCGACCGCTTCGCGTATCTCGAAATTCGTTTTGAACTTTGGAAATTCGCATTTATTGGGAGGTTTGGAATTGAGCTCATCGACGACAACCAGGGCTTTGGTCTCCACCGAGTGGGTGGCCGAGCATGGAAAGGACAAGGGACTTCGAATCATCGAGGTGGACGTCGACCCGTCCGCGTACGACAAGGGACATATAGAAGGAGCGGTCGGTTGGAACTGGAGGAAGGACCTCCAGGACCAGGTCAACCGCGACATCGCCAGCAAGGAAGCACTTTCGAACCTGCTCGGCACCAGCGGCGTCACGCCCGACACGGCGATCCTCCTCTACGGGGACAACAACAACTGGTTCGCCGCGTACGCGTACTGGGCCCTGAAGTACTACGGACACGACAAGGTCCAGCTGATCGACGGCGGCCGCGTCAAGTGGGAGAAGGAAGGGCGCGACTACAGCACCGACATCCCCAGCTACCCCGCGACCGACTACAACTTCCACGGCTCTGCGAAAGAGGACATCCGCGCGTACCGCGACCACGTGCAGTCCAAGCTCGGCAAGGCCGGCCTGGTGGACGTGCGCTCGCCCAAGGAGTACTCGGGTGAGCTGCTCGCGCCGGAGAACCTTCCGCAGGAAGGGGCCCAGCGGGGCGGACACATCCCGACCGCTGTGAGCATCCCCTGGGGAACCGCGGTCAACGCCGAGGACGGCAGCTTCAAGACCGTCGAGGAGCTGAAGGAGATCTACGGCGGCAAGGGCATCGTGCCCAACAAAGAGGTGATCGCCTACTGCCGCATCGGCGAGCGGTCCGCTCACACCTGGTTCGTTTTGAAGGAGCTGCTCGGGTACCCCGACGTCCGCAACTACGACGGCTCGTGGACTGAGTGGGGAAGCTCGATCAAGGCCCCGATCGAGAAGTAGAGATGGCAACGCAGGTCGTAGATCATTCGGCGCTCAAGGTCAACCAGATCGGCATCGTGGCGACCGTGCTCGTCGCGTTCGTCGGCAGCGCGTTCTACCGACCGGCCCTCCTGTTGATCCCGCTGCTCGCGATCGTGCTGCTCGTCGGCACCTTTGCTCCGCAGCTGGCGCTGTTCAAGCAGCTCTACTTCAAGGTCCTGAAGCCCGCCGGCATTGTGAAGCCGCGGCCGGTCCAGGACCGTCCGGAGCCCCACAACTTCGCGCAAGGCCTGGGCGGAGTTTTCCTGGCGGTGGCGTCGATCTTTCTGCTGCCACTGCCGGTCGTCGGGTTGGCGCTCGCGCTTCTGGTCGCGGTACTGGCCTTTGTCAACCTGGCATTCGGGTACTGCCTCGGCTGCCAGATCTACTTCCAGCTTGGTAAGCGGGGTTTGATCAAAGCGTCATGAACGCACAACTCTGGGCGCTGGCGGTGGCGGGCGTAGTCGTGCTCGCCGCCGCCTGCCTGGAGGCCTTCCGTTCGCGGCGGGCGCGGAAGCGGGCCCTCGGTGCGGTCGCCGCGCCGGCGGCCGACCCGTACATCCTCTACTTCACCGGCGACGGCTGCACCGTCTGCCGCACGCACCAGGAGCCGGCGCTCGCCAAGCTTGGCGCGGTGCGCATCGACAGGGTCGACGCGATCGCCGACCGGACCCTGGCCGACCGCTTCCACGTGTACACGCTTCCGACCACGGTCGTGATGTCGCCCGAGGGCCGGGCCCTGCACGTCAACTACGGCTACACGACCGCTCCGAAGCTCGAGCGCCAACTGGCCGAGGCTCGCGGAAGCGCAATGCAGGCCGCCACCGCGTAACAGATATTCTGGCCGGGATGATCCGGCGCATCGCACTCGTCGCCCTGCTGTTGTTTGCGGCCGCGGCATGTGGGCAATCCCAGGCCGATCCGAGTCACGACCTCGTGCTCGGTGCGATCTATCCGCTCAGCGGTCCTCAGGCGCCCGGGGGCAAAGCGGAGCTTGCCGGCGTGCGGGCAGCGCTCGAGGTCGCGCAGTCGAGCGGCGCATTGACGACACACGTGCGGCTCCAGGTCATTGACGCGACGACGCCCCAGGCGGCGAGCGCGGCGGTCGACAAGCTCGTGCACGACTACCACGTGCCGGCGATCCTCGGCACGTACGGCAGCACGCTGTCGGCCGCCGCCTCAGCGCGTGCCGAGGAGCTGAAGACCGTGTACTGGGAGACCGGCGCGGTTGCGGATCCCATCACCGCTCAGCGCCGCTACGTCTTTCGCACCGTCGCGACGGGCAGCTCGTTGGGAAGGATGGCCGTCACGTTCACGCATGACGTGCTCATGCCCGCGATGAAGCTGGCCGCTCCCCGCGCGGTCGTCGTTCGTGTCAACGACATTTACGGGCGCTCGGTGGGCGGCGGCGAGGAAGCGCTGGCCAAGACAATGGGCATCCAGGTCGTCGACGTCATCGAGTACGACCCGAACGCCTTCGTCCCCGACGTCATCGCCGCCCGGCTCGCCGCCGATCATGCCGACTTTCTGTGGGACGTGAGCTACCTCGCCGACGGAGTGGCGATCTGGCAGGCCGTGCTGCGAAACAACGTGCCGTTGAAGGCGGCGATCGGCACGAGCTCCGCCTTCTGCATGCCGGCGTTCAGTCAGCTTCTTGGAACCGGATCGGTGGGCGTCTACGCCGCGGACAAGCCGGATGCGAGCATCAGCCTGGCCGCTCTCTCACCCGCAGGCCAGGCGCTGCTCGCAAAGGCGCGCTCCGCGTACGCCCGAGACAACAACGGTGACCCCATGGACATCCCCGCCGTGGCGGGTTTCGTAGGCGGCTGGACGCTGTTCAGCGCCGTGATCCCGAGACTTTCAGGAACGATCGACTCCGAAACCATCCGAACCGCAGCTTTGTCGGTCGACATTCCCGCGGGCGACAGCATCAACGGCGGCGGAGTCAAGTTCGGCGCGGACGGCTCGCTCGCCGAAGGGCAGAACATGCGCGCGGCTGCGGTCATCGGGCAGTGGCAGGCCGTCGGCGTGATGAAGATCGTGTACCCGGCGGTGTACGCCACCGGCCAGCCGATGATCTCGCCATACGGGATGTAGTGCTCATCGTTGGAGCTCTCCCTCTCGGAAGCCCGCCGAGCAGCCGTGAGCGCCCAGCTTTTGTCGGCCCCGCGCCCGACAGACATCGTCCAGGTTGTGGAGCACCTTGGTGCGCTTCAGCTGGATCCGACCAGCGCCGTGGCGCGCTCCGAACACATCGTGTTGTGGAGCCGGATCGGCAGATACGACGTGGCCGACCTCAACCGAGCCATGTACGGGGAACGGCGCCTGTTCGAGTATGGGTCGTGGATCCTGCCTGTAAGCGAGTTCGACCTCCATCGCGACGCGATGCGGCGATATCTCAGCGGCCCAACCACCCGGCAGCGATACGTACGCGACTGGCTCGGCTCGAACGCGACCTTTCGCCGCCTGGTCGTCGCCGAGATCCGAAATCGCGGTCCTCTCCGATCACGTGACCTGGTCGACCAAGCGGCCGTGCCGTGGCGAACAGGCGGCTGGAACGATGGGAAGAACGTCGGGCGCATGCTCGATGCGCTGTGGGCCGCGGGAGTGCTGGCCATCGTAGGGCGCGATGGTTCGGAGCGCATCTGGGACGTGGCCGAACGCTTCTATCCACGCATAGCCACCAACGTCAGTTCGCGTCAAGCGGTTTTTCGCCGGATGGCGACGCAGCTGCGGGCTCTCGGCGTCGCCCGCGTCGATCAATTCGGTTTCGGAGTCGAGGGACGGCTGCCGCGCTGGAAGGAGACGCTGGCCGAGCTGGTGAGGCGGGGCGTCGCCGAGCCGGCGCGAGTGAAAGGCCTACCTGGAGATTGGTTCGTCCACAACGCGGCGCTCGAGCGCCGGGCCTTCCGGCCAAGGACGACGCTGCTGTCCCCGTTCGACCAACTGGTATCGAACCGCGAGCGAGCGCAAGAGCTCTTCGGGTTTCGTTTCAAACTCGAAATCTATGTCCCATCCGCAAAGCGGGAGTTCGGCTACTACGTGATGCCCATCCTGCAGGGTGAGCGGCTGATCGGCAGGATCGACCCGGTCTTCGACCGAAGGTCAAGAACCTTTCGAGTGAATGCGGTCTATGCCCAACCGGATGCGCCGCCACGTGCCGGCGCCGGCGTCGCCAAGGCGATCCGCGATCTGGCGCAGTGGGTGGGCGCGAAAAGTATCGACATCGGCCGGTCGCGATCGCCCTGGGAAAAAGAGCTGCGCCGGCTCGGGTAGTGCTCGGCCCGCCGATTGAGTCCACGATCGGGGGATTTAGGCCGCCCCCCACCCTCACCCTCCCCTTGCGGGGGAGGGGATGCGTTCTTTCCGCCCCTCTTCTTAAGGCTCCAGTGAGCGTTGTACCAGCGTTATGTCCATCCAGCGGTCGAATTTGTGTGCCGCGTTCTTGATCGTGCCGACGACCTCGAAGCCGTGCCTCGAGTGCAGCGCCAGGCCCGCGCGGTTGTCGGTCGCGATCGTGGCGACGATGGTGCGGTAGCCCAGGCCCTGCGCCGACTTGATCAGCTCGGTCAGCAGCGCGTGGCCGATGCCCTGCCCATGGTGCACGGGATCCACGTAAACGAGGTCCTCGACGACGTCGAAGCCTCTCTGCTTCCAGGGAAAAAGGCGCGCCCAACCAATGAGCCCGTTCGCGTCGGTGCAGACGATCAGCCTGGAGCGCTTGCCGTGCGCCTCCCACCACGCGGCGGCCTCTTCGGTGTCGAGAGGCTCCGAGTCGATCGTGGCGAAAGTCTGGTTGACTGCCCAGTTGTAGAGGCCGACGATCGACCGCAGGTCATCGTGCGTGGCAGGCCGGATGGTGAACGTTCGGGCCGGTTTCGCCTTCGCCTTTGCCATCAGGTGATCATTGCACGTGAATCCGCTCAGGCGTCACCTTCACGATGACCCGGGTCTGACCCTGGCGAAAGTCTTTGAAGGGCTTCCCCTCGTACATGCGCGAGAGCTTGTCGATGTGTTCGTCGGCACCCTCCAGGATCAGCTCTGCCCGGCCCCGGATTGCGAGCACCTCGTTGTACGGGTCCTTGCAGCCGAAGACCGTGATCGCGACCCGAGGGTCTCGCTGCAGGTTCCGGGCCTTCAGGCGCGGAAACGCCGTGTTGAGATAGATGTAGGTGCCGTCTGTCTCGATCCAGACCACGGTGGCTTCGGGGCTTCCGTCCGGCATCACCGTGGCGACCGTCGCGAAGTTCTTTCCGTTCAGAATTCGAACTTGCTGCTCCGTTAGGGCTATCACCCCTGTATTTTCACGGGCGTGATCACCGAGCGTAAGAAACCTATCCTCCAGACCCCGATCCCAGGACCCAAGGCGGCGGCCCTGATCGCCCGGGACGCGAGGGCGATGTCTCCCAGCTTCACCCGCGCCTATCCGTTTGTCATGGAGAGAGGCGAAGGCTGCTGGGTCACCGACGTCGACGGCAACCGGTTCCTGGATTTCACCGCGGGGATCGCGGTCGTCACCACCGGCCACTCCCACCCGAAGGTGGTCGCGGCGATCGAGGAGCAGGCCAGGCGGTTCCTCCACATGTCCGGCACCGATTTCTACTACCAGTCCGAGATCGAGCTCGCCGAGCGCCTGGAAGCGAAGATCCTGCCGGGCACCCCCGCCAAGGTCTTCTTCACCAACTCCGGCGCCGAGGCGATCGAGGGCGCGATGAAGCTGGCGCGATTCACCACGGGCCGGCCGAGCTACATCGCGTTCATCGGGGCCTTCCACGGCCGCACCTTCGGCGCACTTTCGCTCACCGCCTCGAAAGCCAGCCAGCGAAGGCGCTTCGCGCCGCTTCTGTCGTCGGTTTTTCACGCCCCCTTCCCGGCAACCGCCCGTGGCGTCACCACGGATGACACGATGGCGCGCCTCGAGGAGCTCTTCGCGACAGTGGCCCCACCCGAGAGCGTGGCGGCGGTGTTCGTCGAGCCGATCCAGGGTGAGGGCGGGTACCTCGTGCCGCCGGACGATTTCCTGCCCCGGCTGCGCGAGCTGACGCTCAAGCACGGGATCTTGATGGTGGTCGACGAGGTTCAGTCGGGCATGGGCCGGACCGGTCGATTGCTGGCCGTCGAGCACTGGGGAGTGGAGCCCGACATCGTCTGTCTTGCCAAGGGAATCGCCTCGGGTCTTCCGCTGGGTGCTTTTATCGCTCGGGCCGAACAGATGGCGTGGCCGCCTGGATCGCACGGCAGCACCTTTGGCGGCAACCCGGTGGCGTGTGCCGCCGGGCTCGCCACGCTGGACCTGCTCGAGGATGGCCTGATGGAGAATGCCGCAAGGGTTGGCGCCGTGCTGCAAGACGGACTGCGCGAGATCGCGGCCACTCATCCGGGGGTGACTGACGTCAGGGGAATGGGCTTGATGCTCGCCCTCGAGCTGAAGACCCCCGAACAGGCTGCTCAGCTGGTGCAGTCAGCGTTCGAGCGAGGCCTGCTCCTGCTCACCGCGGGCACCCGCGCCGTGCGCATCTGCCCACCGCTTGTGCTCGACGCGGAAGAGGCGGCCACGGGCCTGGAGATCATCGCGTCGGCGCTCGACTCCTAAACGATTCGGTCGGCGATCGTCTGCATTGCGGCTGCTGCGGCCCGGTCGTCTTCGGCGACGCTCGTGTAGGCCTTGGTCCGCTGGTCGTCCATGGCCCTTAGGGTGGCGACCACCTGGTCGCGGACAGCCGCCGCCGGAGCGTTCGTCAACGCCGAGAACTGGGTTACGAAGCTTCCGGTGAGCTTCTGACTGGCGCTTGGGTCGCTCGAGTTGGCGTACGCGAACAGGTCGGCGTCCCTGATCCCCCAGACCCCGGGGAAGCCGTTCCGGGCGTCGGGCCCGAGCAGAAAGCCCATGACCGGCGTGAGGTCGGAGCTCACCGCCGCGATCGCGCCGAGGGCGGCGCCTGCTTCCGCCGCTCGCCCCGCAATGCCGGCGTCGCTCATCATCGTCGTGAGGTAGGAATCCTCCTGCAGGAGGCCGTCGAGCGAAACGCGAGCATCGACGGCGCTGATCGATGGGTCGCCGGGAAACTTGTCCGGAAACTGCTGAGACATCCGGATCGCGAGCGTGTCGCCAATTCGCGAGCTGCTCGCATAGGCCAGGCGCAGGTCGGCGTACATCTTCGTGTAGGACTGGCCGATCTCGTCATCGATCAGCGTCTTGATATCTGTCAACTGCGTGGTTTCGAGCTGCGTCATCGAGTCGACTGAGAGCTGCGTGAGGCTGCTGATGAGCTGCGTGAACTGCGGCGTGAACCCGTTGACGAGCCCCGACATCGCGCCGTTCGACTTGCTGGCGTTATGGGTGACGAGCCCGATCGTGTAGTCGACCAGGTATCCGTTCTGAATCGCCCATGCCTGTGAGAACTGGCTCGCCGCGGTATCGCCGAATGCGGAGCGCATAACGTCGACCAGCGCGTTGGCGTTGGAGGCAAGAAGAGTCAGGTACCCGGAGTACTCGTCCGTGTGATTGGAGGCGGCCACCGCCTGCTTTCCGACCACCATTGCGTGCGCCGCGAGCAAGAGGTCGAGCTGCGTGCGCAGGTCGGCGGCCTTCGAGTCGGCGGGGCGTGTGGTGGGGGATGGCGAGGCACTCGCCGCGGCTGATGGATTCGAGCTCAAGGCGGTGCCGGAGCACGCGGTGAGGACGAGAGCGGTCACCGCCAGCGCCAGGTAGGCTTTCAACCCAGCGCCATGGTAGGTCTTACGATGGTGCCCCTTGCCGGAATGGCTGCTGGTCGACGGCTCGAGCATGATCTTTCGAGCTTTCTACGGGATACCGCAGACGATGCGCGCGCCGGATGGAACTCTCGTCAACGCTGTGCGCGGATCGATGGACAACCTCGCGCGTTACATCACCGACCGCCGTCCCCGCCACGTCGCAGTGACGACTGACGAGGATTGGCGACCTGACTGGCGCGTCGAGCTGATACCAAGCTACAAGGTGCATCGCACCGGCGAGCCTGTGCCGCCGGCGCTCATTCCGCAGATGCCAATCATCATGGAGTGCTTCGCGGCGATCGGAGTCGACGCGATCGGCCTTGCGGATTACGAAGCCGAGGACATCATCGCCTCGCTGGCGGCGAAGGTCAGCCCACCGATCGAGATCGCGAGCGGCGACCGCGACCTGTTCAGCCTCATCCGCGACCGCGAGATCATCGTGCTGTACCCGGAGAAGGGAGGCCTCGCGGTGGTCGACGAGGCGGAGGTGGAGCGCAGGTATTCGATCCCCGGCCGGGCCTACGCCGACTTCGCGATCCTGCGCGGCGATCCGTCGGACGGCCTGCCAGGGTTGGCCGGCGTCGGCGCCAAGAAAGCAGCGGACCTCGTGCGGAAGTACGGGTCGGTGGCGGCCATGCTCGAGGCCGGCATCTTCCGGGCCTCTGACGCGGAATACCTCGAGAAGGCGATGCGCGTAGTGGCACCCGTGGCCGATCTCAAGATCGAGGTGCCGCGCGGGCGGCGGGACCGCTACCCGGACGACCCGGCTCGGGTCGAGGAGCTGGGTCGACGCTACGGCGTGGCGAGCTCGACGGAGCGCCTGATCAAAGCTCTGTCCTCGATGGCGCTTACAAAGGCCTGACCTACAACGAAGGATGATCTGACAATCGCCGGCCAACATATCCCTTGGTATGACGCTTCTCTGGATCCTCCGCCGGCGGCGTGGATACATGATTGAAAGTCGTGGAAGTCGGGCTGTGCGTCTCATGCAAGCACTCGCGGAGGGTTCCGGGCCCTCGAAGCACGTTCTGGATGTGCGAACGCTCGCTGACCGATTCCACCTTCCCGCGCTATCCGCGACTGCCCGTCCTCAAATGCCGCGGCTACGAGATCGAATCAGGCCCTAACCCGCCTCCACCCGCATGAGCGCCAGCGGGTAGCCTGCAGCAGGGTCAAACGTGGCGGCGACCTGTCGGGAGCCCATTGAAATCTCGGCGATCTTGCCGGAATCACTCAGCGCGTAGAGGACTTTGCCATCGGGACTCAGAGCGAGGCCCGAGACTGTCCAGCCCGCCAGCGAGTGCACGCTCGCGTGCAGGCTCGACGTGTCGATCCACACGATGCCGGAACTAGCGGCCGTGACAAGCGTCTTTCCGTCGAGGCTGACCACTGCAGCGCTCGTGCCAAGACCTTTGGCGTTCGCGTCCTGGGCCAAGACCGCGGCCACCGGCTTGCCGGAGTCGACCTGCACGGTGCGCGCCACGCTGAGCGACGAGCCCAGGTCGACCTCGCTCACCGATCCTGTTGCCGCGTTTGCCGCGTAAAGGCGCGAGCCATCGGCGGACATTGCCAGCGACCAGCTGAAACCGCTGCCGTCCGCCTGATAGCCGGAACCGGGGAGGTCGATGCAGAACGCGATCGGCCCACCGTCCAGCGTCAGCGCGTGAATGAACGGGCCGTCGGTCTGACGGACGTAGATGCTGTAGAGAAACGCTCCGTCGTGTGACGGAATGCCCGACAACCGCAGGCCGGTCATCGAGTCTTTCGGATCGGTCTTGTCGACGACCACCTGCGGATCCAGCTGCTGCGCGGAGACGTTGTAGATGCGAACGCGATAGCTGCTCGCGGACAGGTACTCGATCAGGTAGAGCCGCTGGCCGTCGTTGCTGATGGCGTCGAACTCCAAGAATCCCTTCATGTCGACTTGGACAGGCGCCTGGCTGAGAGACGTGTTCACGACCAGGAAGTGGGAGCCGGTCGGCTGTCCGCCCGGTGCGCTGTCGAACGATTGGAGGACGATCGACCGACCGTCTTGCGAGAGTCCGCCTGGCAATCCGTTCATCGTGGCTGGGGGCAGCTGGTAGTAACCGGGCAGCTGCAGCGAAGAGCGAACCGAACCAGTCTGTGGATCGGTGTCGGTCAGAGTCGTGCCGGCGACCGAGTAGAGGTGATTCCAATCTGACGATGGCGTGCCGAGCGGCAGCCAGCGCTCGATGCCATGCGATTGAGAGTCGATGACGGCGATTCGGTGGCTGTCGCTGACCGCCTCGTAGAGCTTGAAGTCGCCGTTTGGGGTGCCACCTGGCACTCTCCCACAAGCGGCCACCACGACCACGACCAACACGACCGACAGCAGACCTCGCATGCTCTTCACCTCGTCTCCCATACACCGCAGGAGGCTGCGGGGTTCCCGGTTTTTAGCCAAGCGAGGTGGCGATTTCCAGGGCCTGGGCTTTGGTGAGGTTGCCCTCGACCCGCACGATCGTGCCGCCGTCATCGAGGATCAGGGTGTTGGCGGCCAGCCGCACCGTGTCGCTTCTCACGCCGCCGCTCGCGTCGGTGAAGAAGAAATCGTTGAGCGGTCCAGCGATCCAGTAGCCCTGGTGGCCGGCGACGGTCACCGGCTCGAGGGTGGTGCCTGGCCCCATCATCTTGCCGAAAAAGTTCTGGTCGACGGCGCCCCGAGCCTCGGTGATCAGGACCGAGACGCCTGTCTGGCCTGCGACCGGAATTCCTGGACGAATCGCGTAAACCAGGGTGATCTCGCCCAGCGCGGGCGCGTCCGGCGCAGGCTGGAGATAGACCTCGTCGGGTTGCCCGAGCGCGGACGGGACGGTGATGTGCCACGTGAGCTGCTTCTGGGCGTCGGGCAGCGTGGTCATGCCGCCTAGACCCAGCCTTTGGCCCAGCGGCCCGGGCGGTTGAGGGGAGGGCGTCGCCAGATGCGGGACCTGCTGGAAGCTGGTGTGGACGTTGACCCAGTTCGCGATCGCTTCGCGGCTGGGCGAGTAGATCGCGAGGGCCACGAGGGCGATCACAACCGCCGCGGCGGCCAGCGCCCATCTGGACCGACCTCCCCACCAGGTGGGGAAGTGAATTACTCCAGTGGGAGCGCGGAGATGACTCCCTATCCGGGGTCCGAGGTTGGGGGTCGGCGGCCATTCGAGGGCTGCGCCCAGAGCGGTCAGTTCCTGTTCGAGCTCAAACACCAGGCGGCTCCTCGTATCTGGCGCGCAAGCGCGCCAGCGCCCTAGAGAGGCGTGATTTGACCGTGCCTTCGGGGATTCCCAGCGTCGCCGCCGTCTCTTCGCCGCTGAGCTCCAGGAAATACCGGCTCGCGATCACGAGCCGGTCCTGCTCGCCCAGAGTGTTGACGAGGCCGAGCAGCCTGCCCCTGTCCTCCGCCGCGACGGATGCCGCCTCGGGGGATGGGGCCGCATCCCCCGGGCGGAACCCTTCCGCCAAGCGAAGCTCGAGCCCGAGCCTGCGCTGGGTGGAGCGGACCCGATTCCTAGCCTCGTTGGCGACGATGCGCAGGAGCCAAGGTCGAGGCGGCGCTCCGGGCCGGAAACGATCGAGCGCGCGGAAGGCTTTCACGAAGCCGTCCTGGGCGGCGTCTTCCGCCTCCGCGGCCGAGCCCGTGATCACGTAGGCGGTCCGGAACGCAAGTTGCTGGTAGCGGCGCACGATCTCCTCATAGGCGGCCGTCTCGCCGCGCTGGGCGCGCGAGAACAACTCGGACTCTTCCTCAGGCCGGCCCTCCATCGGAACGTATCTTCTACACCGGGCGAGGCATCATGGTTCCTGGGCTCCCCATTCGTGGGGAGCACCGGCCGCGTCCCAAGGACGCCGCCGGTGTGGGGGGTCCGGGGTTGCAACCGAGAGGGGTGTATGTGTGTTGTGGAGAGTCATGGACGGCACTGAGCGCCTGTTCGAGCGGATGGTGCACGAGCACCAGGACCGGGTTTTCGCGTTGGGTCTCGCCCTGACGGGCAACCGCCACGACGCAGAAGAGGTCGCGCAGGACACGTTCCTAAAGGCTTATCGCGCGCTGGTCACCTACGCGCCAGACCGGATCCGGGAGCTGAAGCAGAAAGCCTGGCTCCACCGCATCGCGCTCAACGTGGTGCGCAATCGAGTGCGCGGCGTCCGGCCACACCTGGTCGAGCTGAACGGGAGCGAACCCGACCACGCACTCGGTACGGAGGACGGCGCCCTTCTAAAGCTCGAGCTGGATGCGCTGGCGGTCCGAGTGGCGCGACTTCCCCCTCGCTATCGAGAGGCGGTTGTCCTGCGCCATGTCCAGGAGCTTTCGTACCAGGAGGCCGCGGACGCACTCGGACAGCCGGTGGGGACGGTGAAGGCGAATGTCCATCGAGGACTCAAATTGCTGAGAGGAGACGACTATGACGACTCTGACAACTGACCTGAAGCGGCTGGGCGAGGTGAAGGCCCCGGCCGGTTTCGCCGATCGCCTCCTGGCCCATGTCGGGATGGCGGATTCGTATGCCCGCTTCGATACGGTGCTGGGGGCGGTGTACGTGGCGTGGAATCGCCAGGGCGTGTCGGCCGCCTCGCGCGCAGCCTCGGCCGCGGAGTTCGAGGCCTGGTTTCGCAAGGACGTCGGGCGCCAGCTCGTCGCTGCTGACGCGCCGAAAGATCTCGCCACGAAGATCGAGGACGAGCTGCAGGGCCGGCGCCGGATGCGATTCGACCTGCGCGGCCTGACCCCGTTCGAGCAGGCCGTGCTGCGCAAGACGCGTGAGATTCCGCGCGGCGAGGTCCGCCCGTACGGCTGGGTCGCACGCGAGATCGGGCGCCCGGCGGCGGTGCGTGCGGTCGGAACCGCGCTCGCTAACAATCCCATCCCGTACTTCATCCCATGCCACCGGGTCGTGCGAACGGACGGCCAGATCGGCAACTATGGAGGTGGCGGACCTGAGGCCAAGCGCTCGATTCTCACAATGGAGGGCGTGCGTCTGAAGCGCCTCGAGGAGCTGGCGCGGTCCGGTGTTCGCTACCAGGGCGTGAAGACGACCAAGGTCTTTTGCTATCCGACGTGCCACACCGGGCGTCACGCGCTCGAGAAGAACATCGTGTGGCTGCACGACGAGGCGAGCGCCCGTGCCGCCGGCTTCCGGCCGTGCAAGGTGTGCCGCCCGGCGGCCGTCGCTTAATCGCCCATCGGAGGCAGGGGCGCCACCGATGCGCCCAGCGGTGATTGACGCTGGAACTTCCGGTGATGGCGGCTGAACCCGCCGTCGAAGTTCATCGCCTTACCGCCGTGATAGACCTCCGGCTTCGAGCCGCGGTGGGGGTTGTGACCGAACACGACGCGGCTGCTGCCGGTCATCTCGAGCCAGCGGTCGAGCCGCTCCGGCTGGGTCGTGAAGATGTTCTTGCCGCTGAGCAATTCCCAAAGGTCCGCCTCACCGCCGTTCGCAAGCAGCTCGTGCACTCGACCGTTGATGGCGGCGACCGGGTCGGCGTCGTCCTTCTCAACGAGGGCCCCATAGGCATCGCTGCCGCAGTGTTGGACCAGGGTGCGATCCGGGAGCCGGAGCAGGGCAGTCCGCTCGTGCATCCACTGCTGGAGGGGGACGTCTTTGGCCAGCTCGTCCAGGTCGTGGCGCTGTCCTCCGATTCCCATCCAGAAACCGATTCGGGTCGGATCTCGCAGTGCCCAAAGCATCGCGACCTCGTGGTTGCCGAGGAGCACGACCGAGTGGGCCCGGTCGCGCGCGTAGCGCAGGGCGCCGACGCCAAACGGCCCGTAGTCGACCAGGTCGCCGAGGAAGATCGTCCGCCACTCGGCGCCCGGGTACGGCTTGAGTGCCTGGAAGAGCCGCTCGAGATCGCCGTGGACGTCCCCGACGACCAGGACGGGCAGGTCGTCCACGCCCATTTCCGGCATCGCACGATGCTAATCGGCCGCGGAAGAGAGCCTTTGGGCGTCGGGTAGAATTCGATTCGGCCGGCCCGCGCGCACGGCGCGCTTCAAGCCGATAGGGGCGTAGCTCAGTCTGGTCAGAGCATCGGTCTCCAAAACCGAGGGCCCAAGGTTCGAATCCTTGCGCCCCTGCCAATTTTCTGTACAAGTTCGGCAGCTAGGCGA
>PLYZ01000047.1 GCA_003151935.1 Candidatus Dormiibacterota bacterium | reverse complement strand
TCGACGCTCGCCCTCAGGTCTTTGATCTCGAAATCAGCCAACTCTCCCTCCGCTTTTCTTGACTTCATAAGTGCAATCGTTCGCCGCTTCGGCCATCCAGGTGGACCTGGTGACCGGGGTTCCCAGGAGCCGTTCGTACATCTGCTGCTCGTTCACGCAGGGCAGGCCGGTACGGGCGGCGACGTCCTGGATGGGGCAGTTGCAGTGGCGGATCGCGAGCTCGCCCTCCGCCAGCTCGACCACCTCGGCCATGTGGCCGTGCTCGGTGGCGAGCTTGGCCAGCTCGCGGACGCGCGCCTCAAAGTCTAGCCCCGCCAAACGGGGGGCGTACTCGGCCTCCAGGCGTGCGGTCCGACGCTCGAAAAACCGCTTCAGCTGCTCGTCGGACATGAACTCCACGAGCTCTCCTGTCAGCTCCCGGTGACCGTCCGGGAAGTGGTCCCCGGCGGCCGCGGTGAGCTGGTAGACGTTCTCCGGGCGGCCGCGGCCGTGCGGCGGCGCGGACGCGACGGTGGCCAGGCCCGAGGCTTCCAGCGCCTCGAGATGGCGCAGCGCCCCCTGCTTCGAGACCTCGAGGTGCGCCGCGATCTCTCCCAGGCTCGCGTGGCCGTGCGTCTTCAGGAAAGCGAGGATCGTCTCCCTTCTGGAATCCACGGAACTCAGTCTACGAGTATCTCAACGTCGACGTTGAAATAACCCTCTAGCTCAGAAGGCGGGCAGGAATTCGGGTCTCCTTGACCTCGCCGCCCACCAGCTCCACCCGATACGCGTCATGTCCCTCCACCTCGGTGACGGCCTCTTTCAGGGTGGTGCCCTCGAATTGGATGCCGGCGAAATCGTCGACCGCGAAGCCGCCAGGAAAGCCGCCGGCCACGAGCTGCTGATAGGCGGGACGCCGTCGCTCTTCGCTGTCGTAGTGCGGGCACGCGCTGCCGGGCAGCAAACCGAGACCATCGCGAAGCGGCGCCAGCTCTCGGCCGAAGGAGTCGGTCACCGAACACTCGAACCAGCAGATCATCCCGGCGCTTCCTCCACACAGGACGGCGCCGCCCTCCCAGGCTTCGCGCAGAGCGGCGTCCATTCCGTGCACCCGCCAGACGGCCAGGGCGTTGGCGGTGTTGCCGCCGGAGACGCAGATCACGTCTTGTTCAAGCAGTCGCGGGCGCCACGACGCCGCGTCGGGTGCTCCGAAAAGCTTCAGATGTGAAGGCTCGGCGCGACCGGCGAACCTCTCGTAAAACCCGACTATCAATGCGTCCGCGTCGGCTGCGGGAGTTGGAAGATAGAGCACCCTGGGGCGGTCCTGGCCGCTCAGCTCGAGGACGTAGTCGTCCAGCTTGGACGGACCGCCGGAGGCGGCGACGCTACGCCCTCCAAACCCGACGATCCGCGGCAGTCGTGGCACGGCCGCAGATTCTCGCAGGCCGGCGGACGGCGCAAGCCCTAACGTCTCGGCTTGTGGCGGAAGAGCTGAGCTCAATTGACGAAGCCGAGCTCGAGCAGCGGATCGGCTTGATTCGGGAGCGGATGCGCCCGCTCGAGCAGAACCTGGCCGCGCTCCGCGCGGAGCGCGACGTACTTCTCACCGAGCTCCGGCGCCGCGAGCGCGGGGCGAATCGAGCCTCCCGCGCCGACCTGAAGGCCGGGATGAAGGAAGGCAAGTTCCCAACGGTGGCGGAGCTGGTCGCCGGCAGCGAATCGGGCTCGCTCGACGACTACGTCTTCAACCTGAAGACGGGAGGCGAGGTCAGGCTCGGGTTCCCGGGCGCGCGCGCGCAGAGCTTGACGTTCACGGACGGCGTCAAGGCCGCCCAGGCCGCGGACCTTGCCGGCGCTGCCGAGCTATATGAGGCGGGCTGGGAACTGGGGAGCCCTGGGCGCCCAGGTGTCAGGGTGCACTTTCCGGGCACGCGCCAGGAACGCCTGGTGCCGGCTATCGAGGTGTTCGCCCGGCCTGCTGGGTGAGGGCGCTTAGGCGTTCGCGGGAGGCGCGAGGACCAGGATCACGCGCCCGCTGTTGAGGGACGTGATGGGGGGTGGTGCTTTACCCGCTCAGCGGGTCCTCGATCGCCATCAGCCTGCCCGCCGGAGGCGTGGTGTACCTCGTCGCCATCTACCTGGTCCGCGCCATCTCACGCGAGGAATGGCGGCTCGCTCGCGACGGATTGCTCTCCAGGTTGAGGCCCGGCCCGGCCGCGTAACCCACTGGTCCCCTGCGCCGTTGGTGGGAGTGGGAACCCGTAGAATCTACCCGCCCCCAAACCATGTCTAGAAGCATTCCCGCGAAGATCACGACCAAGGGGGGCCACCGCCCTCGAGCCCGGATCCACGCTACGTGGTCCCCGATTGGGCAGAAGATGCGTCGCACCGCGTTGGTCCGCGGGCTGGGCGTCGTACTGGCGGTGCTCCTGGTGGTCGGCTTTACCGCCGACGCCTACGCGCAATCCTTCTTCGACAGCCTGCCTTCGATCCAGGGTCTCGATAGCGCAGCGTTCGCCGGTGACACGATCATCACCTCCAGCGACGGAGTCCTGCTTGCCGACGTCGGGAACCACGGCGACCACAGGCTCGCGGTCAAGTTGAAGGACGTCGCGCCGGTGATGGTCCAGGCCACGGTCGCGATCGAGGACAAGGGCTTTTACTCCAACCCCGGCTTCGATGCCGCGGCCATCATCCGCGCCGCATACGACAACCTCCGTTCGGGCCACATCGTGGGCGGCGCGAGCACCATCACTCAGCAGCTGGCCAAGCAGGAGTTTCTAACCCCTGACCAGACGGTGAGCCGCAAGATCAAGGAGCTAGCCCTCGCCTACGAGCTGGCCCAGACGTACACCAAAGACCAGATCATGGAGCTCTACCTGAACAAGAGCTTCTACGGGTCGCAGTCGTACGGCGTCGAGGCCGCCGCGGAAAGCTATTTCCACATCCCGGCATCGAAGCTCGACCTCGCTCAGGCTGCCGTGCTTGCCGGTCTGCCGCAGGCGCCGACGGAATGGAACCCGGTGCTGAACCCGGACGCGGCCAAGCTGCGCCAGACCGAGGTGCTGCAGGCCATGGTGCGCTCCAACTACATCACACAAGACGCCATGGACAAGGCGGTCGCCGAGAAGCTCGTGTACCAGGCCCCGATCAACAGCTTCCTCGCGCCCCACTTCGTGGACTACGTGCTCGCCGAGCTGCGACAGCTGGGTTTCCAGCCCGGGATCCAGCAGCTGAACGTGAAGACCACCCTCGACTACCACCTGCAGCAGATCGGAGAGTCGGTGGTGAGCTACAACCTGGCCGCGAAACCAGGCCACTCCTGCTACAACAGCGGCGCGCCGGACGGTTGGCCTTACCTGTCGGAGGCGGGCGCCGCGTGTTGGGATCCAAAGGGTCAGCTGTCGTCCGGCATGATCGCGGAGGATCCGACGACAGGCAACATCCTGGTCATGGTCGGATCGCCGAACTACAACGCGTCGGCCGGCCAGATCAACTACACGACCATTCCCCGCAACATGGGGTCGTCGATGAAGCCGTACACCTACGGCGCGGTGATCAACGCGCGAGCCGCCACTGTCGACACGCCTGTGTACGACGGCCCAAGCCCACTGGTCTACAAGGACGCGTACAGCACCACAGACTTCTATAACTACGACCACAAGACCCACGGCGTGCTGCCGCTGAAGAAGGCGATGGGCAACTCGTTGAACATCGCCTCGGTGAAGGTCGAGCTCTCGATCGGAGTGCCCTCGGTGCTGACGTACATGCGGAACCTCGGCGTGATGCCCAGGTACGTCAACCCCGACGGTTCGTACAACGCCACCGCGCCCGCCGACGAGTACGGGCCCTCGCTCACGCTGGGTGGATACCCGATCACTCTGCTCGAGCACGTGAGCGGCATCGCAACCTACGCGGACATGGGCGTGTATCACTCGCCCGAATCCATCCTGAGCGTGTCGGACGCACAGGGCCAGGTCCTCTATACGACGCACCCCGACCAGCGCGCCCGCCAGGCCCTGGACCCCGCGGTCGCCTTCATCATGGCCCAGATCATGTCGGACGACCAGAATCGCTGCCTGATCTTCGGCTGCAACAGCGCGCTGCACTGGAAGGACCGCACGGTCGCGGCCAAGACCGGGACCACGGACAACTTCAAGGACGCCGTGACGATCGCCTTCACGCCGAAGATCGCTGTGGGACTCTGGGTCGGGGACATCCTGGCGGACCTGCCGCAGTACACGATGCTCCAGGGAGCGGACGGTGTTTTTGTGGCCTCGCCCGCGGTTCACTCCTTCATATCGCAGGCGGAGGCCGGCGTGCCGGGCAACCTCTGGTACACACCGCCGCCAGGAGTCGTCGCAGGCGCCAACAACAGCTGGTTCCTGACCGACACCACGAACATCCCCAGGCTTCCGGGCGACAACCCGCCGAGCCCGACCCCCGCGCCGGTCAACTACACGGTCCCTCCGGACCCTGGCACCGGCCCTGTGCTGGCGAGCCCTCCGCCGAGCCCGACCCCAACGCCGGTCGTGTGTCCATCGCCGCCCGTGAAGGGGTCACCCTGCCCGTAGCTCGCGTTCGATAGGTCGCACGCGGGCCTCCGTAGAATCTCGCGCTGATGCCCGCACCACTCTCCGTCGTCACGGAGCCACTGCCCAAGAGCCAGGTGAGCATGACCATCGAGGTCCCGACCGAGGTCGTCGACGCGACCTATGAGCGAGTCCTGAACCGTCTCGTCTCTCGCGCGAAGATCGAAGGCTTCCGCCCTGGCCGCGCGCCGCGCTCCCTGGTCGAGGCGCGGCTTGGCCCGGCCGCGGTGCGTGAGGAGGTAGTCGAGGCGATGATCCCCGAGGTGATGCGCCAGGCCCTCGCGGAGAAATCCATCGATCCCATCGACAACCCCGACGTCGAGGTACTCGAGCTCGAGCGGGGGCGGCCGGCGAAGCTCAAAGCGACGATCAGCGTGATGCCCGAGGTGACGCTCGCGGACGTCACGACCCTTCATCCTGACCTGCACGGCCACGAGGTCACAGAGGAGATGCTCGAACGCCGTCTCGAAGAGCTTCGCGAGCCCATGGCTGAGATCACGCCGGTGGAACGCGAGCTCAGGATCGGCGACCTGGCGATCATCGACGTCGAGGTCGATGTGGATGGCGAGATCGTCGCATCGGAGACCCAGAAGGCGATGGAGACGGAGGTCAAGGAAGGCGTCCTGCTGCCTGAGCTGCTGGCGGTCCTCCCCGGCACATTCGTCGATGAGACGCGGGAGGCGACGGTCACCTTTCCCGAGACCTACACCGAACCAAAGCTCGCCGGCAAGGAGGCGACGATCAAGGTCACGCTGCGCGGCGTGAAGGAGAAGATCCTGCCGGTGCTCGACGACCCTCTGGCCAAAATCCTGAGCAATGGCGCGCAGGAAACCGCGCAGGCATATCGCGACGCCGTCCGCGCCGAGCTCGAGGAGTCAGTGCGAGCGATGGAGAAGATCGAGCGCGAGCAGGAAGTCGTTCGATCGCTGGTCGAAGCGTCGAGCGTCGAGGTCCCGGAGGCGCTGGTCGACCGCGAGCTCACGAGCGAGCTGGAATCGATGGAGCGCAGCCTGAACCGCCAGGGGTTGAGGCTCGAGCGCTACCTCGAGTACCTGGGCAAAACGATGGACCAGTGGGTTGCCGGCCAGAGGCCCGACGCGGAGGCGCGGCTGAAGATCGACCTCGTGCTCGCCGAGTTTGCCCGGCGCGAGAACCTCGAGCCGTCCGACGAGGACGTGGTCAACTTCCTCGAGGATCAGGCCGCCAAGGACGACGAGCTGAAGGACCAGGTGGCGGAGCTGAAGAAGAGCCCGAGCGCACGCCGCTACTTCGCTTCGCGGCTTCGCCGGCAGAGAGTCCTGGAGCGCCTCCTCGAGGTAGCAGGTTCAAGGACTTGACGGAACCCGCGGACGGCCTGTCTAGAATGACGTTGTGCGGGACATGAGGCAGAGACAGCGGCCGGTCGGGTATCTCGTGCCGATGGTGGTGGAGAACACGGGCCGCGGCGAGCGGGCCTTCGACATCTACTCGAGACTGCTCAAGGAGCGCATCGTCTTCATCGGCACCCCGATCGACGACCAGGTCGCCAACCTGGTGGTGGCGCAGCTGCTCTACCTGCAGTCGGAGGACCCGGAAAAGGAGATCTCTCTCTACATCAACAGCCCGGGTGGACATGTGACCGCGGGGCTCGCCATCTACGACACCATGCAGTACATCGGGCCGCCGGTGTCAACGATCTGCATCGGCATGGCGGCTTCGATGGCCGCGGTGCTGCTGGCCGGCGGCGCTCACGGTCTGCGCTATGCGCTGCCGCATGCAAACATCCTCATCCACCAGCCTTGGGGCGGCATGCAGGGGCAGGCCACCGACATCCAGATCCACGCCAAGGAGATCTTGCGTGAGCGCGAGCAGCTGAACCAGATCATCGCGAAGCACACCGGGCAGAAGATCGACAAGGTGACGCTGGACACCGATCGCGATTACTTCCTCACCTCGGAAGCGGCCAAGCAGTACGGGTTGATCGACGACATCATCCTCACCCCGCCCAAGCTCGGCGACAAGGACAGAGAGAAGGACAAGGACAAGGACAAGGAAAAGGAAAAGGAAAAGGAGAAAGTCGTCGCAGGATGATCTTCCGACGCAAGAGCACGAGCGGTGAGGTCAAGAGACACCGGCCCAAGTGCTCCTTCTGCGGTAAGTTGCATGGCGAGCGCGGCGTGAGGCTTGTCGCCGGCTCGGGCGTTTTCATCTGCAGCGAGTGCATCAGCCTTGCCAACGAGATTCTCTGGGGCCATAATCCCCCGGCGCCGGCCTCTTCTTAATGGATACTGGGAAGCAATGAACGAACGAGAAGATCGCCGCCGCTACACGCGCTGCTCCTTCTGCGGGAAGGGCCAGGACCAGGTGCGCAAGCTGGTAGCGGGCCCTGGCGTCTTCATCTGCGACCAGTGCATCGACCTTTGCCAGGAGGTCCTCGAGGACGACAACCGCTCGGCGGGCACCAAGAAGCAGAAGACGGGCTTCATCCCGAACCCAAAGACCATATGTGCCGCCCTCGACCAGTACGTGATCGGCCAGGATCGCGCGAAGAAGGTCCTTTCCGTCCAGGTGTACAACCACTACAAGCGGATCTCCGCCTCTAAGTCTGTGGGCGACGTCGAGCTGAGCAAGTCGAACGTGCTCCTGGTCGGTCCCACCGGTTGCGGCAAGACCTATCTCGCGCAGACCCTGGCGAAGATCCTCGACGTCCCGTTTGCGATCGCCGACGCGACAAGCCTCACCGAGGCGGGGTACGTGGGCGAGGACGTCGAGAACATTTTGCTACGCCTCATCCAGGCCGCCGACTTCGACATCAGCCGCGCCGAGCGCGGAATCATCTACATCGACGAGATCNNAAGATCCTCGAGGGCACGGTCGCCAACGTTCCGCCGCAGGGCGGACGCAAGCACCCGCACCAGGATTTCATCCAGATCAACACCACCAACATCCTGTTCATCTGTGGCGGCGCGTTCGACGGGCTGGAGAAGGTGGTCGAGCACCGCATCGGCCGGCATGCGATCGGTTTCGGTGCGCCGCACAACAAGATCGAGCGCAAGGCGGTGTCCGAGACTCTCAAGCAGCTGCAGCCCCAGGACCTTTTGAAGTACGGGTTCATCCCGGAGTTCATCGGCCGCCTGCCGATCATCGTCACCCTGCACCACCTGGACCAGCAGGACATCGTGCGTATCCTCACCGAGCCCAAGAACGCGCTGGTCAAGCAGTACCAGAAGTTCTTCTCGCTGGACAACGTGGAGCTCGTGTTCCAGAAAGGATCGCTCGATGCGATCGCGGAGCTGGCCTTACTTCGAGGCACAGGTGCGCGCGCTTTGAAGTCGATCATCGAAGAGGCGCTGCTCAACTCGATGTTCGAGATCCCGTCCCGGCCTGACATCAAGCGCTGCCTGATCTCCGAGCGCTCGATCCGTGAGGCTCTCGAGCCGGAGTTCGAGCTGGGCGACGAAGGCGAGAGCCCGGCGCGCCTGGTCGGAGAGTCGGCCTAGATCTAGCCCGCGTTCGCTTCGGGTACGACCAACTGGGCCCGAATGGCGCTACCCCAACGCGCGTGATGCGACCATCAGCGCCCGAATGGCGGAATTCAGGTCGTCGGCGGGATACGATCGCCAGGTGGCTGAGCGGCAGCGGAATAACCGCTAAGATTTCAGCCACCATGAGCCGAAACGGGAACGTATCCGTACCCTCGCCGGCTCAGTCGCGCTAAAGCGACCTACGCGCCGGCGCCCCTGATCCACTCCGAGCGATCAAACACGCCCCCATGACCATGAAAGAGACAGAAACCGACAAACAGAGCGAGATGCCGAAGGCGTTCGACCCGCGGGCCATCGAGGCCGGCTGGTACGCGCGCTGGGAGTCCGACGGCCTGTTCGTCGCCGACGCCACGAGCAAGAAGCCGAAGTTCACCATCTGCCTGCCGCCGCCGAACATCACTGGCGGGCTGCATCTGGGCCACGCGCTCAACCACACGTTGCAGGACATCTGTGCGCGCTACCGCCGGATGGCCGGCCACGAGGTCCTGTTCCTACCTGGCACCGACCATGCCGCCATCGCGACGCAGAACGTGATCGAGAAGCAGCTGGCGGCCGAAGGCACGACCAAGGAGCAGCTTGGCCGCGATGCCTTCACCTCGCGCGTGGACGAGTGGTATCGCGACGTGGGCGAGACCATCGTGAGCCAGGACCGCATCCTGGGCATCTCGCTCGACTGGTCGCGCCTTCGCTTCACGATGGACCCGCGCTACGTGCGCGCGGTCATGACCGCATTCGTGGCGTTTTATGAACGCGGCTGGATCTACCGCGCGCCGCGCATCGTCAACTGGTGCCCGCGCGACCTGTCGGCGATCTCGGATCTCGAGATCGACTGGCAGGAGCACCAGGACGTCCTGTACTACATCAGATACCCACTCGAGGACGGTGGTGAGGTCGTGGTCGCCACGGTGCGCCCTGAGACGATGCTTGCCGACACCGGCGTCGCGGTGAATCCGACGGACGAACGGTATCGATCCGTGATCGGAAAGACCGCGATCCTGCCGCTGGTCGGACGCAAGCTGCCCGTGGTCGGCGACGAGGCGGTCGACAAGGATTTCGGCACAGGAGCGCTCAAGGTCACGCCTGGGCACGATGCGATGGACTACGAGATCGGCCAGCGCCACTCGCTGGAAATCATCAACGGGATGCATCCGGACGCCCGGATGAACGTGCCTGGTCTTCCGTACGACGGCCTGCCGGCGCTCGAGGCGCGCGAGAAGATCGTCGCCGACCTAAAAGCGCAGGGATTCCTTGTCAAAGAGGAGCCGTACGTGCACGAGGTCGGCCACTGCGATCGCTGCCACGCAGTGATCGAGCCGCTGATCAGCGAGCAGTGGTGGCTGCGCATGGAGACGATGCGCGACAAGGCGGTGGCGGCATCAGCCGCCGGAAAGGTGCAGTGGCATCCCGAGCGGTACGAGCGTACGTACCTCGACTGGCTGCGCGGCTTGCGCGACTGGAATATCGGGCGGCAGCTCTGGCTCGGACACCGCGTGCCGGTGTATTACTGCGAAAACGGTCACACGACCGTGGCCGTCGAGCCCCCACGTGACTGCACCGAGTGCGGGAGCATCAAGCTGACGCAGGACCCGGACGTGCTCGACACGTGGTTCTCGTCCGCGCTGTGGCCCTTCGCGACGCTCGGGTGGCCTGAGGAGACCGACGACCTGAAGGCCTTCTATCCCAACAGCATGAACAGCACGGGCCGCGAGATCATCAATCTCTGGGTCAGCCGGATGATCATGACGGGCCTCGAGTTCATGGGCGAGGTCCCATTTCACGATGTCGCGATCCACTGCGTGGTCCAGGCCGGCGACGGCCGCCGGATGTCGAAATCGCTCGGCACCGGTGTGGACCCGCGCGGTCTTATCGACAAGTACGGCACCGACGCGGTCCGAGCGTGGGCTGCATCGGTCGCCATGTCGAGCCAGGACGTCAGGTTCGATGAGAGCCGGGTGGAGGGATACAGGCGGTTCTGCAACAAGCTCTGGAACGCCACCCGCCTCGTGCTGAGCTCGCCGGGGACGCCGCCCTCCGAGGTCCCGGGCGTGTTCGAGGTTCACGAGCACCTGGAGGACCGCTGGATCGTCTCGCGGCTCTCGTACACGTGCGCGGCGGTCACCGCCGGCATCGAAAGCTTCACGTTCCAGGACTCGATGGCGGCGGCCTATGGCTTCGCGTGGAACGAGTTCTGCGACTGGTACCTCGAAGCGGCGAAGGAGCGGCTGCGAGCCGGGGATGCGGCTGCGCAGGACGTCGCGTATTTCTGCCTCGACAACATGTTCCGGATGCTGCATCCGTTCATGCCGTTCGTGACCGAGGAGCTCTGGTCCCGGACTCCAGGGCACCTCGACTTCCTGATGCGCGCCCCGTGGCCCGAGCTGGACGGCAGGTTTGTCGATCCTGCCGCCGAGGAGTCCTTCGCCCAGGTGATGACGATCGTGGAGGAGGTGCGCGGGCACAGGCAGGCCGTCGGGGCGCCGCCACGTGGGGGCAGGCTCCAGCTGGACCGCCCGATCGACCGCACGGTCGCGTCCCTGGCGGCGCGCCTCGCCTGGGTCGAGCTGGCCAATGAGATCGATGAGATCGACCAGCTCGAGGGAGGCATACCGCTTGCCTCGGTGGCGGGCCGGGCCAGCTTCCCCGTCGGCGCGGGCGGCGTTCGTCAGGCCGAGGCCAAGCGTGATGCGGAGCGGGCGCGGCTGAAGATCGACCTTGCGAAAACCGAGGCCAAGCTCGCCAATCCGGAGTTTCTGGCCAAGGCACCACGGGAGATCGTCAGGAAGCTGGAGGACCGGGCCGCCGAGCTACACGCCGCAATCGACCGCCTAGAGTAGGCAGGCAGTTGGAAGTTGACGACGAGAGATTCGGTGGCCAGGTGGCCGCAGTGCTAGGCGCCGCCGAGCACCGGAACAAAGCGTATTCGTCAATACGCGTCGTGAGGAGCGCAGGCGGCAACAACGCAATGCGGCCGCCTGGGTGCCGAAGATCCGTCGTCAGTCTTCCAACTGACTGCTAGGACTCTATGCCGTCGATCGCACTGCTGGCCCCGGTGCTGCTGCCGCTCATCGCGGCCGGCGTCATCACCGCTTTCGGACTGAGCGGATCCAACCTCGGCCCAATCGCCGTGGGCGCGGGCGCCTGGGCGGCGGTGCTGGCCCTGCTGGTCCTGTGGATTCCGTTGCGGTCCACGCAAGAGCTGAGCCTGGGCCAGCTTGGCTTCGGCACCGGGCTCCAGCTGCGGCTCGATGCGGTCGCTTTCGCGTTCGGCCTGATGGTCCTGGTCCCAGCCGCGTTGGTGCTGACCCTTCAGCGGCGGAACTGGCAAGAGGCGGCGATCGGTGTCCTTGGAGTGGCCGCCGCCATGGGCGCCATCGAAGCCGGCGGCGTCGTCCTGACCGCGCTGGCCGGCGGAACGGCGGCAACCCTCGCGATCGTCCAGCTCGACGCCGAGGACGTCCGTGCGCCGCGGCCGCGGTGGAGCATGCTGCTCGCCGCCTGGCTGGCTTTGAGCTGGGCCGGCGTGATTCTCCAGGTCCGCAGCGGGACCGCCGCCTATGCCGCAGTCCCCGTTTCCGCCCTGACCGCGCCGGTCTTCGCGCTCATCGCTCTGGCGGGCCTGATGGCGTCGGGTCTCGTGCCCTGGCGTTCGTGGCCGGCCGAGGTGTGGTCTAGACCCTCGCTGCGGGCGGCGGGACTGGTCGTCGCCACGCTCTATCCGCTGGGCTTCTACCTGCTCGTTCGCGCCTATGAGATGGGTGACGGCAGGTACCCGCAGGTTGCCTTCCAAGCGATTCTCGCCTCGCTGGGCGTGGTGGTCGCGTTGGGCGCGGCCGCCCGCGCTCAATCCGCGACCACACGGCGGGGATTTTTTGCCGAGGTGATCCCCGGCATCGGTGGATTCGCCCTGATGACCGTAGCGCTCGGGACGCCGCTTGGCCTGGTGGCGGGGCTCATCACCCTCGCGTTCGCGGCCGCCATGACAGCGTGCCTCTCGCTCCTGCCCGACCGCGCCGGCCCCGCGTCGCTGGTCACCATCGCCGCGGCGGTTGGCCTTCCACCCGCCCTCGGCTTCGGAGCGCGGGTCGTCGGGGTCGAGTCAACGTTCGAAGCTGGTGATTTCTTTGGATTCATCGGCGTCGGAGGCACGATCGTCTGGGTTCTGTGGATGGTCGCGGGCGCGCGCGCCACGGGTCTTCCGGCCGGCCGCGGTCGCCCCACCGGCGAGACCTTCCCGCGCGTAGCGATGGCTGTTGCGGCGCTGACCCTGGTCGCCGGTCCCGCCATCGGTTTGATCCAGTCGGCGTTCGCCAGCCCGGCGCAGGCTGACGTGATGCCGCTCCCGGCGGGCTCGGTCGGTGGCGGGCTCATGTCGATGGTCACGGTGACCACGGTGCTGCCCGTCGTTGCGCTCTTCGTGCCACTGCTGATCATTGGTGTGCTGGCCTATGGCGCCGCAGGCACCAGGCTCATCCGGACACAGCCTCGACCTCCATTGTTCAATCTCCCGTGGGCCGGCGCAGCCGCTCGCTTGCGACGGGTCGTGGCCTTGGCGGCCATGCCCGAGCAGTACCGATCGATCCTCGACCTCCGCGCGCTCGAGGCCGCCGCGATGGGCGGGAGGCCGCTGATCTGGCTAGCCTCGCTGGTGGCCCTGGCCTTCGCCGTGACCAGGTAGTGGTCGAAGCGGCCTTTGTCGCCTGGGTCGGGGCGGCCCTCGTCGTGCTGGCCGATGGGCGGCGGGGCCTGGCGCTTGGCCTTGTGCTGCTCACGGCCGGCCTCGCGGTTCTCGCCTGGCCGGCGGGAATGGCGTTCGGTGCGATCGCGATCGCCGCCGGAGGCCTGGTCGCGGCGGGACAGTGCTTGAGGTCGGGACCCGCGAGCTGGGGGATCATGCCCGCGGGCTCTACGCCTCGACTCATCATCTGCATCGCCTCGGGCTTGCTTGCGCTCTGGGTGGCGGCGTCCGTGACCTCAGGAACAGGTGCGCCGCTCCGCTTCGCCGTCCTGCTGGTCGTGGGATTGATGGGAGCGCGAATCCTGATCAGCCACGAGCCCGGTGCCGTGCTGGCGGCGATAGCCTCCCTTGCGCTCGCGCTCGGGGTGGCGCCGGGTCTCGCGGCCACATCACCTGGTCCGGTTGCCGCAATCGTCGGTGCGCTGATTGCCGCGGGCGTCATGTTCGTCCCGGCCGGGCTCGCCCGCCTCGCATCCATACCGCTCGCGGACAAAGATGGAGCCTGAGCTCCTGCTCGCGGCGGCCGCCGCCCTGGGCCTGGCGGTCGTCTTCACTCCGCTCCGCGTCCCCCGCGCGAGCCTGCTCACCTGGGGCCTCTTGGGGCTGGCCGGAATGGCTGCCATCGTCATCGCCCCAAGCCTGGACCTGGTCATCCTGATCCTGCTCGTGCTCGCGGTGCTGCAGGCGCGGCTCACGTCTAATCGAGAATTCGTGACACGGCTCCGCGCGCCGGTCCTGGCCATCGCTCTGCTGGCGCTGGGCCTGGCGTTCGAGCGAATGCAGGGCCCGGTCGTGCTGGACCGTTTCGGCGCGGTCGGCATCGTCGCGGGCCTTGTCGCCGCGATCGGGCTGCTGCCCTATGTCCACGAATTCGACCCCGACGAATCGGTCGTCGCGTCGCCGATCCCATGGATGGCGTTTATCGGCCCCCCTCTCGCCGCGACAGTGCTGTCGCAGGCGAATCAGGTGATTCCCTCTGACGCGGGCGACGCATTTGGCGCGATGCTCATCGGCCTCGGGCTGCTGAACATGATCGGAGGGAGCCTGGGTTCCTGGCGCACGCAGAACGACGCTTCGGCCTGGCGCTACTCGTTCATGGCCGATTGGGGGCTCGCGATGTGTGGATTCGGGCTCGCGATCGCCGACGGACGTTCGGCCGCGCTGCTGATGCTCTTCAGCATCGTCCTCGGCCGCCTGCCCCTGTACCTGTGGTCGCGACAGGCCCTTCGCGAGAAGGTTCCAACCGACCGGCCGCTCAACCTCGTGGTGGCGGCAGTGCTCGCGGGCTCGGCCCCGTTCGCCGGATTTCCCGCTCGAGTTCTGCTGCTGCGTGGCGCCACGCAGCTTTACTGGCCGCTGGCACTGGTGCTGGCGGCGGGCATGCTGCTGTGGCTTCCCTCGTCGTTGCGCCTCGGGCGCAGCATGGGAGTGCCCCGGGGACGCCAGGCGGTCGGAGTCGCCATCGTGCTCGCGCTGAACGTCCTGCTTGGCGTGTATCCGCAACCGCTGCTCACGCTGGCCGGGCTGTGATGAGATGACGCAGGTCCTCGCGGCAATCGCGACGCATGCGCTCGCGCTGGTCCTCTATCCGGGACTGGTCACCGGCGCGATGTTCGGTGGGCTGGCGGAGGTCGCCTGGATGAGCGCCACCGCCGGGGGCTGGTCGTGGCCCGACCTTCCCCGGCGGCGGCCCACCCCCGTGCTCGCGACGGTGCTTGTGTGCTCGATCCTCGCCGCAGTGCAGCTGGCCGCTCCATTCAACCCGGTCCCGTCGGAAGAGCGCAGCGTGGTGGTCGCGGCGGTTGCGCTCGCATTCACGGCCTGGGCCGAGCTCGCGCTGACCGTGGAGCTGGTGGCCGAACCCCGGTTGCTCCTGATCGTGCAGTTCTGCTGGCTCCTGGCGGTGCTCGGACCGGCGGTCCAACCCGAGACCCTTCGACCCCAGGTCCTCGGCAATGTGCTCGTCCCGGCCCTGCTACCGCTGAAGGTGGCGTGCGGGGTCCTGTACCTGCTGTGCCTTCCGGCGCTGCTGCGGCTGTGGCCGTTTGCTCCTCCGGGGGATCGAAGGACCCGCCGGCGGGTTGACGCGGCCCGGGCTCTGTGCTGGTTTCCTTACTGCGGGCTCTTCACGACGTTGTTCTTTTCACCACCCGCCGACAATGGGCTCGGACTCTTGCGCTTCTTCGGGATCACGTTGATCGTGGCGGTGGTGATGATCGGGGTGGGATTTGTGATGCAGCGTCGAGGCGTTGTGCTTGCGCGCGCGGTTTACGTGCGCGCGATCGCGCCTTACGGGTTGGTGGTGCTGGTGGTGGCGGTCGGGACGTCCTTTTTCTTGAGGTAGCGGGGAAAGGGACCGGGAAGGGGGTGGCGGGGCGGGAGTTAAGGGTGCGCTTGGGTGGTGGGGCGGTGCTTGGAAAGGGACTTGGAGGGGGGCGTGGCGGCGGGGGTCTGGCGGGGAAAGGTTGCCCAAGGAATTTGGCATGTTTCTGGCTTTTTTACGATCAAATCTATTGACAAGCGAACGTCTGTTTGGTAGTCTGTTTTTATGCTCGCGACGCAAGACGTGCAGCCTCCTGCCTCCGGTGCGGAGGTCGGGAAAGAGCTCAAGCAGGTGCTCCATCAGGTGGATCTTTTGCTCCTGCGCGCTTCCGACGTGGCGGGGCGGTTTGCGGCTACCGATGAGTACGACGAGCAGGGCTACGCGAGCCCGATCGACTGGATCCGCTTCAACTGCCACCAGACGAGCACTGCCGCCGCCGATCTGATCGCGGTCGGTAAGAAGCTGGAGATGGTGCCGGAAAGCGCCCAGGCGGTTTCCAGGGGCGAGATCGGCTTTGCTCATCTGAAGGCGATGGTCCGGACGGCCAATGCCGTGGGGAGCAAATTCGATGAGGCTTTGCTGCTCGCCAAGGCGCGGGAGAACTCCCCGGGCAAGTTCTATTACCTCTGCAACCACTACCGACACTCGGCCGACCGCAAGGGCTTTGAGGCTGAGCAGGCGGACCTGGTGGAGAACCGCAAGCTCTGGATCAGCACCTGCGAGGACGGTGCGGTTGTGATCAGCGGAGTCTTCGATCCGGTCGGCGGCGCCGCGATTCGGACGGCGCTAGAGCCGCTGGCTCGCCGGTCAGGTGCCCATGACGACCGGACTCGGGAGAAGCGGCTGGCGGATGCGGTGGTTGACCTGGCTACCCACGCTCTGGACAGCGGGCTGATCCCGCAGCAGGGATCGCAGCGGACTCACCTCCAGGTCACCACCTCGCTCGAGACTCTGCTCGGCTTGCCGGGCGCGCCGGCGGCGGACCTGGAGTTCTCCTCTGTTCCTGTCTCCTCAAAAACCGTCGAGCGGCTGGCTTGCGACGCTTCGGTCACCCGCATCCTGCTCGACTCGGAGTCCACGGTTATTGATGTCGGGCGGGCCAAGCGCACGATCTCCGGCCCGGCGCGCAAGGCGCTCAACATCCGCGACCGGGGCTGCACGTGGCCGGGCTGCGAGCGGCCGGCGAGCTGGACTTCGGGACACCATTTGAAACACTGGATTCATGGCGGTACGAATGAGCCGCGCAACCTGACATTGCTCTGCTACCGGCATCACTGGATGGTGCATGAAGGCAACTGGCAGATCGTTCGCGGCGACGACGGCCGCATCGTGACCATCCCGCCGACGGTCACATTCGGCTCTTCGCCAAGCGGACCTGACTAGCCAGGGGCCCGGGCCTCTCCACCCTTGGTACAATCACTCGCCGTGCCCAAGCCTGATGCATTGCTGTCGGCTGTCGTCGTCAGCGGTGGTAAGCAGTACCGCGTAGCTCCCGGCGACAAGATCCTGGTCGACCGCCTTGCGGCGGAGCCGGGCTCGTCGCTGAAACTTGGTCGCGTCCTGCTGTTTGTGAACGGGGATGAGATCAAAGTCGGCTCGCCGGCGGTGGACGGCCTGGACGTGGAGGTCAAGGTGCTCCAGCATCGTCGAGGCCCTCGACTTGAGAGCCTTCGGTACAAGTCCAAAAAGCGTGTCCGCGTGCACCACGGCGGCCGGGCGGACCTGACCGCGCTCGAGATCATCGCGGTCGGCGGGATCACAGGCGAGACCAGGCAAGAAACCAAAACCGAGGCCAAGCCCAAGGCGAAGGCCAGGACCGAAGCCAAGCCGCGAGCGAAGGCGGCGGCAGCCAAGGCCGAGGTAGAAGCGCCAAAGGCGGCGGCCGAAGCGCGCAAGCGGGCGACTCGCAAGAAGGAGACGAACTGACCAATGGCACATAAGAAAGGAGGCGGCTCCTCCCGCAACGGCCGCGACTCCCAGCCCAAGATGCTCGGAGTGAAGATCTACGGCGGCCAGGTGGTGGGCGCCGGTGCCATCCTCGTCCGGCAGCGTGGCACCAAGATCACGCCCGGCACGGGCGTCGGCCTCGGCCGCGACCACACGCTGTTCGCGCTCGTCCCCGGGCACGTCCTGTACGAGCGGGTCGGCAAGGACGGCCGGCGCGTCAGCGTCGGCACCGCGGCGCAAGGCGCTCAGCCAACCGAGAATCACGGGCAGAACGGCCAGGACTGACGGCCGCCGCCAGTTCGTAGATTCGGCGCGCATCGTGGTGCGCGGTGGGCACGGCGGAAAGGGCTCATCTTCGTTTAGACGCGAGCCTTTCACTCCGCGTGGCGGGCCTGACGGGGGGGACGGCGGCCGTGGCGGTTCCGTCGTCCTGAAGGCGACGACCGGAGTCTCGGACCTCTCGCTCTACAAGCAACGTCCGCGATGGAGTGCCGAACCGGGTGCCGATGGCGCCGGCGGCCGCAAGACCGGGCGGGGTGGAGCCGATGTCGTGCTGGACGTGCCGGTCGGCACGGTCGTGCTCGACCTCGAGGGCGTGCTCGTGGCCGACCTGGATCGAGCCGGCGCGGACTCTGTCGTGGCGCAGGGCGGCGTGGGCGGACGGGGCAACGTGCATTTCAAGAGCTCGATCCGTCGCGCTCCGGATTACTCCGAACCTGGTTTCAAAGGCGACGAGCGAACGCTGGTCCTCGACCTCAAGCTCATCGCGGACATCGGGCTGGTGGGTCCGCCGAACGCTGGCAAGTCCTCGCTGCTGAGCTCGCTCACGGCAGCGCGGCCGAAGGTCGCGGATTATCCGTTCACGACGCTGGACCCAGAGCTTGGCGTTGCGGATTCAGCCGGCGGCCGCATCGTGATCGCGGACATACCAGGGCTCATCGAGGGCGCCGCCCGCGGTGCAGGGCTGGGGCTTCGATTCCTGCGCCACGTCGAGCGGACGAGGGTCCTGGTCTACGTGCTGGACGGTTCGGCGCCCGATGCGTGGGCTGCCCTCGAAACGGTACGCAAGGAGGTCGAGCAGTTCTCCCCTGAGCTCGCCCGCAGGCCGTTCGTAGTGGCGATCAACAAGCTCGACCTCGACGCGACCCGCGTGCTCAAAACCCGCAACCGTCGCAAGGGCGTGCACTTCATCTCGGCGCTCAGTGGCGAAGGCCTGCCCCAGCTGATGGACGCGATGGTGAGCGCGCTGGCCGTCGCCCCTGAGGTCACCGCCCAAGGGCTGGCCGTCAAGAAGACGACATTGCCGGAACGTGCCGTTGCCGCCGGATTGGCCGTCGAGCGAAAGCCCTGGGGCTTTGCCGTGAGCGGCGATCGGGTCGAGTACCTCGTCGGGCGCACCGACCTCGAGTCGGAAGGCGCGCTGGCTCGCTTCCAGTCGGAACTGGACAAGCTCGGCGTCAACACCGCGCTCGAATCGGCCGGCGTTCAGCCCGGCGACACCGTCAAGATCTCCGAGATCGAGTTCGAATATCAGCCTTGAGGCTGGGTGTCTTCGGCGGAACATTCGATCCCATTCACGTCGGACACCTCGCGGCGGCCACGGCGGCGATGGACTGCGCGCACCTGGATCGCGTGCTCTTTGTCCCGAGCGCGCAGCCGCCTCACCGCCCGGCGGCGACGGCGCCGGCCGCCGATCGGCTGGCTATGTCGCGGCTGGCGGTTGAAGACGAGACTCGATTCGAGGTTTCGGACATCGAGGTCCTACGCGGTGGCAAGTCCTACACGGCGGACACCTTGACCGAGCTGCATCGCTCTCATCCCGATGACGAGCTGTTCCTGATCCTGGGCTGGGACGCGGCGCGGCTGTTCAAGACGTGGCATCAGCCCGAGCGCGTCTGGGAGCTTGCCTCGGTCGTCATCGTTGCCCGCCCCGGCACCGAGCCGCCATCTTCCTCCGATCTCGCCGCCGTCGGCCTCGATCCCAGGCGTGTTGTTACCTGCATGGTGCCGACACCCGACGTGTCAGGGAGTGAGCTCAGGCGGGCGCTTGCGGCGGGCGATTCCGTAGCCGGCAAGCTGCCTGCCGCCGTCGAGCGCTACGTCGCGGCGCATCACCTGTATGGGGATAATCGAAGCGTTGGCACCTAGAGCCCCCAAGGGATTGACCCCGCTGCAGCTGGCTCGCGTGCTGCGCACCGCGGCGACTGAGAAGAAGGCGTGGGACACGGTGGTGATCGACGTGCGCGAGCTAACCTCCATCGCGGACTACTTCGTGATCTGCGAGGGGGAGACCGACCGCCAGGTCCGCGCGATCGCCGACGGCATGGTCGAGGCGGCACGGGCCAAGGAGCTGAGGCCGATGGCGGTCGACGGGTACCAGGACGCGACGTGGATCCTCCTGGATTTCGACTCGGTGCTGGCGCACGTCTTCCTGCCTGGAGAGCGGTCTTACTACGACCTGGAGAGCCTGTGGGCGCCGGCGGCAAAGCGGCGTCGTAAAGCGGCGACGGCCTGACAGGCTTAGGCTCCTCACCCTAGCCCTGCGCGCAAAGCGGCGACAAGGATGGGACCGACTGATCGCTCCCCGAAGGGGAGAGCGGATCTCTGCAGCTTCCTAGATGATCTGCGAGTAGCGGTCGAAGATTTCTCGCAGGTCCGAGGGCGGTTCGACTCGGTGCTTCTTCATCACCTCGAACAGGCTCAGGATGTGACGCACTCCGGCCAGCGTCACGCCCTTCTCTCGCGTCAGGTTCTGGATGACCTGCACCTTGCTGATGTCGCGCTGAGAGTAGCGGCGGCGATTGGTGCTGGTGCGGTGCGGCTCGATCAGGCGCGCGTCCTCGTAGAGCATCAGCGTGCGCGGGTGGGTCTCCAGGATCTCGGCGGCGACGCTGATGGTGTAGAGCGGCTTGTCGAGATCGCTGAACGACGGCTGTGCGCCGCGCGGCGCTCGCGTGCTCACGGACCTAATGAAGCGACTTCAAGATCTGGATGATGGCGGGCCCGAGCAGGACGATCCACAGCACCGGGAAGATGCAGCCAACCATCGGAAACACCATGCGCGACGAAGCCTGGGCGGCGCGCTCCTGCGCGGTCTGGCGCTGACGCCGGCGCATCTCCATCGCCTGCACGCGCAGAAGCCGCGCGATCGGAACGCCCATCTGGTCTGACTGCACGATGGATTCGACCAGGTGGTGCAGGTCGGGGACACCGGTGGTTTCGGCCATGTGCTCGAGCGCGCTCATGCGCGGTCTTCCAAGGCGGATCTCACGCAGCACCTTGCCGATCTCATCGCCCAGGGCGTTGTGGAACCGCTCCGTGATGCTCAGCATTCCCTCATCGAGGCTCATGCCCGACTCCACGACGAGCGTCAGCAGGTCGGTCGCCTCCGCGAGCGAGCGCTGGATCTGGTGGCGGCGCGCCGAGATGCGCTGCTCGAGCCACAGTAGTGGGAGAAAGTAGCCAAGGGCCGCGAGCGCGACGCCGCTGATCGGGGCGACCACGATCACTGGCACGGGCAGGGAGACCAGTACGCCCAGACCCAGCCCGACGATCGCCATGAGCGCCGCCAGGCTGTAGCGCACGGCCTGGAACCCGGCGGGCGTCAGACCCCCCGGGTCTCCTGCGCGGCTCAGCTTCTGGCGGACCTGGATGGTGGCCTCGGTCGGCAAGCGCGACGTGAAAGGCCGGGCCAGCGCCTCGAACTGCTTGACCAGGGTGGGTCTTGCGGTTTGAGGCACGAAGCTCCCGTTCGTGGCGGGCGCTGCGGTCCGATACTGGTCGATCGCGATGAAGTACGCCATCACGATCACGCCACATATGACCCCGGCGATCAAAGCGATCAGGAACATTAAGAGTGTCTTGACCCCGAAGTCCGCCGCATATGCGCGGCATCGACGGCCGGAGCCAAGGAAAGGGTGGCGCCGCTAGCGCATCCCGCGGATACATGACGACGCGGCGCCGGGCCCCTTGACGCAGGCTTCAGCGCCGCAGGCGCCCGGCTGTCGACGCCGCGCAGATGCAAGGAGCTTTGGGGTCGGGACACTCTAAGCGTCGAGGGAGGTCATGCGCTGGATCAGCACGTTGCCGATCAGGATCAGCAGGGCCGCGACGGCGAGGAGCACGTAGCCGATCGCCGTGGTGGTCATGGGCGCGAAGTAACCCGGGACAAAAACGTAAAGGCCGAGCGCGAGCAGGATGGGCAGCCCGGTGATGATGGTCGCGGACGCGCGCGATTGCGCCGTCAGCACGCTCATATCGCGCTTAGTCTGCAGGCGGTCGCGCAGGGTGTCGGAGATCGTGTCGAGGACCTCGGCCAGGTTGCCGCCCACTCGGGTGTGCAGGAGAATCGCGGTCACGATGAACTCCAGGTCCGGGCTGTTGATCCTAAGCAGCAGCGCGCTCAAAGCCTCTTCGACCGATGTGCCGAGCGTGATCTCGGTTGCGACCCGTTCGAATTCGGTCGAGACGGGCGGCTGAGATTTCGACGCCACGGTCTCGAGCGCGCGGTCGATCGCGTAACCGGTCTTGAGGGAGTTCGACAGCAGCTGAAGCATGCCGGTCAGCTGGTCGTTGAACATCGTCTGCCGGCGCCGCTGCAAGAAGGTCATCACCAGAGGCGGCGCGAGAAAGCCGACCAGCCCCAGGATGATCGGTCCGACCGAGACTCCGAAGCGGAAGAGTCCGACCAGGGCTCCGAGTGCCACCGCCCCGATCCGTATGAGCAGGTACTCGGCCGGCGTGATGTTCAGGCCGGCGCGGGCCAGGTCCTCGGTCAGAGTGGGCTTGCCGCTTGCGCTCCGTCGCTGGCTGAGGTTCTCCGCCGCCGGCCGGAGCAGCCTCTCGACCAGCTCACGGGGCGTGGCTCTTGGCGGGGCCGCAACGATCGGCCTGGCGATTCGTTCTTTGCTGATCCGGTCCAGGCTCCAGAAGAAGACCGCGATCGCGGCGGCCATCGGGACGGCGACGATGACCTGAGGCGGCAGGTTCATGGCGTGGCCCTAGGAGAACAGAGTCGGGTAGGCGGCCTGGATGAACGGCAGCGTCACACCCTTGGCGTCCGTCACCGTCGGACACTTGGGATCAGGGGCCTGGGTACCCGGCTGCAGGTAGTCGTGGAATGACTGGAGGACGTACTTCAGCGCCGCATAGTCGAGAAACCAGGTGATCACCTCTGCCTGGCACTCGGTGACGACGACCGTGAGGCTGCTCGCGGACGATGCGTTCGAGCCCGCGGTGCCGACCCGGATCACGTGGAGGTTGGTGAAGATCGTTTTGGTGGCCACCTTGCCGGCCGTGGACACGGTCGCTATCACCGAGATGTAGTCCTCCGGCTGGATGAAGTCGGCGACGCCCTGTTGCTCGCTGGTCGGGATGGTGATCGCGACATAGCCCGACGGGATCGGCAGGTACTCCGACTGCGAGCCGAGGGCTGCGCTCGGTTGGGCCACGTCATTGGACGTGATCGCCTGGTCAGTGGCAATGGCCACCAGCGGAACCAGGCCCTGAACATCCTGGATCCGGGTGAAGTAAACCTTCGGATAGGTCCCTGGCACCGGAATGCTCCTCAACGCGAGCGATGCCGGGTCGATCGCGACCCTGGCCTGGAGGTCCTTGGTCGCCACGACGACGTTGATCGAGGGACTGCTGGCCGAGTTCTGGGCGTTGAGAGCTACGAGGACGAAGGCCGCGATCACGAGCAATGCGAGAAGGATTCCGAGGATTGTGAACGGCCTGGTGAACCTGAGACCGTTCATAAGGGGGCGCACAGCCGACCCATCATAGGCAAGATAGTCCGGTGCCGCGCCCCCCTAAGGGGCCCTTGCTGAGCCATCCGATGAGCCAGCGGGGCCAGTCCCTGGTTGAGTTCGCCCTCTCGTCGGTCGTGCTCCTGCTGCTGGTCGGCGGGCTGGTGGACATCGGCCGGGCGATCTATATCAGCGAGGCCCTATCGAACGCAGCTCGCGAGGGAGCTCGGCACGGAGCGTGGTTTGACGCACCGAACGACGCCCATCCCTGGCTCTACGACGCCGAGATCAAGACGGTGGTCGACGCCGAGCTGGCGACGATCTCGATCCCCCGGTCGGTGTTGAAGAATCCCGGGGGGACGACCTGCCCCGCGGTGTCGGATGGCAACGCATTTCACAACCCGCCATATGCGAATTCCGCGTATCCGACTGCGGCAAACCAGCCCTGGCTTTACATCTGTTACAACAACACATCCGGCCTGGACTTCACAACGCCTGCGACCAACCAGGGCCAACACGATCTCAACGTGATCGTGCTGTACGCCTACGGACCCATCACGCCGCTCCTCACAGCTCAGCTGGGCATCTTTCACCTGGCCGCCAACGTGCATATGACGGTTCAAGGCAGTTGAAGGCGCAGGCGCGCCGCGGCCAGCGATCTCAGGCTCTGATCGAGTTCTCACTTGTGTCGCCGATCCTGCTCCTGCTCCTGTTCGGCATCGTCGACATCGGGCGGGCGGTTTTCTACCTTGACACGCTCAATCACGCCGCGCGGGAGGGCGCCCGCACAGCGGCCCATGCCTCCAACCAGCTGCCCACCAACGCCGACGTCCTTGCGACGGTGACCACGCAGATGATCGGCGCGTCCGTGAGCTCGCCGTGCCCTCAAGGACCCGTGACGAGCACCACCCCGCCCAGCAACACGGCCTGGCTCTACATCACCGAGCCGAATCCACCATCCACGGTCGAACCCACCCCTCCACCGAACGCACCCGGGGGTGAGTACCCGGCGAGTGCCAGCGGATCTTGCTCCGCGATCAACCCGGCCGGCGGAAACCAACAGCTCGAGGTCACCCTTCGGTTCAACCTGGTATTGATCACCCCCATCGTCGCGCAGGCAACGGCGAATCACATCGTGTTCACCGCGGCGGCGATCTTCAGGACCGAGTACTGATGGTCTCGCACCACGGAGATACCCGTCCCTGTCCGCGCCATCAGCGGGGGCAGGCGATCGTGCTGATCGCCATCATGCTCGCCGTGGTCGTGGGCATGGCCGCGCTCGCCATCGACGGCGCGCGCGCATATGCGCTGCGGCGCGATCTCCAGGCGGCGATTGATTCCGCAGCGCTGGCCGCCGGCGACAGCCTCCAGCAAACCAGCAGCTATCCGACGGCTGAAGCGGCGGCGACCACGAACTTCGCCATGAACCTGCGCCTGTACAGCGCACCCGCCTGCGCCCCGGCTTACAACACGCCGGGTGCTGGGCCTCTGACCGTCACTTGCACCTACTCGGACGGGACCGTCTTGACCCAGGTTGTCTCGGCGCTGGGCCCTGCTGGAAGCTCATTCACGCTCACCGGTACGCGGTCGCTCGTGCTCGAGTTCGCCCGCATTCTCACCAACGGGGCGACACCGAAGGTCTCCGCAATCGCCGGCGGCGGTGTGAACAACCTCCTCTACCAGCCAACCCTCGCGGCGCTGAGCCAGGCGGGATGCGGCGGGGCATCCGGCAGCGCGATCACCGTGTCGGGCACCGGCACTCTGAGCGTCTACGGTGACCTGGTTTCCAGCGGGGCGGTCTCGATCGCCCGCAGCACCCAGGTCACCGGAGACGCTTACGCGAGGTGCCAGTCGTCCATTGGCGGCCTCGCCACCCTCTGCTACCCCAGCGGCAAGAATCCTCCATGCTCGTTCCCTGACGTGGCGGGTGTCACGCGATCCGGGTATCACTACGTCGACCCGCAGTACCCGCCGCCGTCGGTTGTAGGCGGTCCGCAGGTGAAGCCCACCGACAACGTGGTCCTGTTGCCTGGCACTTACGCTGCAGACCCGGCGTTTCGCACCGGAAAGTGCTACTTCCTGAGCGCCGGCGTCTACCAATGGTCGGGCGGGTACACCAACAACGGCGCTTTCGTCAGCAACGAGTTGAGGCCGCCTGACGAACCCAGCACCACCGACAACACCAAGCTCGCCAAGCAGCAGTTCTGGAACTACGACGGCCTTAACTGCGAAGGCTCGTTCCAGCTCGACACCAAAGGCGGCACGGCCCTTCGCAGGGGTATATGGGCCATCGAAATCACCTCCGTGCGGAGCGACCCGTTTAACGGCGTCAACTACAAGCGGGAGAGTGCTCCCTCGATATGCCGGACGATCGACGTCGACCCCGGACAGGTCATCCAGCTCCAGCTGAGCAACGTCCCCGGTGCCACGTCTTACAACGTCTATGCGGCTCTGCCGAACAACGGCTGCTCCGGACCATTCGGGCTTGCGGGTAACGTCCTTGCGCAAGGGCCCGTCCAGAACGACGACACGAGCGGTTGCCCATTTGGCAGCCAGAACGGTCACGGCAATGGCAACGGGAACAACGGCAACAACTGCTCGCTTGGCGGCGAGGACGTGATCCTCGATACGACGCTCTTGGGAGGGGGGTTTGCACCTAACGCGCTCGCTCCGCCAGGGGCGATCGGGTCCTATCCACCGGCCTCCGAGACGGACCCGCTTGGAAAGAAGCTGGCCAACCAGAACCCCAACCGCGCAGCACCTCCTGGGGGTGATCGTGCCAATGAGAACCAATGCGACACGGTGGCGGGCGCGCTGACCCTTTGCCCCGATGAGATCACCCCCGGGGCGGTCGTGTCGTACATCCCCAGTGGAGGCTGCCTCAACGACACGAGCACGGGCGACAACATCATCTTCGGCGGGTACCAGTACAACTGGATGGTTCTCTACGAGCCTGGCACCGCCAATCCACCTGCGAACACGTGCAGCAACCTGATGGGCGCCGCCAGTGACTCTGCCTTCATCGGGCTCATCTACACGCCGGCGGCATCGGTGACCGTCCAGAAAGCCGCGAGCATCACGACTGACGAGATGGGGGGCATGATCGCCAACACGATCGCGTTCACCGGCCAGCTGCCCAGCGTGATCGGTGACCCGGTCGAGTACGGCCCAATCCCTCAGGCGAGCCGGCTGACCTCCTAGACCGGTTCGGCGGCTTCGGTTTCCGCGACCGGCTCCGGGGACTCAGCTTTTTCAGGCTGCTCCTTGCCGCGCTCGAGGTGCGCAAGCCGCGCGTGAATGCCGGCCGCCGCCTTGTCGTCCCCGAGCTCCTCGTAGCGCTGCGCGGCGCCTTTCCACGCGGCTTTCGCGTCGTCGATCCGCCCGAGGCCCCAGGATGCCTGACCGCGCATGCCCAGGGCCTCGGCGCGCTCACGCAAGCTTCCGGCCGGCAGCAGGACCAGCGCCGTCTCGACCAGGCGTTGCACCTCCTCGAAGGCGCCCACGGCCAGGGCGTTGCCGGCCGCGAGGCTCAAGAACGAGGCGGTGCGCAGCGGGTCGGCGGCAGTGCCCGCCTGGTAGAGGTGATGCCCGATCTCGCCGGCCCGCTCGGGCGCGCTCTTCCCGTAGACCCGTTCCAGCGTATCGGCGACCGCGAGGTGGTATGCCTGCAGCCGCGGAAGCGGAAGCACAGCCAGCACCCTCTTCCGCATCAGGTCGTGCGCGAAACGGTACCGATCGGGTCCGGCGGCGACCAGGAAGTGGCCTCGCGTCGCCTCTTCGAGCGCGTCGCGGAGCTCGTGACCTGAAAGCTCGCCGAACGCCTCGAGCAGCGCGATGTCGAAATCGCGCCCGACCACAGCGGCCGCGACGAGCATCCTCTGCGCCGGCTCGCTCAGCCGCTCCAGCCGGCGGCCGATGAGTCCGCGCACGCTCTGCGCCAGCTCGAGGTCCTCTTCCGTGAAGCTGGCTTGCGCGCGACCCGTGCCACCGAGCATGGTTTCGGACTCCGCCATGTAAAGAGTCGATTGCTCGACGAACAGGGGGTTGCCCTCGGTCGCGGCCTGGATTCCCATCAGCTGGACCGGCGTGAGCAGCGTTTCGGCGAGGCCCGCCACGATTCTCTCAACGTCGCGATCGGAGAGCGGGCCCAGCGTGATGCGCTGAGCGCGGCGCCGGCGCAGCAGGCGCGAGAGGACCGAGCTGAAGGGGCGCGAAGAGTCGAGCTCGGAGTCCCAGTAGGTGCCGATCACGACCATGTGGCTGCCACCAACTCGCTCCGCCAGGTCTCGCAGGAGCAGCACGGTGGCCTCATCCGCGTACTGGAGGTCGTCGAGCACGATGAGCAGGGGTTTCTTCGCCTGCACGTCGGTCAGGAAGTCGAAGATGGCCCGGAACAGCTGCTCGCGGAGCTTGCCGGCGCTCACCTCGCTGTGGGCCGGCATGCCGCGAACCTTCTGGCGCAGGCTCGGTACGAGCTGCGACAGGAGCGGACCGTTGCTGCCGGCCGCCTCCTGCAGCGACTTGGAGGTGCCCCCGGCCACCGCCGTGGCGAGAACCTCTCGGAAGGGTGCATATGGAGTTCCGTCGTGTTCCATGCAGCGGCCGCTCAGGACGACCCAGCCCTTGGTCGCCGCTTCGCCGGCGACCTCCGAGGCCAGCCGCGACGCTCCGATGCCTGGCGCGCCGGTGATGAAGAGCATGCCGCCGGAGCCGGTGATAGCCCGGTCCAGCAGCATCCGGATGTCGAAGCGCTCCTGCTCGCGGCCGACAAAGCCATCGCCGCTGGGCAGCGCCCGGGGCGCCTCCTTCACCTCGCCCGGCGTGACCTCATGGAGACGCCACCGATCCGGGAATCCCTTGAGCTTGTAGCGGCCGCGATAATCGAACGTCATCTCGGACACGGGACCGACGAGCTGCCGGACGACGTCTGAGACCAGAATCTCACCGCCTCGCGCCTTGCCCGCGACGCGCGCCGCGACATTGACCGCCGCGCCAAAGATGTCGCCGGCCTCCTCAACCACCTCGCCGGTGTTGAGGCCGATGCGAACCCTGACCTTGCGCTCCGGGTTCTGCTTGCTGTACTCGGCGATCGACCGCTGGATGTCGAGCGCGCATTCGACGCCGTGGCGGACGGACCCGAAGCTGATCATGAAGCCGTCGCCGAGGCCTTTGATCCTGCGGCCCGCGTGTTCCGCCACCTTCTCGTCGATGATCGTCTCGTACGCCCGCATGATCTCGTGCGACTCGGTGAAGCCACGAGTGGACAGCAGGTGGGTGGAGCCCTCGACGTCGGTGAACATGATGGTCACCGTGCCTTCGGTCTGGCCGACGGCCAGGCTGCCGATGATCGTCTCCGGCGTCAGCGGAGCCGACGCGTTGACCGGCTGCCCGAGGCCCTCCGCCACTGCGCGCAGCAGGTCTTGCGACGCTTTGAACCCTGCCTCGCCCTGCGGGTAGCGGACCGTCTGCAGAAGGCCCGCCTCGACCGCCTGCCGGAGCTCGCGACCCGCTGATTCCTTGCTGATCTTGTTCTCCGAAGCGTAGTCGCTGCCCTTAAGCTCCGCGCCTTCGAACGACTGCGTGATCGCGGGGGCCAGGCGGAGGTTGAGGTTCCGGCGGGTGATCAGGCTTTCGATCACGGCCCCGATACGGCGAGTCGCGCCGGCCGGTCCGACCCCGTCCGTGCCTCGAACGGTCGGAAGCATGCCGACGTAGCCGCTGTTCGCGGCGGCGAGGTTGCCCAGCGCCGTCGTCGCGCGGGCCATCGCGGTCGCGGCCTGCAGCGCCTGGCTGGCGGCGACGTTCGACTCGGCGTGCGACGGCTCCGGGCCCTGATAGGGGGCAGGCGCCTGAGATTGGACTGGGTCCTGGGGAGCGGCGGGCCCCTGGGGAACAACCACTTGCGGAGCGAAGGCGGGCGCCGCAGAAGGTACATGTGTCTGTGGTGCGGGTTGAGGCTGCTCGCTCGAGGCGATCGGTACCACCGGCTGCAGCGCGTGCGGTTCCGGCTGGGAGGCGGGCGCGGCGGCCTGCAGGTCGGCGACCGCAGAGCGCGCGGCGTCGATCAGCTTGCGCATCT
>PLYZ01000093.1 GCA_003151935.1 Candidatus Dormiibacterota bacterium | reverse complement strand
CGCAGATCCTGGGTCAGGCCTGGGCGGACCCGGCCCTGTTTCCGGAAGAGGTGCGGAATTACGTTCGCCGGCTGCGGCAGATCTTCGTCGACCTGGAGATCCCGGTCGACCTGGTCAACAAGCCTGGTCGGGGCTATTCGCTGGTGTTCCGTGGCAACTGAGCCAACCATTGGGGCTCAAACGAATGTTGCTGATCTTTTTACGCCGGGTGCGTGATCCTTGCGTTTATGAAGAAAGATCAGGCCCAAAAAGCGCGGCCTGACATAACCGCAGCAGTGCGCGGAGGCGATTGGACCCAGCCCATGGATGGCGAGGGCGTTCCGGGCGACTCCACGCTGGAGCACGCCATCTACTGGCGCCAGATTTATTCCGAGATCCTGGCCATGGAGGAGAAGGTGCTGGACCGAATCCGCCAGCTCATGAATACCCAATCCGAAGTGGCTCGGCGCGAGGTCGAGCTGACCAACGTACCCGTCGTCGTCGCCCAGGCCGAGCGCTTCCGGCAGCGTCTGGGCTACTGGGACAACCGGGTTACACAGCTCAACGGAAGCTCCAACCACAAAAGGTAGCTGGACGCCGGGCGGCTAGTGTGAGAGACTCTTGCGGATTTTGTTATGCCTACTAGACAGCATTAAGGGGTGATTAATATGCGCCGCTCGCTAATTTCGCTCGGCCTCGTAGCTCTCGTCCTACTCATATGGCCGGCGATCGCGCTGGCGGCTACCGATCCCGGACTGGGGAGCGCCGGCAATTTCGCGGTGCTGGCCGGCACGGGCACCAGCTTGACCAACACGGGACCCAGCTGGATCACCGGTGCCGTCGGAGCCGCAGCGGGCATCACTGGATTCCCTCCTGGAACCGCCGGGCCTCAACACAACGCCGATACGACGTATAACACGGCCCATACGGATCTGACGACCGCGTTTGCCAACGCTGTCCAACCGATCACCACCGATTACACAGGCGTCAATCTCGGCGGACTGACACTCGGCCCGGGGGTCTACAACCAGACCACCGCACCAACCCTGACCGGAACGCTCACGCTTAATGGCTCGGGCGTTTACATCTTTCTGATCGGCAGCACGCTCGTCACCGCGAACAGTGCGGTGATCTCACTCATCGGCGGCGCTCAGCCTTGCCAGGTCTTCTGGCGGGTTGTCACATCAGCAACCATCGCCCCCTCGACAAGCTTCGTCGGCACCATCATGGCCGGCGCCGGAATCCAGATGCAGACCGGAGCAACGCTCTTCGGAAGAGCACTTGCCGAGACCGCCGGGATCACGCTTGACACCAACCGGATTATCCAGCCGACAGGATGCGGCTATGCCGCTCCGGCCTACGTCGCGCCGCCCGCCGGGAACATACTGCCGGCTACGCTAGGTGTGCCCTTGGAGCTGATCAATGAGATTCCCTGGCTGCTCGTGATCGCCGTTGGCGCCGGATTCGGCGCAACCGTAATGGTCGTGAGCAACCGAAGGCGTCGCCTCCGCCGCGCGTAGGCTGGGCCCATGGTAAGCACCTGGCCGTCATTGCTGCGCCGTGCCCAGCCGTCGGCGCAGGTGCTTGCCGAGGTCGTCCTGGGCGTTGTGCTCGTGGCCGTGCTCGGCTTCACCCCGCGCGATGCCGTGCCCGTTCAGAGCACTGACAGTCTGATCGGGCCCAACGTCCATTTCACCGTCGCGCGGGAACAACAACCGGCGTTTGGGCCGACGCTTCCCGGTTTGAGCAACCTCTCAGGCTGGGCCTCGACGAGCGGGGCTTTGGTGAGCGCGAAAGCCCTGATACCCACCGCGCCACCGGTACAGCTGCTCATCCCATTGATGAGGGTCGACCGCGCCATAGAGCCGGTCGGGACCAATCGCGCCGGGGTCATGAATCTGCCCGTAAACGGATGGAACGCCGGCTGGTACAAGGCCGGCCCGGTGCCTGGAGCTCCGGGTGACGCGGTGATCGAGGGCCACGCCGGCTACCCGAACCAACCGATGATCTTTGGCAGGCTGTCGACTCTGCAGCCCGGCGCCCAGGTGGTGGTCGTGCTCGCCGACAAGAGCCAGCGCCTCTTCACGGTTGTTTCCCAATCAAGCGTGCCCGTCGGCATGACCCCTCCCGATCTGGCTTCCCCCTATGGACTGCCCCGACTGACGCTCGTCACGTGCAGCGGCGATTTCGACGCCACGAGCAAAACCTACTCACGACGCCTGGTGGTCCAACTGAGCTACGCCGGCCTCGCGGCCTGAGGTCTGACCCCTAGGCGGCACGCCAACAGTTGCTGACTTTGTTATGGCCTCTGAGCGATCGTGATCGCAAAGAGGTGGACAAATAATGGCAATTCAGCAACCGGATTCAGCACCAGTTCCCGCTCCCGCTCCCACGCCGGCCCAATACGTCTCGACGCGGGAAGAGGGAAGCTACAACTTTCGCGCGACCGCCGTGGTGGGATTCATCGTCGGCATCGTCGACATCCTGATCGCGGCTCGATTCCTCGGCAAGCTGCTCGGGGCATCGTCGGCATCGGCCTTCGTCAACGCGATCTACCAGGTCAGCGGGGTCCTCGTGGCGCCGTTTACAGGCATCTTCGGCGACACCGGCAACAAGACCAACACCTTTGAGACAGCCTCGCTGGTCGCGCTCGTGGTCTATGCCGTGATCGGATGGGGAATCGTCGTCCTGATCCGGATCATCACAGCGCCCAAGGGCACCAAACCGGCTTCCTCGTGATGGACCTGGCGGATTTGAAGTCCTGGGGGAAGCACTGGAACGACGCCGCGCTGGAACGTATCGCCGCGGCGTTGCCGCGAAGCTCGCCGTCACGCACCTGGCCGATGCTGGGCATGCTGGCCCTGGGCCTGGTGGCGGGGGCGGCGCTTGGTGGCTACGCGGTCTCCCAGCGCTCGCACATGAAGCGCCTCTCTGACTATGCCCATCGCATGGGCGACCAGTTCGGTAACTCTGACCCGTTCGAAGAGGATGAGCCCGAGCCGGTTGTCACGACCCACCGTTCGAATCATCGCCGCAAGGCGACATCTGAGGTTTAAAAGCAAATGGGAATACTCATTTTCATCATCGTCGGCGCCATCGCTGGTTTCGTTGCCAGCAAGGTGATCAGCGGCAAGGGCATGGGCCTGCTGTGGGACATCGTGGTCGGCATCCTGGGAGCGTTTCTTGGCGCCTGGCTTGCGGGTCTCGCCGGGTTGGGGGTAGACATGGGCACCTTCACCATCGGAGGCCTCCTGTCCGCCTTCGTGGGCGCAGTCATCCTACTGGTGGTTTTCCGAGCTCTGACGCACCGCGGAATGATTCACGCCTAGACATCTCAACTCGTAAGGCCTCGCGGACTAACCCCGCGAGGCCTTTCCTTTGCCCTTCAAAGCACGTACCCAGGCCGCGCTACAACTGACAAACGCCCTTTACTGCAGTCCATCCCAGCGCTAGATTTAGCGACCGATGCGCCGAATTGGTCCGCGACAGCGCAGGCTGAGGCGGTGAACTTTGCCGTCCGGGGCATCGTCGCGGGCATCGCGGTCGTCGGATTTGTCGTATCTGCCCTGGTGGGCATGTTCCAGGCGGGGGTCATCTTTCCGCCGGCTGTCGGGACCACACCAACCGTCCGCGTAAGCGGCGAACTCTCCGCCCTATTCTCAGTGCCACGTTCTAGCTTCATGCCGCTGGCCACTGGGCTGACCCCGACCCCACCAATGGGCTGGAACGGCTACAACCACTTCAACCGCGCCGTCACCGCAGCGACGGTCGAGGCCGCGGCGCGTGCCCTCGTCAGCTCGGGGATGAAGGCGGCCGGCTACAACTACGTGAACCTCGACGGCGGGTGGGACTTGCCACGGCGCAACGCCGGCGGCACCCTCCAGCCGGACCCGACCAAGTTTCCTCAGGGCATCAGACCCCTGGCGGACTACGTTCATTCACTGGGTCTGAAGTTCGGTATCTATACGAGCGCAGGCATCGAAAATTGCGCGGGTACGACCGCGGGCAGCTACGGGCACTATCGGCTGGACGCCGCGACCTTTGCTTCGTGGGGTGTCGACTACATCAAACTCGACTGGTGCTACGTCCCATATCGGAGCTACCCCCACACAACCCATCGGCAGCTCGACGAGATGCTGGCTATGCAAATGGGTTACGCGCTCGCCGTCACCGGACGCGCAATCGTGTTCGACGTCAATAACCCGGCCAACAGCCAGCCCAGGAGTTCGTCGGGTGGGCTTGCCAACCTGTGGCGGACTACTACGGACATCAAGGACACGTATCCCAGCATGCTCGTGAATTTCACCCATAACGTGAACCAATACAAGCGCGGGCCAGGCGGCTGGAACGATCCGGACATGCTCGAGATCGGCAACGGCGGGATGAGCACTACCGAGTACCAGAGCCAGCTGAGCCTGTGGGCGGAGATGGCTGCTCCGCTCATCGCGGGCAACGATCTAAGCACCATGTCAGGAGCTACGCGAAGCGTCCTGACCAACTTGGCTGTAATCGCAGTGGACCAGGACCAGCTGGGCCAGCAGGGCTACCCGGTGGCGAGCGCAAACGGACACTGGGTGCTGACCAAGCCGCTGGCGAACGGAGACAGGGCAGTCCTCCTCTTCAATCAGACCAACGCCTCGGCGACTATTTCTACCACAGTGACGCAGGTGGGTTTGACGAGCCCTGGCGACTACACGTTGCTCAACCTGTGGACTGGCGCCGCGACGGAGACTGCCGGCGTCATCACGGCCAGCGTGCCCCCCCACAGCGTGGTTTTCTACGGAATCGCGAAGAGTGTGACGCGGCCTTTCAGGACCTAAAGACCTTCGCGCACGATTCTGGGACCCATGCCCCGATCCTGATAATCGGGGTCCTCACTAACTGCCTGGACGGAGACTACGAAGACCCAGCTCACGTCGCCCTCCTTCCACCGGGCATCGAGGAGGTGTCAGGCTTCCGTTTCGTGTTGGGGCCCTGGCGCTGGATGCTGGTCGTATACGTCCATCTCGAAGAAGTAGACCGAGTCGTCATAGTGACCATCGAGGACGCACGCTCTTCGATCGCCGTCCGCTCGGGCCCTGATTGAAGCAAAGCTGGAGCGGGAGACGGGGCTTCGAGATCCCCGGGCCTCAGACCTTGACGGTCAGGGATCGTCCCAGCTCGGCACCGGCCGAGTCCAGCCCGACGACCGCGTAGTAAGGCCCCGTCGAAGTTACACCGATTGCGGTTTCGAAGCCGGTCCTCGCGGAACGTGCAACCGGCTTGAGGGGCGCCGAACTGCTGCCTGCCAGGACATCCCAGTAAGCCAACTCCGTCGCTCCGTTCCAACTCGCATAGACCGTGGCGCCGATCACGGCGCTCGAGCGTATGGCCAGGGTGGGACTGTCGATGGGCTTACCCACCCAGTCGTAGCGATACGTACGGTAGGACTGGACGTTGTTGGGCATCCGGCCGTCCAAGAGCAGGGCTCCATCCGGGCCGAACTGAGAGAAATACGGTTCGGCGCCCCAGCCGACAAGAGCGCCTCCGTCTTCGAGGACCTGCATGCTGCCCTGATTGGGCGCCAGGAGTCGGGCGGGATGGGTGTACTGCCGCTCCAGCGTGGCGTTCATGCTCGCCACGTCGATTCCAAGGACGATGCCCCGCGATTGCTCCTCCTGGGCAGGCGTCGCGCCGTCGTCAAAGAGAGAAATCCCGCTAGATCCGAGCGCGCGGGCATCATGCTGCCAGTAAAAGCGGGCCCCCTCGCCCATGACGAAGTCCGAACGCTTGCCGTGGAGGCGCCACACGACGGCGCCCGAGCGGCGCGCGATCTTGTATACACCCCAGGTGTTGCGCGCAGAGACCAGTAGGTCACCGTCCGGCGCGACATCGATCGAGTTGATGTGGAAATAGTCGAACGGGGCCGTCGATGACGACCCCGGAGGCGTGCTGTAGCTCTCGGCAAGGTCGACATGGTCAAGGCTGTGCCATTCGAAAAGGACTTTGCCGCTGACCACGTCGACCTCCTGGACAACCCCGTCGAGTACTTCCCCTTGCTTCGGTCCGCCGAGCCGAGACAGGTCTGTCTTGACCAGGCTGTAGGCCGTGATGAGAGCAGTGCCCTGGGGAGTGAGCAGGAATTCGTGTAGGTCGGCGTCCAACCCGTTATTGGCGGATACCGTCGCCACCTGCCGGTAGGTTTCGTCGAAGACCTGGCCCGTGCCCTTACCGTAGCCGTCAACGACCTGCCCCTCCCACCACGTCAGCACCGGTCGCCCCTGGTATGTCTGGACGCGTAGGTTGGAGGGAATCCCGACGGTGGGCTTGAACCAAAGGAGTCTGCCTTTCGGGCCCAAAACCATGACGCCTTGTTGTCCCGGCGCGCCTGGGGCGTAGCCCCGAGGGGCCAAGACCAACGTCTGGGAGGCGGGTGAGATGCCCAGCGCCGGGCTCACATAGACCGAGATGCGAACCGGCTTGAGGTCGGGTCGGGAGATGAACGACTCGACGCCCTCGGTAGACGTAATAGTTTCGTTCCCGCGCGGCCAGCGGTAACCGCCGTACCCTGCTGCGCCGAGTACGATCAGCGCGGCCCCACCCTTGAGGCCCGCCTCAAGCAGCTGCCGTCTAGTCAGATGTCTGGTCATTGCTGCGCTTGAGTTCCTTAGTCGAGGATATTGTCCAAGTCTGTGAGTCGGCTGTGACAAAGGTGGAGCGGGAGACGGGACCGTCCGACCCAGGTTATCAAGCGAGGGGTTGATTTCGACACCAGGATTGGTACTCGGGGCGTTGGACCCCGTCTCCCGTATCCCGTCGGCGGCAGCGTCGCTCCGATCCGGAACGGTTGGCTGGATTCGCCGGCGCCGGCGCAGTTCCTTATCAGCCTTGCATGACGTCGGAAGCGCTGTAGGGCGATGTGACCTCAGGACAGGTGACAACCTCCGCCGGCTGTCTGCCACACGCCGTGCCCAGCATGAGCACTGTTGCACCACAGAGCACGATCAGGGCGGCTGAGACGCATCGCATCGATTGACTTAACGCCGGTGGCGGCTGAACATCACGATTCGCTCCCCAAACGGCCGACCTCGCACTCGGGCGATGCGAACCGCTAGTAGGCCGCCTGAGTCCTTCCCACACAGGACTGACGTCCTAGCGGTGAAGCTCACACCTGTTGACTACCAAACCTCGCGTGGAGTTCGACTAACGGATCGCGACCGGCCCCAGCCGGCGACAAGGCCAGTGTGTAGAGCGGCAAGGCCAGTGTGTATAATCGGGCACGTGGCGACACACGTGAGAAAGAACATCACACTGCCTCGCTCTCTGGATGAACGGCTTCGCAAGGCAGCGCGAAAAAGGGGTACCTCGCAAAGTGGGCTCATCGTCCACCTCGTGGAGACGGGTTTGGCCGCAGAGGCCGGCCAAGTCGACCGCATGCTTAGCTTCGTCGGAGTCATCCATGGACCGCCGGATCTTTCCGAAACGATCGATGAGACGGTGTACGGCGGCTGAGGTCTCTCGCCGACACCGGACTCTTGATTGCCGCCCTCAACCGCGGTGATCGGCATCATCGCTGGGCTATCAATGTCATTACCTCTCAGCGAAAGGTGCGGGCGCCCGTCATTGTGCCAGAGGTAGTCGCGGGAGAGGCCTATACCAAACTCCGATACGATCGCCGTGTCAGCGGACGAGGCGATGCCCGGCCTGCCCTGGCAGTCTTCGGTCTGCTCGCTGCTGACTCAGAACTTTTCTTGATACGCAGCATGCCCAACGAATCTCATCCGCGTTCTGTTGCGCTGCTGGCCCGATATGTTGACCAAAACTTCTCATGGGTGGATGCAATCGTCCTCCTGACCGCAGATGACGATCGCGGCGTGGAGAGGCTCTGGACGGTCGACTCGACCCTTGGCGCTTACCGCTTCTCTCACCATGTTGTGGTGTCAACTCCGGGCGAATAACACAGCCCGCAGCTTGTGAGGTAAGAAGCTGGAGCGGGAGACGGGGGTTGTCGTCCCTGATACCAAACACCAAGTCGAATTCGTTTATCGGCTTCGAGGTTGAATTAGAGTCGACCTGATGTTGGTGCGCAAACAGATCCTGGTTCCCGCTGCGCTGGACAAGAAGATCAGGCGGCTTTCACAAAAGAGGGGCATCTCTCAAAGCGCGCTCATCGTTGCGGCGGTGGAGGCATTCCTTGACGCCTCAGGTCAGATTGACCACCTCACACCTTTCATCGGCGTCATCAAAGGCGCATCGCCCAGGCTGTCGGAGTCTGTCGACGACATTTACCGCTGACCCTTTGATCGGCGCACTCGGCGGGCCAATCAGGTGGGCGCGACCGTGGTCATCGCCATCGCCGAAGCTGCCTCCGCAACGGGGCAAGCACCGCGACCGGTCGCCCGCGATCCTCCTGGTCATCTTCCGAGCCCTCACCTATCGCGGAATCGTTCACACCTAGACATCTTCGTTCGAATGGCTTCGCGGACCAACCCCCGCGAGGCTTTTCCTTGCCCTCAACCCGCCATACATTAAATCGGAACTTGCTGATATCGTTACGCCACTCTTAACGGTGTTACGGAGGTAATCAGGATGCGCCGGTCGATCATTGCAGTCAGCCTCGCAGCCCTCATGCTCCTGATCTGGCCGGCGACCGCGCTTGCGGCCCTCCAGCCAAGGCTTGGGACCGCAACCAGCTTTGCGGTTCTGGCCGCCGCGGGAATCACGAACTCTGGTGCAACGACGATAACCGGTGATGTCGGGACGTTTCCAACTACTACGGAGACTGGATTTGCCTCGGTAACGATTACGCCTGGTGGAACGAACCATATGGGCGATGCTGTCACGCAGGGGGCCAAAGTCGACGAGGTGACCGCTTACAACGACCTTGCCGGCCAGACGCCCTGTCCAATTTTTGGTACGAACCCCGGGAGTCTCGATGGTCGGACGTTAGTCCCCGGCTGCTATAAGTTCTCGTCAACGGCGACTCTCAACGTGGGCCAGACGCTCACCCTCAGCGGCTTTGGTGTCTACGTCTTCCAGGTCGGGAGCGCGCTCACGATAGGGAACGGCACAACGGTGAGCCTCATCAACGGCGCTGTGGCGTGCGGCGTGTACTGGCAGGTCACGACTGATGCGACCATTGGGTTAGCCCCAACTAACTTTCAGGGCACCTTGGTCGCTGGTCGCAGCATCAGTGTGAACACCAACGCGGTCTGGACCGGCCGAGCTCTGGCTGGAGCTCTCGACGTGTCCGGGGCCGTGACATTGTTGGGAAACACAATCACGAGGCCCGCCGCCCTGTGCGCCGGGCTCCCGACCGCCGGGGCAAGCCCGAGCCCGGGTGTGTTGCCGGGCAACACCGGTGTCCCTCTCGAGCTGCGCTGGGAGTTTCCCTGGCTGCTCCTGATTGGCGTTGGTGCCGGCCTCGGAGCAACTGCGATGGGGATCAGCCGCCGGAGGCGCCGCCGCCGCAACGGGTAGCGCGACGCATTTAGCGGGGTTGGCCCTAATCGGTTCACCGCGCCCAGCCATCGGCGCAGTCCGCTGGGGTGGGAAGGTGGAGCGGGAGACGGGGGTTGACCTCCCTAGTACCAAGCAGGGCGTCGAGTTCATTTATCGACTCGGCGACCACCGATCTGGCGGGCAGGAAGTCACCGCTCGTTAGAGTGGCGCTCGGCGGCGTTGAGCCGAAAGTGATGACTGGTTGGCGTGGACCAGACGTGGAGCTTCAGCGCTTATGGG
>PLYZ01000063.1 GCA_003151935.1 Candidatus Dormiibacterota bacterium | reverse complement strand
ACCTGATCATGAAGTTGGTCGAGCTCTTCAACACCGACGAGGAGGCGCTCGACAAGTGGCGCGACCGCTTCCGTCACGTGCTGGTCGACGAGTACCAGGACACTAACCGGGCGCAGTACGTGCTGATCAACCAGCTCGCTCGCGAGCATCGCAACGTGGTCGTCGTCGGAGACGACGATCAGTCCATCTATCGCTTTCGGGGCGCGGACATCCGAAACATCCTCGACTTCCGCAAGGACTACCCGGACGCGCACGTCGTGCGCCTGGAACAGAACTACCGCTCGAGCCAGGCGATCCTGGACGCCGCGTACAGCGTCATCCGCAGCAACCCGGAAAGGGCCGAGAAGCGCTTGTGGACCGAGCGCGCGGGCGGCGAGAAGGTGATCGCGACGCAGGCCTACAACGAGATCGAGGAGGCCGAGTTCGTTGCCGACGAGATCGAGCGGCTGCGCCGCACGGAGAACCGTGGCTACTCTGCCTTCGCGGTCCTCTATCGCACCAATGCACAGTCCCGCTCGTTCGAGGACGTGCTTGCGCGCCGCCGGATCCCCTACCGGCTGGTCGGCGGAGTTCGTTTCTGGGAGCGGCGCGAGGTCAAGGACGTCGTCGCGTACCTGCGGTTCTGCTCCAACCCCAAGGATGCGCTCAGCTTTTCGCGCATCGTCTCTGTGCCCCCGCGCAAGATCGGCAACGTCACCGTCGACGCGCTCAACGCCGCCGCGCGCGAAGCCGACACGGACATCCTCTCGCTGCTCGAAGAAGCAGGGCGCGTCGCCGGCGTCCCGCGGGCCGCCGTCGTGCCGCTGCAGAAGTTCCGCGCGCAGATCGAGTCCGTCCGCTCGGTCATGGGTGTCATGCGGCCGAGCGAGCTGCTCGACCACGTGGTCGAGATCATGGGTCTCCGCCAGCACTACCTCGATGGGACCCCGCAGGGCGAGGCCCGCATGGAAAACCTGAACGAGCTGCGCGGCCTGGCCGAGAGCTTTGACGACCGCGAGCCCGCCCAGGGCCTGGAAGACTTCCTGGCGGAGATCGCCCTCGTGTCGGACGTCGACGCCTACGACGAGAATGGCGAGGGCGTGACGCTGATCACGCTCCACATGGTCAAAGGCCTCGAGTTCCCGGTCGTGTTCATGGTCGGCATGGAGGAAGGGCTGCTGCCCCATCAGCGCGCGCTGGACGAGCGCGAGGAAAACCCATCCGCGAACGGCGCGACGACGGAGATGGCGGAGGAGCGACGTCTCTGCTACGTCGGCATGACGCGCGCGAAAGACCGTCTTTACCTGAGCTGCGCTTTCCGCCGCCACCTCTACGGGCGCTCGCAACCCGCGTTCCCGAGCCGGTTCCTGACAGAGATCCCGCAGTCGATGCTCGGCACGCCGCGAGGCAGCGCGCCGGTCGCGCCACCGCGCCAGGGCTACAAGGAAAGGTTCCAGGAGAGGCAGGTGCAGGAGGCTCCGGCGGCTCCTCCCGTGCAGCGGTTCACGAGCGGCGATCGGGTCAGGCACCCGGCTTTCGGCGCGGGGACCGTGGTGAAGAGCACGCTCACGCGCACCGACGAGGAGCTCGTGATCAAGTTCGACAAGGCGGGCCTGAAGATCCTCAGCGGCACGCTCGCCCCTCTGACGAAATGAGCAAGCGCAAAAAGTTCGCCGACCCCGCGGTCAGGGTGGCGGAGCTGCGGGACCTGATCCGCCATCACGAGCACGCGTATTACGTGCTCGACCAACCCGACATCTCAGACGCGGAGTACGACGCGTTGTTTCTCGAGCTGCGCCGCATTGAAGGGGACCGGCCGGCCCTCTTGACCCCCGATTCGCCAACTCAGCGCGTGGGCGGCGAGGCATCCGACCAGTTCGCCAAGGTGCGGCACCGCTCGCCGATGCTCAGCCTTCAGAACGCTTTCGACGAGGCCGAGACCCGAGCCTTCGACAAGCGTGTGCGTGCAGCGATCGGCGACCAGGTTACGTACTGCGCAGAGCTGAAGATCGACGGTCTTGCCATCAACCTGACCTACTCGAAGGGCCGGCTTCAGCGCGCTGCCACGCGCGGCGATGGGACGGTGGGCGAGGACGTCACGGCCAACGTGCGCACGATCCGCAGCGTGCCGCTCACGATCACCCCCTCGAAAGGCATGCCCGACCTGTTCGAGGTGAGGGGAGAGGTCTATTTCCCGATCGCGGCTTTTGAAAAGCTCAACCGCGAGGTCGAGGCCTCGGGACGCCAGCGCTACGTCAATCCGCGCAACACGGCGGCCGGCAGCGTGCGGCAGGTCGACCCCAACGTGACCGCAAGCCGCGACCTCCAGACGTTCATGTACACCCTGGATCCGGGAGGGCCGTGCCGCTCGCAGTGGGAGGTGCTCGGCACGCTCGAGAAGATGGGCTTTCGCGTCAACAAGCACCGCCGGCGTCTCAACTCGATCGAAGAGGTGATCGAGTATCACGCCGAGTGGCAGCGCCGGCGCCACGAGCTGGAGCATGAGATCGACGGCGTGGTGATCAAGGTCGACGATTTCGCGCAGCAGCTCGAGCTCGGTTTCGTCGCGCGCTCGCCCCGCTGGGCGATCGCGTTCAAGTACGCCCCCGAGGAGGCGGAGACGGTGGTCGAGGAAATCGTGTGCTACGTCGGACGTACCGGCGTGCTCACGCCCGTCGCGCACGTCAAGCCGGTGGTGGTCGGCGGCGTGACGATCCGCAACATCACGATGCACAACGAGGCCCAGGTGAACGAGAAGGGCGTGTACGTCGGCGCCCGAGTCGTCATCCATCGCGCCGGCGACGTCATCCCGGAGATCGTCAGCGTCAAGGAGCCGAAGCCAGGCTGGACGATGCCGGCGAAATGCCCGGTGTGTGGGGGAGAGGTCGTGCGCGAGGAGCCCTACATCGCGCACCGATGCATCAACCCGTTCTGCGCCGCCCAGCGCCTGGAGCGGCTGCGCCACTTCGCGAGCCGTGGCGCATTGAACATCGAAGGGCTGGGCTACGCGACGCTCGGTCAGGTCATCGAACACGGGTGGGTCGAGGACCCAAGCGACCTCTACCGGCTGACGAAAGAGCAGGTCGTTCAGCTGGACGGCTTTGCCGAGAAGTCCGGTCAGAACCTGATCGATCGAATCTCCGAGAGCCGCCGCCCGCAGCTGGGGCGGTTCCTGTACGCCCTCGGCATCCCGCAGGTGGGCGAGGCGACCGCGGACCTGCTTGCCGCCGACTTCGGCAACATCGCGAGACTGCGCAACGCGACCGACGAGGAACTGCTGAAGGTGGATGGCATCGGCCCGAACATGGCGCGCGAGGTGCAGATGTACTTCCTGGGCCACGGGGGCGAGCTGGTCGGCAAGCTGCTGGCTGCGGGGATTGAGCCTCAGGCGGTTGAGGCGCCGGGCGAGGGCCCGCTGACCGGGAAGATGTTCGTGTTCACGGGGACGCTCGAGACGATGAGCCGCCCCGACGCGGAGGCCCTGGTCAGGCGGCTGGGCGGGAAGGCCGGCTCGACGGTGAGCTCGAAGACGGACTATGTCGTAGCCGGGCCGGGCGCCGGCTCCAAGCTCGAGAAGGCGCAGAAGCTCAAGGTCGCGGTCCTGGATGAGGAGCAGTTCCTCGCCCTCGTCCCCAGGTGACCCAGCACTACACTCGCGCGGTGCAGGTGACTGAAGAACAAAGGACGCCGGCGGCGGCCACGCCGCGGTGGGTGTGGCCGGTGCTGCTCTTGGGCGCGGTGGTGATGGTCGGCTGGGCCTGGTTCATCCTCGGGTTTCTTTCCGAACCATCCGCCGTGGGCCGCGTCCGGATCATCCTCCTTACGTCTTCGGCCTATTCGATCGGCTCGGCGGTGGTCGGCGTGGTCGGCGCGTTTGGCCTGATGAGACAGGAACGATGGGCTCGCATGCTGGCGGCGATCGCCGCCAGCGCGATGACGTTTAGCGGGGTGGGCGCCGTCGCCGGGATTCCCGCGCTGCTGGCGCTGCTGTCGAGCCGCAACTCCTCCAGAAACTAAACTCACCTGAGTGAACCTCGGGGTCGGGACACTCTAGTGCCACTCTCAAAGGACGAGGTTCGCCATGTCGCCATGCTCGCGCGCCTCGCGCTGGAGCCTGGCGACGAGGAGTTTTACGCCGAGCAGCTGAGCGGCATCCTCGTGCACATCGACCGGCTGCAGCAGCTGGACATCGACGCGATCCCCCCGACGGCCCAGGTCGTGGAGGTCGCCAACACTCTCAGAGAGGACGTCCCCCGTCCCGGGTTGGACCAGGCCGACGCTCTGGCAAACGCGCCCGCGGCCGTGGACGGCTTCTTCCGCGTGCCTTCGATCCAGGAAGAGACATGAGCGACCTCACGAACCTGACTGAGCTCACCATCAAAGAAGCCGCGCGCCTGCTGCGCCTCCGCTCCTTCTCGGCCGCCGAGCTGGTCACCGCGCATGCGGAGCGGATCGAACGCCTCGATCGCCGCGTGAAAGCGTTTCTGCGCTTCACGCCGGAGCTGTGGGAGAAGCAGGCCGAGGAGGCCGACAGGCGGATCGCGCGCGGGGATCTCGGCCCTCTGGTCGGGATTCCGATGGCCGTGAAGGACGTGCTGTGCGTGCGCGGCGTGGAGACAACGGCCGGGTCGCGGATCCTGAGCGGCTTCAGACCCCCGTACACGGGGACCGCCGTGTCGCGGCTTTTTGCTGCCGGCGCCGTGATGCTCGGAGTGACCAATTGCGACGAGTTCGCGATGGGCAGTTCGACGGAGAACTCCGGCTACCACCCCACGCACAACCCCTGGGACCTCGACCGCGTGCCCGGCGGAAGCTCGGGCGGCAGCGCCGCCGCTGTGGCCGCGGGCGAGGCGATGATCGCGCTGGGCACCGACACCGGCGGGTCCATCCGCCAGCCAGCGGCCCTCTGCGGAGTGGTCGGTATGAAACCGACGTACGGGCGTGTAAGCCGCTATGGGCTCATCGCGTTCGCCTCGAGCCTCGACCAGATCGGACCGTTCACGCGCTCGGTCGAGGACGCCGCGATCGTCCTCGATGCGATGGCCGGCCACGATCCACTGGACGCCACGAGCTCGAACCGGCCGAACGACGTGCTGCGCGATTTCGACGCCGGCGTGAAGGGATTGCGCCTCGGCGTGCCGCGCGAGTACTACGACGTCGAGGGCATCGAGCCGGGGGTGAAGACAGCCATCGACATGGCGATCAAGGCCCTTCGCGAGGCGGGTGCGGAGATCGTCGACGTGACGCTGCCCCACACGGACTACGGACTCGCTGCGTACTACATCATCGCCCCGGCCGAATGCTCCTCCAACCTCGCACGGTTCGACGGCGTCAGGTATGGGCTCTGTCAGGACGCGCAGAACATCACCGAGGCCTATGAACGCACGCGACGCAAGGGCTTCGGGACCGAGGTGCGGCGGCGCGTGATGCTTGGCACCTACGCGCTTTCGAGCGGCTATTACGACGCGTACTACCTCAAGGCGCAGAAGGTGCGGACGCTGATCAAGCGTGACTTCGACGCCGCGTTCGAAAAGTGCGACGCGATCATCAGTGCCACTTCGCCGACCGTTGCCTTTCCCCTGGGGTCGCGCACGCAGAACCCTCTGTCGATGTACCTATGCGACGTGCTCACGCTCGGTGGAAACCTGGCCGGTCTGCCCGGCATCAGCGTGCCGTGCGGCATGACCGACGAGGTGCTGCCGGTGGGGTTGCAGGTGCTCGCCCCGCAGTGGCGCGAGGACGTCGCGCTGCGCGTGGCACGCGCTTACGAGGTGACGAGCGGAGTCAAGGCTGGAGTTGCTCCCATTGAGTAGTGCGTGGGAGGTCGTGATCGGCATGGAGGTGCATGTGCAGCCGACCACGCGCAGCAAGATGTTCTGCGGCTGCGCCGTCGGCCAGCTGGGCGACCCGCCGAACTCCAACGTCTGTGAGATCTGCCTGGGCATGCCGGGCGTGCTGCCGGTGATCAACAAGGCCGCGGTCGAAGCATGCCTCAAGACGGCGCTCGCGCTTAGCTGTGAGATTCCACGCCACACCAAGTTCGACCGCAAGAACTACATGTATCCCGACCTTCCCAAGGGCTACCAGATCAGCCAGTACGACCTGCCGATGAGCCTGAACGGCTTTCTGGAGCTCGATGGCCGGCGCGTTCGGATCCGCCGCGTCCACCTCGAGGAGGACACGGGCAAGCTCATCCACGCCGGCGACAAGCTGCACAAGTCGTGGGAGTCGTTCGTCGACCTGAACCGGGCGGGCGTTCCGCTGATGGAGATCGTCAGCGAGCCCGACCTGGGATCGGCCGACGAGGCTCGCGACTACGCGGTCGCGCTTCGCACCATGCTCCGCACCATCGGAGCTTCGGAGGCGGAGATGGAGAAGGGCCAGCTGCGAGCCGAGCCCAACATCTCGCTTCGCCGCGCGGGGTCGAAAGAGCTGGGCGTGAAGACCGAGCTTAAGAACATCAACTCGTTCCGCGCCCTGCACCGCGCCATCCTTTATGAGGTGACCCGCCAGACCGAGGTCCTCGAGTCGGGCGGCGCGGTGGTGCAGGAGACGCGCGGCTGGTCGGAAGCCGAGGGCCGCACCTTCTCCCAGCGCAGCAAAGAGTTCGCGGAGGACTACCGCTACTTCCCGGAGCCGGACCTGCCTCCCCTGGAGATCGACGCGGCGTGGATCGAACAGCTTCGCTCGGCTCTGCCGGAGCTCCCGGGTGCGCGACGTGGGCGGCTGGTCTCGCAGCACAGGCTTCCCGCGGCGGACGCGGTGCTGATCGCCGCCGACCGCGAGCTGGCCGACCTTTTCGAAGCGGCCGTCGCCGCGGGGGCGGAACCCAAGCCCGTGGCGAACTGGATCATCGGAGAGGTGGCTCCGTCGGGCAAGATTCCCACCCCAGAGCACCTGGCCGACCTGGTGAAGCTTGTGACCGGCGGCAGCATCACGAGAGATCAGGGCCGGGAGGTGCTCGTGGAGTCGGTGGAAACAGGCCGCTTGCCGTCCGACATCGTCCGCGAGCACGGCTTCGCGCAGCTGAGCGACGAGTCAGCCCTCCAGGTCGAGGTCGAAGCCGTGATCGCGGCCAACCCGCGGGCGGTCGAGGACTACCGGGCGGGCAAGAAGCAGGCGCTAGGCGCGCTGATGGCGGACCTCAAAAAGAGAGCGCCGCAAGCTAATCCGAGGATCGCAAGCGAGCTCTTGCTCCGCCTCCTAGGCTAGCTCCTGTTCCTTGGGCCCTCGGCGGGAAAGCCACGTGCTGTACACGTAGAGGCCGGCTCCCACCAGGTAGGCGGCGATCGCCAGCACGACCAGCAGCCCGCCCAGGAACTGCGAGACCCACGTGCTCAACCCGGCTGCCACGATCGAGGCCCCCAGGCCGACCACGGTCAAGCCCTGAAGCCGGGCTATCTGCGGCGTCACCTGTTTGACCGGCCAGAGCATCCACTCCATCCACCAGGCTGGGAAGCCGCCCCGGAGCACGATGTACAACCCGATTCCGAGCAATGGACCGCCCACCGCATACGTAAAACCAAGCACCACGTACCCCACGGCGGGCAATTTTATCGGGGGAGCTCACCTCCCCGCTAGCCGGGGAGGTCGGCTCGTTAGGGCCGGGTGGGGGGGTGCACCATGCAGCTAGCCTTTGTCACGTGTCTTTGCCGCCTGACCTCCACGTGCACACCGAATGGTCGTGGGACGCTCCCCTCGGCTCGATGGAGCGCAGCTGCGAACGTGCGATCGAGGTCGGCCTGCCCGCGATCGCCTTTACCGAGCACGCCGACTGGGCGCTTGTGCATCAGGGCCAGCATTCGGTCGACCTGGCGGGCTACTTCGACGCCATCGAGCGCTGCCGGGCCAAGTTCAAGGCGCTGCGCATTCTCACCGGCGTCGAGCTCGGGGAGCCGCACTGGTACCCGAAGGAGACTGCCGAAGCGCTGGCCACCGGTCCTCTGGACCAGGTGCTCGGCTCGATCCACTGCATCCGCCTCGATGGGGTCATGGTCGACGCCAGCCAGTTCCGCGACCACGCGAAGACCGACTTCCCGGGCGCGGTGAGGGAGTACTTCCGCGAGACCCTCGCGATGGTGGACAGCGGCCAGCCGTTCGAGACCCTGGCCCATATCGACTATCCGAAGCGCTACTGGCTCGACGGCGCGGCTCCGTATCGCGAGGCGGACTACCAGGCTGAGATCCGGGCGGTCCTGACCGCCGCGGCCCGCACCGGGCGCGTGCTCGAGGTCAACACCACTCGCGGCCACACCCTTTGCCCAGACATCACCGTGGTGCGGTGGTGGCGGGAGGTGGGGGGGCAGGCGGTGCAGTACGGGAGCGACGCGCACCAGCCGGACAAGGTCGCAGAGGGCTTCAAGGTGGCCACTCAGATGGTCGAGGCGGCGGGGTTCAAGCCGGCGCGTGACCCCATGGCGCTGTGGCGCCGCTGATCCTGCGCCCCACGGCGCCGGCCCATGGTGGCGCCGCCGTCGCACGCGACGACGGCAAGGTATGGCTGGTCAACTACGCGCTGCCGGGCGAGGTGGTCGAGGCTGAGCCGCGCGGACGCCAGGGTGGTGTGGCGGTGGCGGCCGCGACGCGCGTGATCGAGGCGTCGCCGCACCGCGTGCCGGCGCCATGTCCCTATTTCGGCGAATGTGGAGGCTGCCAGCTCCAGCACGCGGATTACTCGCATCAGCTGGCTCTCAAACGCCAGGTCGTCGAAGAAGCATGGTCGCGCGCCGGTCTTCGGCTTCCGCCCGATTCGCCCGTCCTCGGCATGGATGACCCGTGGCGTTACAGGATTCGCGGTGAGTTCGAGGCAATCTCCGGGAGTGGGGGATGGCGGTTCGGCTTCCACCGGCTTCGCTCCCACTCCGTCCTGCCGATCGACACCTGTGCGATCCATGACCTGCGTATCGAGCAGGCGCTACCTGCCTTCGCCCAGGCCGCCAACGAGATGGAGCTGAAGGACCTACAAAACCTGCTCTTGACGATTGAACCGACGGGGCGCGGATTGCTCTGGCGGGTGCGGCATCGCGGGCGCGAGCCGCAGTGGCCTCGCGACGAGTTCGCGCGGCGAGTGGCCGAGTTGCTGCCCGAGCAGGTTCTGCTCGACGACGCCATGTCGCTGGACTTCTGGGAAATGACCTTTCGCGCCCGCAGCGACACGTTCGTCCAGACCAATTACCGCCAGATGCTGGTCCTGTACCGGACCGCGCTCGACATGCTCGGCGCTGGCGCGGCGGACCGGGTGCTGGATCTTTATGCCGGGATAGGGACGCTCTCAGCGGCGGTGGCTCGCGGCGCCGCCGGCGTGACGGCAATCGAGGAGAACCCCCATGCAGTGCAGCTTGGCCGGCTGAACGCGCGCATCAACTCGGCGCGAGTGGAATACCTGCCGGGCAAGGTCGAAACCGTCATGCGCAAGCTGCGGCTCGGCCAGTACCAGGCGGCGATCCTGGACCCTCCCCGCGCGGGCTGCGAGCCTGCCGCGATTGGAGAGCTGATCCGGCTGGGCCTCGACCGCCTGGTGTACGTCTCCTGCGAGCCTTCCACGCACGCGCGCGACCTCATCGCGTTGGTGAGGGGCGGCTACCGGATCAGGCGAGCGGCGATCGTGGACATGTTCCCGCAGACCTACCACATCGAGTCGGTTGCCCTACTCGAACGAGGCGCCGCAGCCTAGGTTCTAGTTGAAGACGTCCAGGCCGTGGCCCAGCTTCAAGAGCGCGAGCCGCAGGCGTCCGGGTTGGAGCTGCCTCACGGTGAACGCCAGCAGGGGCTTCAGAAACAGCACGACACTCTCAACGCGGGCGGAAGCATAGGGTTACGGCCCGGGGTTACGCAAGCTGCTGGACGAACTCGGCCAGGCGGCCCACACCCTCCCTGAGATCGGTGTCCGAGCTGGCCAGGCTGATCCTGACGGCACCCAGGGCGACTTCCCCAAACGCGCTCCCAGGTGCCACCGAGACGCCTTTCTCGCGGAGGAGCCTGAACGCGAAGTCGCGCGCATGCAGGTGGCTCCGTGAGATGTCCGCCATGCAGTAGAAGGCGCCTGTGGGCTCGTTCACGAGCATGTCCGCCTCGCGGAGGATGTCCACGACCACATCCCGCCGGTGGCGGTAGGCGGCGACCATCTCGCCGACGCAGTCCTGTGGCCCGTCGAGCGCCGCCTCAGCAGCGACCTGGCTGATGGTCGACACGCACGAGGAATTGGATTCGAGCACTTTTGTCGCGGTGTCGATGAGCTCTGCCGAGCCGGCCACGTACCCGATCCGCCACCCGGTCATCGAGTACGACTTCGAGAACGTGAACACGCTGGCGATGCGCGGGTCGTCGGGCGCGAGGCTCGCCGGGCTGGTCCACGAACCGTCGAGGATAATCTGGTCGTAGCACTCGTCACTGAGCAGCCACAGGTTGTGACGCTGCGCCAGCTCGACCAGGCGTGCGATCGTCTCCGCCGGATACACCGCTCCGGTCGGGTTGTTGGGGCTGTTGATCAGAAGCAACTTGGTGCGCGGCGTGATGAGGCGCGCGAGAGTATCGAGGTCGGGCTGGAAACCATCGGCGGCCGCGCACGGATAGAACACGCCCCGCGCGCCCACCCAGGTGAGCATCAGGCGTGTGTTGGGCCAGCCGGGGTCGGGGAGGAGCACCTCGTCGCCGCGTTCGAGCGCCGCGCCGAACACCGCCGCGATGGCACCCACACCGCCCGGCCCGCACGCGATCCGATCGGGTGTGACCCGGATTCCGTTCACGCGCTCGAGCTTGGCCACGAGCTTCTCGCGCAGCGAGATCAGTCCCTGCGTGTGGGTGTAGAAGGTCATGTTCTCGTCGATGGCACGCTTGCCCGCGTCGCCGATGTGCTTGGGGGTGGGAAAGTTGGGCTGGCCGACGTCGAGACGAATCGCGCCCGGGGTGCGCATCGCCTCGTTCGCGATTTCGCGAATCCCCGAGTGGTGAGCCTCGGCGGGCAGTTGGGCGAGCGAAGGCATGAGGGAATGCTAGAGGGAGATCGCCCTTAGACTATCTCCGGGGTCCGCCACACCCAAATCCAAACGATGCCGCACGCCCCCAATACCTTCATCCACCTGCACAACCACACCGAGTACTCGCTGCTCGATGGNNTGCGAGGTCTACGTCGCCCCGCGCTCGCGGCTCTTGCGCGAAGGAAGGGTTGACCGCGACCCCAACCACCTGACGCTCCTCGCCGCCGACCACGAGGGCTACCTCAACCTAATGAAGCTGTGCACGGTCGGCCAGATGGAGGGGATGTACTACAAGCCCCGCATCGACAAGGAGATCCTGGCCGAGCACGCCAAGGGGCTGATCGCGCTCTCGGGCTGCCTGCAGGGTGAGGCGGCGAGCCGGATCACGGAAGGGGACATCGACGGCGCTCGCGAATCGGTGGCCGCCTATCGCGACATGTTCGGCAAGGACCGGTTCCTGCTCGAGGTGCAGCGTCACGGCATCGACCGCCAGGACGCGGTCAACGAGGCCCTGGCCGGCTTCGGCAAGGAGTTCGGGCTTCGCCTGTGCGCGACCAACGACCTCCATTACGTGCACCGCCACGACTCGGAGGCGCACGACGTGCTGCTCTGCCTTCAGACCGGCGCGCGGTTCAACGACCCAAACCGCTGGCGTTTCTCGTCGCAGGAGAACTACCTCAAGACCGCCGACGAGATGAGAGCCGCGTTCGCGGACTTGCCCGACGCGCTGGCCAGCACGCTCGACGTGGCCGACATGGTTGACCTCAAGCTGAAGCTGGGCGCGACCCTGCTGCCGCCCTTCGACGTGCCCGATGGCCTCAAGCCGGACCAGTACCTTCGCAAGCTGGTTCTCGAGGGCCTCGAATGGCGGTATGGCGAGCCGAACGCCGCAGTCAAGGAGCGGGCCGAGACCGAGCTGTCGGTGATCAGCCAGACGGGCTACGCCTCGTACTTCCTGATCGTCTGGGACTTCTACAACTTCGCGCGCAAGCAGGGCATCGTCGTGGGACCCGGGCGAGGCAGCGCGGCGGGCAGCCTCGTCTCGTACTGCCTCGGCATCACCAATCTCGATCCGATCCAGCACGGCCTGATCTTCGAGCGCTTCCTCAACATCGACCGTGTGTCGATGCCCGACATCGACTGCGACTTCTCAGTGGAAGGCCGCGAGAAGGTCATTCGCTACGTCTCGGAGAAGTACGGCTCCGACCGCGTGGCCCAGATCATCACCTTCACGACCATGGCATCGAAGGCCGCGATCCGCGACGTGGGCCGCGTGCTGGAGGTGCCGCTGCGCGACACCGATCGTCTGGCCAAGCTCGTGCCGGTGTGGCAGGGCCGCTCGAAGAGCCTCGACGACACGATCAAAGAGGTCGCGGAGTTTCGCGAGGCGTACGAGTCAAACGAGGAGCAGAAGCGGCTGATCGACGTGGCGCGCACGCTCGAGGGCGTCTCGCGCAACGTGAGCACCCACGCGGCCGGCGTCGTGATCGCGCCCGAGCCGCTGGTCCGCTACACGCCGCTTCAGTTCGGCCCTAAGAGCGAAGCGGTGATCACCCAGTACGACATGAAGGCTGTGGGCGACATCGGCCTGTTGAAGATCGACTTCCTCGGCCTGCAGAACCTCGACATCATCGCCACCTGCCTCCGACTCTTGAAAGAACATCGCGGGCTCGAGATCGATATCGACCAGCTTCCATTCGATGACGCCAAGACATATCAGCTGCTTTCCATCGGCGATACACACGGCGTGTTCCAGCTCGAAGGTGCAGGGATGCGCCGCATGTTGATGGACATGCGTCCGCAGAGCTTTGGGGACGTGTCGGCGGCGGTCGCTTTGTTCCGACCCGGGCCGATGGTCAACATCCCGGCCTTCATCGCGCGCAAGCAGGGCCGGGAGCCCATCGAGTACATGCACGAACGCCTAGAGCCGATTCTGCGCGAGACGTACGGCGTGATGATCTACCAGGAGCAGGTGATGATGGCCGCCCGCGAGCTGGCCGGGTTCACCATGAGCGAGGCCGACATCCTTCGCTCCGCGATGGGCAAGAAGGACAAGCCCAAGATGGCGAAGCAGCGCACGAAGTTCATCGACGGGGCGGTGGAGCGCGGCATCTCGCAGACGACAGCCGACGCGCTGTTCGACGGCATCGCAAAGTTCGCCGAGTACGGGTTCAACCGGGCCCACTCGGCGGCCTACGGCGTGATCGCCTATCAGACGGCCTACCTGAAGGCCAACTATCCACTCGAGTACATGACGGCGCTCTTGATCCATATGGAAGGGAGCGCCGACAGGGTGGCGACCGCGATCGTCGACTGCCGGATTCGCGGCATTGACGTGGTGGCGCCCGACATCAACCACTCGCGCGCCGATTTCTCGATGAGCGACGGACGAATCCTGTTCGGCCTCGCCGCCATCAAGAACGTCGGCCAGCACGCGGTGGAGAGCATCGTCGGGCTGCGCGACGCCGACGGTCCATTCAAGTCGCTCGAGGACCTGTGCGAGCGCACCGCCGCGATCCAGGACGTGAATCGCCGGGTGCTCGAATCGTTGGTGCAGTCAGGAGCGTGCGACACGCTCGGCGAGCGGGCGCGACTCCTGGCCGTGCTGGACCACGCGGTCAGCCGAGCCGAACGCGCCCGGCGCGACCGCGAGTCGGGCCAGACATCGCTGCTCGACATGGTCGGCTCGCCCGAGACGCAGGCCGAGGACTATGGGCTGCTGATCGACGTAGCGCCGATGGCGGGGGAGGAGAAGCTGCGGCTCGAGAAGGAGCTGCTCGGCCTCTACCTGAGCGACCACCCCCTGCGCCGGATCTCGGCCGAGCTGGCCAAGCTCTCCGACACGCAGGCGGTCAAGGTGACCAGCGCGCTGCAGGACACGGAGGTGCGCGTCGCCGGGTTGGTGCGAGAGGTGCGCCGCGTGGTGACGCGAAAGGGCCAGATCATGGCGTACGCCACGCTCGAAGACCTGACCGGGACGGTCGACGTGGTGCTTTTCCCGCGCATCTTCGAGCAGGTCCGGCTCCTGTTCGAGCCGGACAAGGTGCTGGTCGTCCAGGGCAAGGTGGACGCACGCGCCGGCAGCACGCGCGCGAACGGGTCGAGCGGCGGGCCGCCGCCCGAGCCGGACATTGAGCCGGAGGTGGAGACGGCGTCGATCGTGGCCGACATGGCGTGGCTCTGGGACGATCCGGAATGCGTGCCGGTCGCCCGCCGGCAGCTGGTTCATGTGCGAATCCCGAACAGTGACGCGGGTCTCGCGGAGCGGCTGGAAGCGGTCCTGGCGCGCCACCCGGGAACCGACGAGGTGGTCCTGCACGTGGTGGTCGGAAGCCGGGAGGTGATCGTGAATGCCGATCGCTATCATGTGCTCGCCGGTCCGGTGCTTGCGGCCGAGATCGACGAGCTGGTGGGCCAGACCGCCACCCGGCTGGAGACGGTGCGGCCGAAGGCGCAGTCCAACGGCAACGGACGAGGGAGACGATGACAGAGCTCGAGGGAAGTGCGACCGGGCGCTACATCGTGGTCAAGGCGCTCGAGGACGGCGTCACGATCATGGGCCTGACCCGCGGCAAGGACACGCGCTCGCACCATTCGGAGCGGCTGGACGCGGGCGAGGTGCTGGTGGCCCAGTTCACGGAGCTGACGGCGGCGATCAAGATCCGCGGAAAAGCGGAGATCCTCACCGAAGCGGGGCGCGTGGAGTCCGGGACCTAGCTTTTAGTCGTCGGCAGGCCCTCCGCCCGCCACGCCTGAAACCCACCGATGACATCCGTCGCGTTGACCAGGCCGAGCTCCTGCAGCGTGGCCGCAACGAGGCTCGATGAGTAGCCTTCGTTGCAGATCACGATCACGCGGACGTCGTAACCGGTGGCTGCCTCAATTCGCGATGGCGACGCGGGGTCGAGCCTCCATTCGAGCACGTTGCGGTCGATCACTGTGGCCCCTGGAATCTCGCCGCCTTCGGCTCGCTGGTCCGCCGGGCGCGTATCGACCAACAACGCGCCCTGCAAGAGCTCGGCCGCGGCTTGCACGGCTTCAACTCGCACGAGTCCTTGCCTTGCTTTGGCGAGAAGCTCGTCTATGGTCGGGGGCATAAGGTTGCTAGGAGTCTAGAAGGGCGAGGTGGTCGGCCGACTGCCAGGATGCTCGGGGGGAGCCGATAGAATCTGGAAGCTGCGCTCGCCCACGTAGCTCAGGTGGCAGAGCATTTCCTTGGTAAGGAAAAGGTCCCCGGTTCGAATCCGGGCGTGGGCTCCACGACCCTTCCGAGGCTCGATTTCGTCATATCTCCTGACGCCGGAAGACGAGCCAGCTAGCAGTCAGCGCGACCACTACAAAACCGGCGTTAACAATGAGCGACCAGTCCCACCCCGTCGCTGTTTGCTGCAGGGCGAGGTCGCTTGCCAGCTCATTCAGGCCGAACGGAGTGAAGTGACCGATGTTGGGCAGCGAGGAGACGACGCCTGCGACGACGAGCGCGACTATTCCGGTGCCGGCGGCGGGGATTGAGGACCGCACCAACGTGCTGCCCAGGAACGTTACCGCGGCGATCTCAAGTAGGCCCAGCAGAATAACGAGGCAAGCGGCCCCGAATCCAAGCACGGTAAGAGGTGCGAAGAGCAGGTCGGTATACAAGTAAGCAGCCAGTCCGCAGATGAGGACTGCGGCCGCCATGGTCAAAGCGAGGCCGCTGAACTTCGCGGCAAGGAATGCAAACCGGCTCACCGGCTTGACCAGGACGAAAGCTGCTGTTCCGGATTCCTTCTCTCCGGCGACGCTGCCCATGGCGAGCAGGATCGCGGCGAGCACCCCGACCTGGCTCAGGTTCTTGATCAGCTCAGCGACCGCGTCCTTGATGGTTGGGGTGGGCACGTGAATGTCGATCGAGCCGGCGGCCAGCTTGACGATGTCCGGCGTGTATTTGGCGATCACCGGCGACGCGAGCCCAAAGAGCAGAAAGATCACGGCCACCACGGGGAGCCGCCCGGTCCGCCATTGCTCGGAGATCTCCTTATAGAGCAGCACGGCAAAGCCTCTCATTCGCGGGTTTCGGGTGGCCGCTGGCTCGGAACCAGTCGCAGGAAAACGTCCTCCAGGCTGGGCCGGATCCGTTCGAAACGGGCGACGTGAACGCCGCTCGCGGCGAGGATGCGCATGATCTCGGGCCCGGCCCGTGAGGCATCGTTCACGGCCACCCGAAGTACCGCTCCCTCGTGCCCGATCCCGCCGACCACGGCCGACTGTCGGAGGACGGTCTCTAAATCCGTCCCGGCGGCAGCCTGGCTCGGTTCGAGCTCGATCGCGAACACCGGCTCCGCAAACCTCGCTTGGAGCTCAGTCATCGTTGCGTCCGCTACCAAGCGGCCCCGGTCGATGATGCCGACCCGATCGCAGACTTTCTCAACGTCTTCCAGGATGTGGCTGGACATGAAGACCGTGACCTGGCCGCGCAGGTTCGACAGGAGGTCGAGGACGTCGTGCCGGCCGGCCGGGTCCAGCGAGCTGGCGGGCTCGTCGAGGAACAGGACCTGGGGGCGGTTCATCAGCGCCTGCGCCAGGTTCAGCCGCTGACGCATTCCGCCCGAATAGCCGGCAACGCGGCGTCCGGCGGCTTCGACGAGGCCGGTCTTCTCCAGCACCTCATCGACGCGTGACCTGAGATCGGGTCCGCGGAAGCCGAAGAGTCGACCGACGAACTCGAGAAGCTCCCGCCCTTTCATCCAGCCATAGAGCTTCGACTGCTGATCCTGGTGGCTGATCCGCTGCCGAAACTCGATACCACCGCGGGTGGGATCGAGTCCCACTACGACCGCTCGACCGGAGCTGGGCCACGCCAGGCCGGTCAGCAGCCGGATCGTGGTCGTCTTGCCGGCGCCGTTCGGGCCCAGGAAGCCGAAGAGAGAACCTGTCGGAACCTCGAGGTCGAGCCGATCCAGCGCAGTGATGTCGCCGTAGCGCTTGACGAGGCCGTGGCAGACGATTGCCGCTTCCAATTTCCTAGTTCTGCTTCCGGCCGGCCAACAGGTACACGATGGGTCCGATGGTGCCGACGAGAACGATGATGAGCCCCCAGACCAGCTTGTTGTCTCCGATTACGCGCCGCTCTGGCTTGAGAAGGTCGACCAACGAGAAGACGACCAATCCGAGCTCGATGACGACGAGGGGGAGGAGGATCAAGAGGGTGCTCGTCGAGAGCTGGAGCGCCAGGGGCAGGGCGCTCACTACCAGCAACGTTCTCATAGTCGATAATGGTATCATTGTTGAGAATGAAACGGGCTGACCTGATCCTCCATCCCGTTCGGCTGCGCATCATCCTCGCGTTCGCCCGAGGACGCCGCCTGACGCCGCAACAGGTCGCGGCCGCTCTGCCTGACGTTCCCCAGGCGACCCTTTACCGCCAGATTGAGCGGCTCTATCAAGGTGGCGCTCTGGCGGTTGCTTCTGAGCGGCGGGTTCGCGGTGCGGTCGAGCGGACTTATGTTCTTGCCGAGGGCGGTGCCTCGCTTTTACCCGAGGAGCTCGCCAAAGCGTCGCGGGATGACCACCTCGGATATTTCACGGCCTTTGCCGCCGGTCTTATTGCCCAGTTCGAGCAGTACCTGGAACGACCCGAAATCGATCTGCTTAAAGATGGAGTGGGCTATCGCCAGGTCGTACTGAACCTCAACGACCAGGAAATTTCGGAAATGGCCAGCGCGCTCAACGCAGCCGTGGGTCGCTTCTTAACGTACAACCCAAAGCCGGATCGCCAGCGACGCTTGTTGGCAACGGTGTTCATACCACTCGATGATGGCCCCGAACGGACCTAGGTAAATGGTCTGGGCCTAAATCGGCTGGCGACGCTAAGATCAGCTCGAATTCGCCAGGGTCCAAGAGCACTTGGTAAGGAAAAGGTCCCCGGTTCGAATCCGGGCGTGGGCTCCACGACCCTTCTGAGGCTCGATTCCGTATTCATTTCGAGCCCTTTGGAAGGCCCACGGGTTCTGCGAGGCAATCAGTACCCAGAAGCGGGTATCGGGATTGACGCTGAAGCGTCCCCACCCCTACTGTCCCCGTCAATGACACCTCGGCAAACTGGTCTTTCGTCCGACCCCAGCGGGCGTATGGCAACGCTAGGTCGCGCCTACATGAAAGGCGTTTTGATTGGGATTCGATTGTTGTCACTGATACCGATACCGATAGGCATTGCAATGTTCGCGTTTACACCGAGCTACACAATGCCGATGGTCCACAGCGGTTTGGGCATTGCCATGCTGGTCCTCGCGCTCGGATTGGTGGCTGGTGGCTTCGCCCTTAGCGGGGTGGCCACACGGTTCCTCCGCACGCGCCGGCTCGGAGTCGGGTTGTTGCTGGCCGTCGTTAGCGTGTTCTTCTGCACATTTCCGGCGCTGTGGTTTGTCTTGATTGGACCAGCCCTCGTGATCCTCATCCAGAAGCAGTAGTAGTAAGCCCCCGCTCCCGGGATCCGGAAGGAGCCGACCTTCCACGACGTTACCGGACCGTTGTGGATCGAGCCGAATACGGTAGGCGTTAGCCTCCGGTTTGGGACCAGGACACCGCCCATTCGTCGGCCCATGACTTGCGACTAGCGGGCGTGCCAAGATGGTCGAAGCTATGGCGTCACGTCGGGCCGTACTCGCGGCGATTCTGGCTAGCGTCGTCGCCGCCGCCTTAGAAGTCCCCGTCCTCGGGAACTTTGTCATGACCCAACCGCATCCCGCGAATTGGTTACCGGTCATCATCCCCAATGCTCTCCTGTTGCTCGTGGCCTGGTTGATCACGTTCATCGTTGTGCGATTAGCCATTCGGGGCTGGAACGATAACTAGCGGGCGCGACTGGATTTCAGACCGCGGGTTAAACGGTCTGGCGGGAAATTCGTCTGTCGGGATAAGATCAGGCCGAATTCGCTAGGGACTGAAGATCACTTGGTAAGGAAAAGGTCCCCGGTTCGAATCCGGGCGTGGGCTCCAACTGGGCATCGCCGAAACGCAAGCGCCCCCAGGTGACTCTTAAGAAGTTATTAAGAACCACTTCGCGAGTGGCATACTTAACGCTGTCCGGGTGGGGCGAAGCCAGCTCAGTCTCCCGGGGGGCTGCAGGCCGACCCGGCGATGGACATCGCTTCGGGGAGACAAGACGTGGGGGTGCTATGGCAAAAAGACTTCTCGGTTTGATCGGCGTTCTTAGCCTGTTCGCAGGCGCGGGGGTCATTCAGGCAAGCGCCGATGACACGGGCTACAATCCGCCGCCGCAGGCAGTTGCCAATTGCGATGCGGGCCATGGGGCCTTCGGTGCGTTCTCTCACCACTTCGCATTCCAGGATCCGGCCGGCGTCAACTGGATCTCTGCCGACGCCCAGGAAGATGGCGGGCTGGGACACGACACCGGGCCGACCAACTCCGGCTTCTCCGCGTTCTGCCAGGCGCAATAGCTTCAACCGGCTGAACGGAACTCTCGGGTCCCTGTCGGGGTCCGAGGGCTTTCTCTTTTCGTGGGCAGCTTTCGCTGGAGTCCCTAGAAAGTTAGAGACGCTCTATAATTAGCTTAACACTAAAAAAAGGGGCCTTGGTGAAATGAGCTCGATCGCAATCAAGAAGTGGTCAGCGCTCGCAGCCGTCACGCTTGGGGTGCTCGCGGTCGGACTGGACGTGACTGTGCTGAGCGTTGCGCTGCCGACCCTGGCGGTGGCACTTCACGCCTCTGAATCCGACCTTCAGTGGTTCTCGGCCGGCTACGCGCTGACCCTGGCGGGCGGGATGCTGCCCTTCGGAGTGCTCGGCGATCGGTTCGGACGCAAGCCGGTGATGCTGGGCGCCCTCGTCCTCTTCGGGGGAGGCTCGGTCGTCTGCGCCTTCGCTCCCGGCGCGGGCGCCTTCATCGCCGCCCGGGTTGTGCTTGGTGCGGCCGGCGCCGCCATCGTCGTCATGGCGCTGTCGGTCGTCACCGTGCTGTTCTCGGAGGAGGAGCGTCCCCGCGCGATCGGTGTCTGGGCCGCGGCGAACTTCCTGGCGCTGCCGCTCGGACCGATCCTGGGCGGTTGGCTGCTCACCCATTTCTGGTGGGGCTGGGTGTTCCTGATGAACTTGCCGGTGGCAGCCGTCGGCTTGATCGCGGTCATCGCGCTGGTGCCGGAGTCGCGCGCCTCGCAGCGCCCCGCTCTCGACCCCGTGGGCATGCTAGCCGCCACCTTCGGACTCGCCGGCGTGACGTACGGCCTGATCGAGCTCGGCCGGAACGGCTGGACTGACTCGGGCTCGCTGGCCATTCTGACTGTGGGCGTGGCTGCGATCGTCGGGTTCTTCCTGTGGGAGCGCCGTTTGACGCTGCGTCCCGGGGGACGCCCTCTTATCGACCTGTCGCTGTTCGACACGCCAGGTTTCACCTGGGGCGTGATCCTTGCCTCCCTTGGCGGCCTTACGCTGATCGGGGTCATCTTCACCATGCCTCAGTACTCGCAGGGAGTCGTGGGCGTGGACCCGCAGGGTTCAGGCTTTCGGCTTCTGCCCATCATCGTTGGGCTCGTGGCGGGCGCGGTGCCGGCCGACCGGTTGGCGGGCTGGGCCGGCGCCAAGGTGACCATTGCGACGGGCTTCGCGATCACAACGGCGGGGCTGCTTGTGGGGTCGACAACCGCGGTCGACTCGAGCACGTGGTTCATGGCCGCCTGGATGGCGGTGGTCGGATTCGGAATGGGAATTGGCTTTGCAACCGCCGCCTCGGCGGCGCTGAAGCATGTCCCGAGCGACCGGAGCGGAGTGGCCTCCGCCCTCATTCAAGCGATGCAGAAGGTGGGCGCGCCTTTCGGCGCGGCAATCCTGGGCAGCGTGCTCGTGAGCGGCTACCACTCGGAGCTGAACCTGGCAGGCTTGCCGCTTGCGCTCGCCGGCGCCATCCGGCTGAGCGTCTTCGCCGGCGCGAAGGTGGCCGAGAGTCTCCACTCACCGGCCTTGCTGCTGTCGGTGCGCCAGGCATTCGTCCACGGCATGGACCTGGCGCTGCTCACGTCGGCGGCGATCGCCGCCGTGGCGATGCTGCTCGCGCTGGCGTTCATGCCCGGACGCTCGCCCGCTGGCGAGCCATCCGTCGCAACGGCGCGCGAGGTTGGATCTGTTGCCTGAAGCCACGCTCGGACTGCGCGAGAGGAAGAAGCTCAAGACACGAGCGGCACTCCAGACGGAAGCGATGCGCCTGTTCCTGAAGAAGGGATTCGCGCAGACCACGATCGAGGAGATCGCCGACGCGGCCGAGGTCTCGCCCAGCACCTTCTTCAACTATTTCTCGAGCAAGGAAGACCTGATCCTGCAGGACGACCTCGACCCGCTCATTATTGCCGCGTTTAACGCGCAGCCACCGGAGCTGGGTCCAATCGCCGCCTTGCGCGCCGCCATGAACAGCACGTTCTCCGCCATCACCCCTGAAGAAATGGCGATGGTGCAGCAGCGGACGGCGTTGGTTCAGCGAGACCCAGACGTGCGCTCAGCCATGCTGAGCCAGTTCGCGGGCATGGTCGAGCAGGTCGCCGAGGTGCTGGCGCCACGCGCAGGGCGACCGGCGACGGACTTCGCGGTGCGCAACCTGGCCGGCGCTGTGATCGGCGTGCTCATGTCGTCCGTGCTGGCCGCGGCGGGCGATCCAGAGGCCGACCTGACGAATCTCGCGGACGCCGCGATGGCCCACTTGGAGTCCGGGCTGCCACTCGATTGAGCCCACCGCGAGTCCCCTAGACTCGGGCGTGATTTGTACGTCATCCCCCTCGCGGTCTTGCTTGCGTCCTCCAATCTGTGCGTGCTGGCAGCAATGGCGGCAGGCCGTGCGCCGACGGGCTGGACTCGAGCCCGATGGCTGATCGCCGAGCTCGTGATGTACGTGGTCGTGTTCTGGGCGTTAGCTCATTTGCTCGTTGGACCGGTCGGCGTTCTCATCGTCGTGGCCCTCATCTTGGGATTCCTGATCGGTGTGTTCCTCGTCTTCGTTGAGTACGCGGTCGTCGGGCTCAGGAGCCGTTTCACCGCCGACTTTCGAAGATCACTCTGGTTGGGCCGGTTCGCCGACCCTTTCTGTACGGCGGCGCCATATCCGCCCAAACCGGCAGACCACTCGCGCGCGTGACATCGCTTATCTCTACTTAGTGGAAGACGCCGCCCGCGTCGACGGGCAGCACCTGCCCGGTGGTGCTGTCCGAGCGGCAGAAAGTGACCACCTGCTCCGCGATGTCGTCGATCGACGCGCCCCTCCGAAGGACCGCCCTCTCAAGCGCGCCCGCCCGAACGGCTTCGGGTAGCCGGTCCGCCATCCGCGTGCCTTCGATCAGCCCCGGCGCCACACAGTTGACGAGCACGCTGGGAGCCAACGCGACCGCGAGACAGCGGGTGAGGTGGATCAGGGCCGCCTTCGTGCACGAATAGGCAATGCTGCTGCTCGACGGGTAAAGGCCGCCGATCGAGCCGATGTTCACGATGCGCCCCTCGCCCTGCTCTCGCATCGACCGCGCCGCGGCTCGGGCAAGGAGATAGGGCCCACGCAGGTTCGTGGCGTACATGCGGTCCCAGATCTCGGGAGTCAGGGCGTCCAGGTCGGTGAACGGGATGCCGATGTTCCACGCCGCGTTGTTGACCAGCACGTCGAGCCGTCCAAAGTGCTGCGCAGCAGCTGCGACCACTTCGTCGGGCTCTTTGCTGCTCGATTGATCGAGGCGAACCGCCCAGGCGCGGCAGCCGGCCGCTTCCACTTCCGAAACGGCGCGCTCCGCGCGCTCCTTCTCGCCCGCGTACGTGACGGCGACATCCATCTTGTTGCGCGCCAGCGCGCGACAGATGGCCGCCCCAAGGTCACCCGAACCTCCCGTAACCAGTGCGACGCGCCCAGCCAGCTCCATCCGATTCGCCTCCTTCGGCCCCGCAGATTGCGTGCCGGGATTCATCCTATTGAGAACGCCGGCGTCGCACCAAGAAATGCTGGGAGCCCGGATTCACGTTTCATTTGGCCAACTAGTGGATAGTGAGTCCATATGAGCAAAGGCTTCGGAGAATCCGACTTCGCGCAGGTTCAAAGCGAACGGGCTAACACCCAGACCATCCGGCAGGTCCTCGAGCGCGACCGGGAGCAGGCGGCACACGCTCGTGACCGACACGCCAAAGGTGCGTACGGCATCTGCGAGGACTGCGGCCGGCAAATCGGCGACGAGCGACTGGCCGCCCTACCCGACGCGACCCGCTGCGTGGCTTGCCAGGCGGCCTGGGAAAACGGGAATCGATAAGGCCCTGTTTCCCAGCAAACCCTAAGGATCCGTCCAACCCCCTCCAAGCTTCCAACCGCATCGTTTGTGCACAAACACGACTCCCAGACCGTTAGGAGGTACACCCGATGTCGGAAATGCAAAGCCAACCCAGCGAGCCCGTAGGGCCGCCGCCTGACCAATCTCTGCTGCCACCCGCCGGCAGCGAGTCGTTCGGCGGTCCACTTCCCTCCTGGGCGCCGCCTCCGCCGCCTACCCCGCCGGTCAACAACACGATCTGGTACCGGATAGGCGCGGCAGTCGTTCTCGCGGCGGTGATCGCCGCCGCGGCCGGCGCCGGCATTGGCTTCAGCCTCGCGCGCAATATCACCGCTCGTGACGGCACGGCGCAGAACAACACCCAGCCCGTAGCCCAGCAGCCGGCACAGCCAGGCTCGCCGATTCAGCCGGCCAGTCCAAACACAAGCGGCAGCCTCAACACCAGCGCCATCGCGGCCAAGGTCGATCCCGCGATCGTCGACATCAACACCGTCGTCGGGTCGGGCCAGGCTGCCGGGACTGGAGAGATCGTCAACTCGAACGGCGAGATCCTCACCAACAATCACGTTGTGGACCGCTCGACAAGCATTCAGGTCACGATGCCCGGACACTCTCAGACCTACACCGCGCACGTGATCGGGGTCGATCCGAGCGCGGACATCGCCGTCATCCAGGTGGACGGGGTGTCGGGATGGCCGACTGTCAGCTTCGCGAGCTCGTCCTCCGTAAAGGTGGGTGACGCGATCATCGCGCTCGGCAACGCGCTCGGTCAGGGCGGCACGCCCGACGTATCACAGGGCAGTGTCACCGCACTCGACCAGACCATCACCGCGAGCGAGGGCAGCAAGTCGGAGCAGCTCAGCGGCATGATCCAGAGCGACGCCACCATCTATCCGGGCGATTCCGGCGGCCCGATCGTCAACTCGTCCGGGCAGGTCATCGGAATGATCACCGCGGGCGACGTGCAGGGCTTCCGCTCGTCGGCATCCAACGTGAACTATGCGATCCCCTCGGACACGATCCTCAGCGTGGTCAACCAGATACGCTCGGGTCAGGCGAGCTCCGACATCATCTATGGCCAGACCGGCTACATCGGGGTCTCGGTGCAGAACATCGATGCGAGCGTCGTGGCGCAGCTGAACCTAACCGTGACCTCAGGCGCCCTGGTGGTTGGAGTTCAGGCCTCGTCCGCCGCCGAGAACGCTGGGATCGCGCAATACTCGGTCATCACCTCGGTCGGTGGGACCCAGATCACAAACATCGACGACCTGGGCAACGCCCTGCTGGCACATAGGCCAGGCGAGCGCGTGTCCATCAACTGGGTGACCTCGAGCGGCGCTCACACCGCGACGGTGACGCTCGCTGGAGTGAACCCGTAGCGCCACTGTCATAAAACCGGCCGCCGCGGTGCTTACGTAGGAGTGGCCAGCACCGCGGCGGCGATCCGCACCATCGCCCTCTCCAAGTCGTACGGTTCGCGGCTGGCCGTCGACCACCTCGACCTCCAGGTCGAGCGCGCCGAGCTTTTCGGCTTTCTCGGACCAAACGGGGCCGGCAAGACGACGACGATCCGCATGGCCCTTGGCCTCATCGCTCCCACGGGCGGCTCGGTCGAGATCCTCGGCCACGAGGTTCGCTCGCACCGCGCCCAGGTCTTGCCTCGAGTCGGCGCGCTGGTGGAGTCACCGGCGCTCTACGCGTATCTCTCGGGTCGAGACAACCTGCGCGCCATCGGCGACGTGCTCGGTGGCGCCTCCGAGAAACGGATCGACGAGGTCCTCGAGATCGTGTCCTTGAAAGGCCGCGATCGAGACAAGGTGAGGACCTATTCCATGGGAATGAAGCAGCGGCTCGGCCTGGCGATGGCCTTGCTCAACGATCCGGACCTCTTGATCCTGGATGAGCCGGCCAACGGGCTCGACCCCGCCGGCATCGTCGAGATGCGCGACCTCTTGCGGGACCTTGCCGCGGAGGGCAAGACGGTTTTCATCTCCAGCCACGTGCTGACCGAGGTGCAGCAGATCTGCACGCGCGTCGCGATCATCAACCACGGCAAGCTCGTCCGCGTCGCGCCGGTCCACGACCTGCTGCAGTCATCGGGCGAGTACGAGGTCAAGGTAGATGCTCCGGCCGAGCTGGTTGCCCTGCTGCGCCTGCAGCCGTGGGCCCAGCAGGCGCGCGTCGAGGACGGCCTTGTCATCACGCCCGCACCCGAGGGACGCGGCCGCAACCTCATCAAGTTCCTTGTCGACAACGGCCAGGCGCCAGACGCGGTGAGCGAGCGCCAAAAGGACCTCGAGGACATCTTCCTCAGCCTCACCGGAGGTAACCCATGAGCACGATGGCGATGCGTCCCCGCTTTTTCGGGATGGTGCGAGGCGAAACGCTCAAGGTCTCGAGGCAGCTCAGCTTCTGGCTGATGCTCGCCGGCTCTTTCGTGCTGCTGGCGATCATCACGCTTGCGATCACCAGTGCGTCGAACATCCAGGACCAGCTGAAGACCGATCCCACGGGCTGGGCGTATGGGGCGCGGGATGTCTTCGGGACGATCTTTCAGATCGGCTCGGGCATCTTTCTCCTGATCGTCGGCTCGCGGCTCTTTGCCATGGAGTACTCGTCCGGGACGATCCGGATCATCTACGCGCGTGGAACGGGGCGGCTGCAGCTCCTGCTCGCCAAGATGCTCACCCTGGCGATCGTCGGGATCCTCCTCCTCGTTGGATACCTCGTTGTCGCCGGAGGGATACTCACGCTCCTCGTCAATGCCTGGACCGGCAGCCTCGCTCCGCTGCAGCACCTGCCCAACCAGTTCTGGCAAGACCTCGGGATGTGGGCGGTCGTGCAGGGCATGAGCATGGGGATCGTCGTCCTCATGGCCGCCGCCGCCGCCGGGATCGGGCGCTCGCTGGCCTTTGCGATGGCAGCCTCGTTGGCGTTCTTCCCGGCCGACAACTTCTCCGTCATCCTGGAGGCGCTGGGCGCGCGGATCACGAAGCAAGACCACCCGTGGCTGAACATCAGCCAGTACCAGCTTGGGCCCAACCTCAACATCGTGTTGAACCTCATCGAGCCCGGCCACCATGCGCGCGCGGCCTTCGCCGCGCCGCTGCTGCCGGTCGACGCAACTCACGCGCTGGTCGTGATCGGCGCCTTCGCGCTCGGCTTCGCGGTGATCGCCATCGCGAGGACGGTTCGCCCCGACGTCCTGGAGTAGTCAGGGTCGCGGCGTTAACAGAACAGCGCCGTCCTCCAACCGGTATCCTTTGCGGGTTGTGCGAATAGTCGTCAAGGATCCCGAGGAGTTCGAGCAGGCGCTTCGGGAGTTCCGCCGCAAGGTGCAGGAGCAGGGGCTCGTGCGCGAGATGCGGCGCCGTGCGCACTACGTCCCGCCGGCGGAAGCTCGCAAGATCAAGAGCCTCCGCGCAAGACGACGCCGCACCAGGTAGGGGAGAGTCCCCTCTCCCCTTCGGGGAGCAATCAGGTAGTCCAATCCTCATCGTCGCTTTGCGTGCAGGGCTAGGGGGTGAGGGGCTTACGCCTCCATCCCCGCCGGCTCATACCGATTGAGGCCTTCTTGCACGCCCCTCACCCAGGCCCTGCGCGCGAGCGCGATCAGGATGGGACTTACTGATTGCCCCCTGAACGGGGGGAGGGATGAGAGGTTTAGCTATAATTGGCCCTGTTCGGTGACCATGGCGGAGGGGAAACACCCGTTCCCATTCCGAACACGGTAGTTAAGCCCTCCTGCGCCGATGGTACTGTCGGGGTAACCCGGTGGGAGAGTAGGTCGTTGCCGAGCGTTTTTTAAGTCCCGCGGCCCACAAGGGCTCGGGACTTAGCTTTTTCAGGCTGTAATCGGGGGAAGCTCTTCCCTGAGGCTGCCGGCATGCAGCGTCGGCAGCAGGACGTAGCACCGGATCGTGAGGAGCACGAGCAGCCCGATCAGCGCCACCAGCACGTCGAGCACGACCTGCCCGACTCTCGCGTGGAACAGGAAGATGAGCCCGCCTTCCGCAACGACCGCCAGCGCGAGGATCGGCACGAAAACCCTGTCGTGGACCGCCATGAAGAACTGCACAAGCAGGTTGTCCAGCGACAGCGCGAGACCGATGACTCCGACCGGGAACACGTACGGCGTCGCATCGCTGAACCGGGGACCGAACAGGATCCCGACGACCAGCCCCGGCACCACCGCGAACACGACCAGCGCGCACAGACCGAGCGCCGAAAGGATCCCGGCGGAGTAGAGGAGGATGCGGCCGGGGTGCTGCTCTTTCGCCACCGCCTCCACGACACGCGGAAAGAGCACCTGGCTGACGCTCAGCGTCAGGAAGAACAGGATCGTGCCGATCTTGTTCAACCCGCCGTAGATGCCGCCATCGTGGCTGTTGAGGTAGTGCTCGGCCAGGATGACGTCCTGGTTGTAGAGAATCTGGATGCCGATGATCCCGGCGGCCGCAGTCAGCGAGAATCCGGCCATGACCCGCAGCTGAACCCGCGCGCCGACCCGCTTGAAGTGGTCGCGCAGAGTGTAAAGACCCAGCACGAAGCTGGCGGCAAGACCCAGGAATACCGCCGCCATCGCCCCAGACACCGCATAGCCGGCCCTCAGCAGGGCGAACACGGCGAGGGTGCGAACCACCAGCTCGAGCGAGAGGTTGAGCGAGAGGGCGGGAAACCGCTGCAGGCCCTGGAGGATGCCGCGCGGGATCGCCACCTGCCAGATCAGCGCGATCGAGAAGCCAAGGATGAGGATGGGAATCGTGGAGCCAAGGTGCTCGAAGGCCGCGACCGGCCGCGCGAGCAAAGAGGTGAGGATCACAGCGACCAGGCACGGGATGGCGACCAGCCGGGCTGTGCGGCCGAGCAGGGAGCGGACTCCGGCGTCCCCGCGAGCCGCGAGCGTGGCCGTGTACCGGGCCAGCACGACGATCAGGATCAGCGCCGGGGCGGTGCCGACCGCGTACACCGCGATCAGAAATGCGACCTGGCCGTAGGTTGCGGGCCCGAGGACCCTGCCCGCGATGGCGTGGTACACGAAGCCGCCGATGCCGGCGACGAGGCCACCCACGAACAGGACCAGGTTTTGCCGGACCAACCGGTTTTGCCGGACCTGGGCCAGGCGCTGGCCGAGACCCAGTCGCGCGCCGGTCTGCACAGTCCCGGGCATTCTACTCGACGCGTCTGGGCCGGCCTGGCGGGGATAATGCGTTCTCCGATGCCCGATCAAACCAAGCCCCTCGTTTCGGCACTGGTGGTCAGCCACAACGCCAAGGACCTGCTGCTCCAGTGTCTCCAGACATTCTTTGCGAACGCCGACGTACCGGTGGAGGCTGTAGTCGTGGACAACGACTCGTCGGACGGCTCCGCAGCCGCCGTGACGGATGAGTTCCCCCAGGCGACCGTGCTGGTGCAGCCGAAAAACCTGGGCTACGGCAGGGCCGCCAACCTCGGCTTCGAGCGCTGCCAGGGCCGCTTCGTCCTCCTCCTGAGCTCAGAAGTGACCGTGGACGCGCAGTCCGTCGGCAGGATGGCGGACTTTTTGCTGACGCGTCCTGATGCCGGCGCGGTCGGACCGAGGCTGGTGCTGCCAGACGGCCGCCCCGATCCGGAGGCGCGGCGGGCGTTTCCGATGCCCCGAACGCTTTTCTACCGCACATTCGGCCTGAGCAAGCTCTTTCCGAAGAGCCCCCGGTTCGGTCGCTACAACATGGGTCATCTCTCAGACTCGGACGCGCATGAGATGGACGCGGGATCCGGTGCTTGCCTGATGGTGCGCATGGCCGCTCTTGATCGAGTCGGATTCTTCGATCCGCGCTACTTCATGTTCGGCGAGGATATCGACCTCTGCTACCGGCTCAAGCTCGGCGGATGGAAAGTCTTCTACCAGCCTTCCGCGGGCGCCACGCGCCACGTCAGCCCGGCCACGCGGGAGGGGGAGCGGCAGATGTCGTATCAGCGCCACCGTTCCATGTGGGCATATCACTTCAAGCACCACGCTGAGGACCAGTCGGCCTTCGGCAACGGCCTCGTTTGGGCGCAGATTTGGGGCCGGTGGGCGGCCGAGCGCGTGAGGGATACTGTGAAGAGGCCAAAGCGCACGGCCGGCTAAGGAACCCATATGTATCACCAGATCGCGCACAACAAGCGGAACAGCATCATCCTCATCGCTTTGTTCCTTGTCGTCTGGCTACTGGCGGGCTTCGTGATCGGCGAGTTCGGCGGGGGAATCAGCACCGCGATCGTGGGGGCGATCGTCCTGGGCTTGCTCGGAATTGCCGCCGCGGCCTACTCCTACTACTTCGGAGCGGCCACGGTGCTGGCGGCGGTTGGCGCGCACGAGGCAGATCCGCAGCAGTACCAGCAGCTGTACAACATCGTCCAGACCCTGGCGATCGGCGACGGCGTGCCGGTGCCCAAGGTCTACGTCGTCGACGACCCAAGTCCCAACGCTTTCGCCACCGGACGTGATCCACAACACGCCGCGGTGACGGTGACCGCCGGGCTGCTGCAGATGATGAATCGTGAAGAGCTCGAGGGCGTTCTCGCCCATGAGATGAGCCACGTCAAGAACTACGACGTCCGCCTGCTGTTGATCGTCACGACGATGATCGGGATGGCCGCGCTCATCGCAAGTGTCGTCTGGCAGGGCGCGTTCAGGATCAGGACGCGGGACGAACGGGCGGTTCTGGTCGTCCTCGCGATCGGCATCATCTTCGGCCTCATCGCCGTGATCCTCGGACCGATCATGCAGATGGCGTTGTCGCGGCAGCGGGAATCGCTGGCCGACGCCAGCGGAGTTGAGCTCACACGCAACCCGCAGGGCTTGCTGAGCGCTCTGAAGAAGATCGCGCAGAACGACAAGCCGATGGAGAGGTTCAACCACGCGGTGGCGGCGATGTGCATAGACAACCCGAAGGAGCACCACGGCAGCTTCTTCAATCACCTCTTCGACAGCCACCCGCCGATCGAAGAGCGGATCGCCGCGCTGGAAAGGATCGCCGCCGTACAGCAGACCTGATGCAGGTTCAGCGCTTCGTGCAGCCTGCCGCGATGTCGCCGCTCCTGGCGAAGTTCCTGCACGTTCGCCGCACCGAGCTCAACCGCACGCTGCAGGTGGCGGGCTTCGCCATCGTCCTCGGTTGGGCGCTGTACACCGCGTTCAGCGCGTCGCAGTCCATCTTCCTCAACAAGGCGGGGCCGCAGGCCTATCCGCTGTTCTTCATCGTCCTCGCGCTTGCCGTGTGGCCGATGGTGGCCCTCCAGGGCGTAGTCACACGAAGGTTTGGCGTCGGCCGCGCCTTCCGGATCACCCTCGCCGCGAACGCGGTCGCAGCGATCGCCATCTATGCCGCCTACGTCATCCGCGAGGACTCTACGGTGGCGTTTGCGGCTTACGTGATCTACTCGGTCGCGTTCGAGCTCGTGATGCTCACCTTCTGGAGCTTCGTCACCCAGCACTTCAACGTGCTGGAGGGCAAGCGAATCTTCCCCATCATCGCCGCCGGTTCGAGCATCGGGTACATCCTGGCCGGCGTGACGACGACGGTGGTGGCGGTCTACGCGACCGAACCCCTGATCTTCGTCTGGGCCTTCGGATCGATCGCCGCGGCGATCATGTCGCGCAGCCTCGAGCGAACACTCTTCCGCCCCGCCTTCGTGGACGACACCGACGAGTTCCTCGCCGACCAGGAGGCCGCCCTCAAGAAGCACGGTGTCGTGGCGGTGCTGAGAGGAGCGGTTCACTACGTGACCGGCAGCCGCCTGGTCCTTGCATTGATCCTGCTCGCGCTTGCCCTCCAGGTCGCGAGCCGCATCGGCGATTACCTGGTCGCGGTGCTGTTCGTCCAGGCGACGCACAACAACCTGCAGTCGCTGACGATCTTGATCGGCAACGCGTGGCTCGTCAGCTACATGGTGCAGCTCGTTGTGAGCCTGTTCGTCACTCCATGGATCCTCAACAAGCTCGGCGTCAAGAACGCGTTGATGGCCTTGCCGATGTTCACCCTGATTGGCTTCACGGCAGTCGCGATCGCTCCCGTGCTGTCGACCGCGCTGTTCCTGTTCGTCGTGAGGAACGGCCTTCAGACCGGGCTGAACGACCCAGTGGAAAACGTCCTCGGCAGCGCGCTGCCCGCGCAGGTCGGCCCAAAGCTGAAGCTGCTCCTCGACAACGGTGTGCTGCCAGGGGCTGCGGTGGTGACCGGTGTCGGCCTGCTGGTGGTGCAGCGGACGGTCGCCGCAGGCGTCGAAGCGGTGGCGGTGCTGGGGGTCGCGATCGGAATTCTCTTCATCCTCGCCGCGCTTTGGGTTCGGAGCCTTTACGTCACCGCCATCTACGACCGCTTGCGCACCCACGCGCTGAGCCTCGCGGACTTCCAGCAGGCTCTCGGGCGTCCGAGCCCCGAGCAGATATCCGAGCTGCAGGGCTACATCCGCACGAGCGACGACAAGGTCCGGCAGTTTGCCACCGCGGCGCTCGGCAAAGCGTCGCCAGAGGCGTTTGCCGCGATGCTGCCCGAGCTGCTTACGGCCGGCGATCGCGTCGTGCGCCGTCTTGCGCTTCAGATGGCGGCGCCCGCCAGCATCACCGTCGAGCAGTTGGAGGTAGCCGCCGACGACCCCGACGGCTGGGTGCGCGCTGCGGCTGCGGTGGCGGGCGCAAACCGCAAGTGGGAGCGCTCCGACGCGCTCCTGCGCGCGCTCTGGGAATCGAGCGTGACCGAGGATCGAGCGGCGGCGGTGTGGGCGGGCGCGTTCGTGGGAGACCACGAAACGATCGCTACGGCAATGCGTGACCGCGATGCGCGCGTGCGGCTGGAGTCAATCCGCAGCTTCGCCAAGATGAAGGGCGAGGTCGCGGGGATCTCCGACCCATTGATCGCGTGCTTGCGCGACGACGACATCGAGGTCCGGCGCGAGGCGCTGCGCCAGGCGGTCCGGTGGACTCCACCGGTGGACCTGCACCAGGCCTACGCGGAGGCACTGGCCGATGGTCTCGGGAGCGGGGACCGAGATGTCCGCCGGCTGGCCGCGGAAGCGATGGCGGCCCAATCGCCGGATGCCCTGGTGCTCACCCTGCCGCTGCTCGCGGCGCAGGACCAGGCCGCGGCCGCGATCATCGAGGCCCTCATCCGCAGCGGCCGGCCGGAGCTGTTCCGGCGTGCGCGTGGCCATCTCGAGTCCCATCTGGCCGACGCTCTGCACCTTGCGCGGTTGTCCGCACGGGTGGCCCGGGCGGCATCGCTGCAGACTGGAGACGAAGCTGCCGGCTACACGGTGCTGAGGATCGGTCTCGACGACTACGCTCGCAAGGGCATCGACTCAGGGCTCTCAGCGATGAGAGCGCTGCACGGAAAACGAGGATTCGCGACCGTGGAGCGCGGCCTCATGTCAGATGAGTCGCAGGCGAGGGTTGAGGCGCTGGAAACGTTGATAAACTTCGGCCCGGGCTGGCTCGCAGGGCCGCTGGCGCAGCTGCTCGACCCGGAATCGCTGGATTCAGGCTCGGCTCGCCCCCTCACCCATGCAGAGCTCGAAGCACTCGCGAACCATCACGACAAGTGGGTCAAGGAGACCGCAGATGCGGCCTCCCGCGGACCGGACGATCATATGAAAGAGCTGATGGCCCTCAAACGCGTGCCGCTTTTCAGCACGCTCACTCTCGAACAGCTCGCGAGCATCGATCGGTTGATGGTGACGCGGCACTACGTCAAGGGCGAATCGATCTTCAGGAAGGGCGACGTGGGGGCGGAGCTATACGTGGTGCTCGAAGGCGAGGTCCGGATTCACCTCGACCACGACGGCCATGAGATCACTGTGGCCCGGCACGGTCCCAGCAAGGTGGTGGGGGAGATGTCGGTTTTCGACGACCAGCCGCGGTCGGCAAGCGCCCAGGCCACCGAGAACACCACGGTGCGGGTACTGAGGCGCGACCGGATGCAGGCGATCGTCCACGAGCATCCCGAGGTGCTGCTCGAATTCGTCAAGAACCTTAGCCAGCGTCTTCGCGTGATGAACGAGCAGCTGGAGTCGGCAGCGCCCGACGACCTCCCAGCCACGGTCGGATAGTCCCGATAATCAATTCGATGCCTGAGCTCTCCGACCTCCGCCTTGGCGCTGCTGTCGTCGACAGCGACGGGCAGAAGGCCGGAACGCTTGTCAGCGTCATCGTGGACGAGAAAGGATTCGAGCCACGGGCGCTCGTGGTGAAGGACGAGGTGACCCTCGCGGGACGCCTGCTCTCAGCCGAGAAGCTATTCACCACCGACGAGGTCGTGATCCCGATCACTGCCGTCGAATCAGCCACTCATGACGCCGTCCGGCTGTCCATGTCGGGTGCCGACATCCGCCGCCAGCCGCTCTACCTGAGCTACAGACGCGAGCCGCTGACGCCTGAGGATGCGGTGGTCGAAGAGGGAGAGCTCCTGACCGGTGGTCTCGGATTGCCCAAGGCAGAAGAAATCGCGAACAAACCGGAAGGTGAGATCGAGATCGACAGCGGTGAAAACGTGATGCTGGGCACGACCGGCCGCCGCCTGGGCACCGTCCGCGAGCTCCTGATCGACCACGGCAAGCTCGCCGGTGTCGTGATCAAGCCCGATGGTTTCTTCAGGCGGGATGTCGTGCTTCCGATCTCGTTCATCGAGCGCGCGGACGACATGGCACTTTTCGCCCACCTGGACGAGTCCGACATAGAGCACCTGAAGCCCTTCGTCGATCTCTAGCCTCCCCCCATGTGGGGAGGTGGCGCGAAGCGCCGGAGGGGGCGTGCCCTATTGCTCTGAGATTGGCTCCGGCTCCGCCCTGATTTCGATCTTCCGGCGCGCCGCCTCGAGGCGGTCGGTGCACACCTTGAGGTAGACGCGTGCCTCGTCGACGGCCTTGAGCGCGTCTTCGAGCCCTAGCTCTCCGTCCTCCAGGAGCTTGAGCTTGTCGTCGAGCTTCTCCAGCGCCTGCTCGTACGTCAGCTCGTCGCTCACGCCTCCACCTCATCGACCACCGCGCCGAGCTTCCCGGCTCCGAGCCGGATTCGCACCCTTCGCTTGATGGCCGTCCCCTCCGACGTGCGCAGAACGGCGCCCGACTCGGCGTCCTGCGTGATGCTGTAGCCGCGCGAGAGCACGCCGTCAGGGCTCAGTGCGACCAGGCGCTGCCGGCGGTGCTCAAGTCCCCTGGTCGCGATTGCGAAGCGCTCCGTGAGGGCTCGATCCAGCCGTTCGGCGGGCCGCCGGGCACTCAGCGCGTTGCGCGCGCGAGTGAGCCGCGCGTAGGCCGTCCTGCTCAAGCTCCGCCCACGCTCGCGCAGCGCTTCCTCGCGGCGCGCGACCTGGGCGAGGGGGCTCAGCCGCCCGAGCTCCGCGGCGGCCCGGGCGAGGCGCTCGACGCGGTGCCGCACCAGCGCGGGGAGCAGCTGGACCATGCGCTGCCTTTTGGCCGCCAGGCGCTCGGTCTCGCGCGCGAGGCGCTGAGCGATCTCGCGGTCCAGGCGCCGGCCGCGCTCGCGCAGCTGGGTCACAAGGTCGGACTTCTTCGGCACCACGCGTGCACCGGCTTCGGTCGGCGTGCGGCACTCGGCGTCTCCGACGAGGTCGGCCAGGGTACGGTCTGAGGTGTGGCCGAGCGCGGTCACCACCGGGAGCCGGGACTCGAGGATCGCGCGCGCCACGATCTCTGTGTTGAAGGCGTAGAGCTCTTCGAAGCTCCCGCCTCCGCGCGCGAGCACGATCACATCCGCGAGGTCCTCCTGGTTGCATCGCCTGAGTGCGCGAGCGACGCTCATTGGCGCAGCCGCCCCCTGGACCTGGACCGGGTAGACGACGACGCCCATGTTCGGGTAGCGCTCCCAGATGGTTTCCTGCAGGTCGTGGATGACGGCGCCGGTCGGCGAGGTGAGGAGTGCGATCGCGCGGGGGAGGAACGGCAGCGGACGTTTGCGAGCCGCAGCGAATGCTCCCTCCGCTTCGAGGCGCCGCTTCAGCTCCTCGAGCCGCGCCCGCAGCTTGCCGATGTCGTCGAACTCGACCTGGTCGACCACGAAGCGAACCGTCCCGTACTGCGGCCAGAAATCGACCCGGCCGCGGAAGACGAACGCCTGGCCGTCCTCGGGCAGGGTGGTGACGCGGCGCGCGTCGTCCGCGTACAGGAATCCGTTGATCAGGCTCTGGCCGTCTTTGATGGCGAAGCTGTAGTGACCCTTGGCCCCGCGCTTCATCCCGCTCACCTCGCCCTTTACGAGAAGGGCCGTCAGCGGGCGTAGCTCGCGCCGGATCTCGTTGGCGAGCTCGGTGACGGTGTATGGACGCTGTGCTTCTTCGGGCCGGAGCAGCGAGCCTAACCCCCGATCTGGGACATCGATTTCGCCGGCTTGATGAAACCCGGCTGGTTGATCAGGTGGCCTTCCTCTTTGCGCCAGATCGCGGTTTCGATCACCCTGCCGAGATGGTCGTCGGATACACCCGAGCGCATGAGGTCGCGCAGCGGCGTCTCGTTCAACGAGAAGAGACACGTGCGCAGGCCGCCTTCCGCGGTGAGCCGGATGCGGTTGCACGCGGTGCAGAACGCCTGGCTGACCGAGGAGATGAACCCAACGCCGCCGGGCGCGCCGTCAGCGAACTTGAACCGGGTGGCGGGTCCGGGTCTTGGGTCGTCGACAGGAACGAGGGGGAAGAGGTCTTCGATCTGCTCCTGGATGCGCCGGCTCGGGACGACCTGCTCGTTGGTCCAGATGCCGTCCCCGTCGAGCGGCATGAACTCGATGAAGCGGACCTCGTACCCCTCGTCGCGCGCGAGCCTGGCGAAATCGACGACCTCGTCGTCGTTGTGCCCCTTCATGACGACCATGTTCAGCTTGATCGGCCAGAGGCCCGCCTCGCGCGCGGCCTGGATGCCGTCCATCGTGCGGCTGAACTGATCGCTTCGCGCGATCTCGTGGAAGCGCTCCATGCTGAGCGTGTCCAGCGAGATGTTGATCCGCTTCAGTCCCGCCTCCTTCAACAGGCGGGCCTTGTCGCGGAGCAGCACGCCGTTGGTGGTCATCGTGATGTCGAGTGTCGGGTCGATCTCGTTGATCATCCCGATGAGCTCTTCGACCTTGATGCGAACGAGGGGTTCGCCGCCGGTGATCCGGATCGTCCTGACGCCATAGCGCTCCACGAAGATCCGCGCCAGGCGCACGATCTCCTCAAACCGGAGTATGTCGTCGCGCTTCAGCCATTTGAGCCCCTCCGCCGGCATGCAGTAGATGCAGCGGAAGTTGCAGCGGTCGGTGATCGAGATCCGGAGGTCGTCGGCGACCCGCCCATAGGAGTCTCTGAGCGTTCCGGTCCCCATTTGGTCGATGATAGCCGCGGTGGCCTACGAGCACATCCTGGTCGAGATCCAGGCCCCGATCGCCACAGTCACGCTGAACCGGCCGAAGGTGCTGAACGCGCTCAGCCCGGACCTGATCCGCGAGGTCAACGAGGTGCTGGGCGAGCTGGACGCCGACGACACGGTGCGTGCCGTGGTGCTCACGGGAGGTCCGAAGGTGTTCGCGGCGGGGGCCGACATCGCCGACATGGCCGACCGTACGGCCGTCGAGCAGCTGCGCAGAGACCAGACCGGGCGCTGGGCTGGGATCGCCGCCTTCGGCAAGCCCCTGATCGCCGCCGTCAACGGGTATGCGCTGGGGGGCGGCTGCGAGCTGGCCCTGATGTGCGATCTGATCATCGGCGGCGACACAGCGCGCCTCGGCCAGCCTGAGATCAATCTCGGCATCATCCCTGGCGCCGGCGGCACGCAGCGCTGGCCCCGTACCGTCGGAAAGTACGCGGCCATGGAGGCGATGCTGACCGGTGCGCCGGTGACTGCTCGGCGCGCCTACCAGCTTGGGCTGGTAAACAAGGTGGTGCCGGCCGAGATGACCGTCGAGATTGCCAAGCGCACCGCACGGCAGCTGGCCGAGAAACCTCCGCTCGCCCTGCGAATGGCCAAGGAAGCGGTGCTCAAGGCATTCGAGTCGCCACTCTCGGAAGGCCTGGCCGTGGAGCGGAAGAGCTTCTACTTCCTGTTCTCGACCGAGGACCAGAAGGAAGGCATGCACGCCTTCCTGGAGAAACGGAAGGGCGTATTCAAGGGCAGGTGAGAGAAGAGATGCATCCAGCGATGCCGACCGAATCTTCGGCGCCCATGCGGCCCATCTGCGTCGTTGCGAGCTGCGCTCCTCGCTCACGAATCGACGGATGCGCTCGCTCCGGTGCTCGCTCGCGCCTGGCATCTGGACCACCTGGCCGCCGAATCTTTCGGTCGGCCCACTGGAGGCATCTCTAATGGCGACGACTGAAGTCGAGCAGCACGTAAAAGTTGAGACAGAGGGCGGAGTTGGTTGGATCCAGCTCAACCGGCCAGAGAAGATGAACGCGATCGGCGCCGTCACACGCCGCCAGCTCGGGGATGCGATCAAGCAGGTCGAGCGTGACGAATCGGTGCGGGTCGTCGTCCTCACCGGCTCGGGTCGTGCGTTTTGCTCGGGCGCCGACGTCACCGAGATGGCCCAGTCCGGAGATGGCGGCATGCGCACTCCCGAAGACGTCGGCAACGTGCTTCGCAACGAATACATGCCGATGCTCACCCGCTTGCGCACCATGCCCAAGCCGGTGATCGCGGCTATGAACGGACCCGCGGTTGGAATCGGCGCGAGCTACGCGCTTGCCTGCGACATCCGGATCGCCACGCCCGAGGCTTACATCCTCGAGGCGTTCGTCAACATCGGGCTCGCGCCGGACGGCGGTGTGAGCTGGCTGCTTCCGAGGTTGGTCGGCACGGGTATCGCGTACGAGATGTTCTTCAGCGGCAAGCCTCTTCAGGCGGCGGACGCCCACCGCCTCGGCGTGATCAACCGCCTGGTGCCGGCCGACCGGCTGGAGGCAGAGGTCCGCGAACTGGCGAGCCAGCTCTCAACGCAGCCGAGGCAGGCCATGGCGGCAGCCAAGCGCGCGGTCAACCACGCGCTGGAGTCGAGCTATGAGGAAGCGCTCGAATTCGAGTCTTACTTGCAGGAGGCGCAGGCGGCGAGCCCAGAGTTCGCCGCAGGAGTCCAGGCGTTCCTCGCCAAACGCGCCAATAAGATCAAGTGACTTCCCCGCCCGCCAGGGAAGGTGGCGCGCGGCGCCGGATGGGGGCGCTCTCCAATGCATGACGCCGTCATCGTGGCAACCGCCCGCACCCCGATGGGGCGCTACGGCGGCCAGCTCAAAGACGTGCGGCCCGACGACCTTGCGGCGATCGTCCTCAAAGAGGTGTGTGAGCGCGCGAACGTCAAGCCGGGCGAGGTGAGCGATGTCATCCTCGGGTGCGCCAACCAGGCCGGCGAGGACAACCGGAACGTCGCGCGTATGGCGCTGCTGCTGGCGGGCTTTCCGGTCGAGGTCCCGGGCCAGACGGTCAACCGGCTGTGCGGATCGGGCATGCAGGCGACGATCGCGGCCGCGCGTGAGATCCAGGCCGGGGCGGCCGACATCATGGTCGCCGGTGGCGTCGAGAGCATGACCCGCGCCCCGTGGGTGATGCTCAAGCCCGACGGAGCGTTTCCCCGCGGCCCGCAGACCGCATATGACACCGCGCTGGGCTGGCGCCTGGTCAACCCGAAGATGGCCGAGCTGTACGGCACGCTGCAGATGGGGGAGACCGCGGAGCGCGTGGCCCAGAAGTACGAGGTGTCGCGCGAAGACCAGGATGCGTTCGCGCTTCGCAGCCATCAGCGCGCTGTGGCAGCGCGGCAGTCGGGAAGGCTCGCGGAAGAGATCGTCCCGGTGCTGGTCCCGCAGCGCAAAGGCGAGGCCATCCGACTGGAGGCGGACGAAGGACCCCGCCCCGACACCTCGCTCGAGGCGCTGTCCAAGCTGCGCCCGGCCTTCGCTGAAAAGGGCTCGGTCACCGCCGGCAACTCCTCCACGCTCAACGACGGCGCGACGGCGCTCGTGCTGATGTCGGCCGCGAAGGCCAAGGAACGTGGGTTGACGCCGCTGGCACGCCTGGTGTCCGCGGCGCCCGCAGGCGTGCACCCGGACTACATGGGCATCGGCCCGGTGCCGTCGTCGCTCAAGGCCCTACGGCAGGCAGGCCTGCAGCCGTCGGATATCGGCGTCGTGGAGCTCAACGAAGCCTTCGCCTCGCA
>PLYZ01000018.1 GCA_003151935.1 Candidatus Dormiibacterota bacterium | reverse complement strand
GCGGCGTCGATCAGCTTGCGCATCTCCTCCTGCATCTCCGGCGTCGAAGCCATCGTGCTGGCCTGCTGCGTCGGGGACGACTGGACCGTGTGCGTCTGCTGCTGCTGCGTCCCAGGGCGGTCTGAGCTGAAAGGCACGACAACCACCTGGCGGACCACGTTCTCTCCGCTTCCTCGCTGGCCGCTCATCAGCGGGTCCTTGACGACAGGCATCATGCTGTCCGACCCTGCCGGAACGAATCGGGACTTGACCGGGTCGAACAGGTCCTGGTTGACCTGGACGCCATAGAAGGCGGCCTTGTCGAGCGAGGTCGGGACGTAACCCGTGGCGTTGTACTCGAGCCGCAGGTCTTCGCCCATTCCGAGCAGAAAGATGTCGCGGAGGATTGCGCCGTTGGAGTCGTAGCCCACCACCTCGGCGATCTGGGCGACCTTGCGGCGACCGTCGGGCATGCGGGCCTGGTGGACGATGAGGTTGACCGCGGACGCGATCTGGGCGCGGACGGCTTCGAACGGGATGTCGATCGAGGCCATCATCACCATCGTCTCGAGACGGGAGAGCGCGTCCCTCGCGGAGTTCGAGTGGATCGTCGACATGCTTCCGTCGTGGCCGGTGTTCATGGCCTGCAGCATGTCCAGGGCCTCGGAGCCGCGAACCTCACCAACCAGGATCCTGTCCGGGCGCATCCGGAGGCTGTTGCGCAGGAGCTGCCGGATGGTGAGCTCGCCCTTGCCCTCGACGTTGGGCGGCCTGTGCTCGAGCGCGATCACGTGAGGGTGTTCGATCTGCAGCTCGGCCGCGTCCTCGATCGTGATCACGCGCTGGTTGTGCGGGATGAAACGCGCGATCACGTTCAGCGTCGTCGTCTTGCCCGAGCCTGTGCCACCGGAGACCAGGATGTTCATGCGGCCGAGCACGGCGGCCTCGAGGAACTCGGCCATGGCGGGGCTGAGGCTTCCCTCGCGTGTCAGGTCTTCCATGCCCAGCACTGCATCCTTGAACTTCCTGATCGTCAGGGCGGCGCCGTGGATGGCCGCGGGCCGGATGATCGCGTTGACGCGGCTGCCGTCCGGGAGCCGCGCGTCGACCATCGGGTTCAGGCCGTCGATGTGTCGGCCGGTGGTGGCCACCATGCGGCGGATGGTCTCCAGAAGCTGGTTCTCGTCCTCGAACCGCACGTCGGCTTTCGACAGGACGCCGCGCCGCTCGATGAACACCTGGTCCGGGCCGTTGACCATGATCTCGCTCACGGAGCGGTCGTGAAGGAGGCTGTCGAGGGGCCCGTAACCGACCGCGGCGCGCAGGATGATGTCGGCCAGCGCCGATTTCTCCTGTGAGTTGAGCTCGATCCCGTCTTCGGCGAGGAAGCGATCCAGGTGCGAGCGCACCGCGCGCGAGAAGGCGAGCGTGTCACCTGTCGTGAGTCCGACGTCGCGGATCAGCGCCAGGCGGTCGCGAAAGTCGTTCGCGAGCTTGCCGAGGTCGCGCCCAGACCTTGCGGCGGCCTCCACGATGTCGGAGCGGCGGCGCTGAGGCTGCGGTGTCGCGGCGGGCGCGGCCCACATGTCGACGAACTGCATCTCGAGCAAAGACGGGCTTGCGGCCAGTGCCGGGATCACCCGCTGGCGTTCGGCGAGGCGGATCTTGATCGCGACACCCTCGCTGTCGGGCGCCTGCCCCGGGTCGATATAGGCGGCGATCCAATCGCCGTCGCGGAAGCGCAGGATCGCTTTGCGTGACACGCTCTTGTCGCCGGGGTCGGCCTCCAGGGCGGGGTCCTCGACCGAGCCGAAGACCACGTATTTGATGTCGCGACCGGGGATCCAGCGCGGGCGGTCGGCGTCGGCGGGGTTGTAGATCGGGTAGCCCTGCGGGCTCAGGGCGTACTCGTCCGAATCGCCTTCCTCGAGTCCGCCGTCGAGCCGGTGGACGGTGACCTTGAATCGCGGGGCTCGGGCAAGCGGCGCGCCGTTCGACCCCGGCACCGGCGTGCCCTCCGGGATCCGTTCCGGAATTTCCGGCGAGGTGGTGATGACCTCGCTCATGGCCTCACGGATGCTAGCACCGGGTCACCGCAATTCAACCCATCGAACATCATGCAAATCTCTCCGGCGGCCGGCGGCGGTCCAGCACCCATTTGGAGCCCGGCATTCGCTTGGCCACGCCCTTCACTTCGGCCGCGCGCGAGGCCAGAGCGGCAGCGCTGGTGTAGCGGCCGGGTTCTGCGATCACGATCCCGATCGACACCGAGACCAGGGGTGCTCGCAGCGTGTTGCCGTTCCGCTCCTCGAACTCGATCCAGCCGCGCTCTCGGTCCTGTGGGTCGTAGAGCGCGGGCACGGCGTCGTCGAAACGCTTCGTGACCGCCGATGCGATCGTCTCGGCCAGACCGGGGTCAGTCAGGATCACGAAGTCGTCGCCACCGACATGCCCCGCAAAGTGCCGCGGCGAATAATTCTCCTCGAGCACCTCCAGGACGATCGTCGCCAGGGTCTTGATCACGTCATCGCCCCGCAAGAATCCGTAGTGGTCGTTGTAGCTCTTGAAGGCGTCGATGTCGGGATAGAGGCAGGCGAATCGTTCGCCGCTCGCGAGGCGAAGACCCATCTCGCGCAGGATGTCGCTGTTGCCACTCATGCCGGTCAGCGGGTTGAGATCCCGCGTGGTGGTGGAGCGGCTCATCACCGCGCGAAGTCGTGCGACGAGCTCTTCGGGGATGAACGGCTTGGTTACGTAGTCGTCGGCTCCCGCCAGCAGGTGCTCGACCTTGTCCTTCAACGAGCTGCGCACGGTCAGGAACACGACGGGAATCAAACGCGTTCGGAAATCGCCCCTGATCTCGGCCAGGATCTGATCGCCCGTCGTGTCGCCGAGCATCAGGTCGAGCAGGATGATGTCCGGGCGCCATTCCACGGCGGCGCCGTGAGCGGACCGGCCGTTGCCGATCGGTACACATTCAAAACCCGCCCGCTCGAGGACTCGCCTGAGCAGCCGGAGCACCTGCTCATCGTCATCGACCACGAGGACGACATCACGATGAGCCAGCGAGGCGCGGACGGTCGGCTCTTTCTCTGTCCCGACCTTGTTCGCGACGTCCACGGCTAGCTCGCCTCCGGTGTTGAAGTTGCCGGCCGTCGGAGCTTTTCGGTCAGGGCGATGGCGCGCTCGGCGGCGGAGCGGACCTCGCCGATGTCTGTCTTCACCGCCTCCGCATCGCCGGTCTCCTCAGCGATCAGCTCGCTGTAGTTGATAATCACCGCCAGCAGGTTGCGAAAATCGTGGATCAGGACTCGCCAGGCTTCGTCGGAGAGCTCGTCGCCCGAGCTCAAAGTTGTTTCACCAGCCGCCATTTGTTGACCTCGCCTTCGCGCTTGTACAGCAGCTCGTCGAGCAGCCAGCGAGCCATCGGGAGTCCGCGCCCTTCTTCACTCGAGGGGTCTGGCATGGCGCGTGACAGGACCTCTCCGACAGCCGGGCCGCCATCGACGAACGACGCGTGCACCGTGTCATCGTCGAGCCAGAGCCGGTAGTCGACCGGAGGATCGGTGCCCGACGGCCGCCCGTGCGTGAGCACGTTGGCGCCGATCTCCGCAAGGGCGATCTCGAAGTGCATGAGATTGCGGTCGTCCTTGCCGCGGCCGGTCGATTCACGCAGCTGCCGCACTGATTCATGAAGCGCTTCCAATCCTTCATCGAGGTGGCTGAGGGTGGCATGGAACTCAAAGGGCTCCGCATGACTGCGCAACGTCAGAAGCCAGTCAGGGCTTCCTCGACGGTGGCGAAGTAAGGAAACACCCGGTCCAGCGTGGTGAGCTCGAGCACGACGCGAACCTGCTGGTTGGGCGCGGCAAGCCGCAGGTCGCCCTCTGAGCTGCGGATTTGCTTCAGCGCCGAGATGACCGATCCGAGGCCCGTGCTGTCGACGAAGCTGACGCCCTCCAGGTCGATGACGATCCGGGGCTTGCCGTTTTTCACGGCCTCGCCGATCGCGTCCTTCAATGCGGGCGCGCCGGCCACGTCGAGGCGGCCGGTTGGAGCGACCACGGTGATTCCGTTGTCGACCTGCCGGCTCTGCACCTCAAGGCTCACTTAACGCTCTCCCAGCACGGGGGCTCATTATGGGTCACCCAGTCTTGAGTTGAGCCTCTCTACACTTGCTGGGCGTGAACTCGCCCAGGGCGCCGCAGCGCCTGCTGATCGTCGATGACGAGGAAGCCCTGGCCAAGCTCATGGAGCGGATCCTGCGGAGCCGCGGCTTCGAATCTGACATCGCGCTCAGCGCGGCGGCGGCCAGGCAGCTTTTCGAGGCGAACGACTACGCACTGGCGCTCCTGGACGTGAGGCTCCCCGACGAGTCGGGTTACGGACTACTCGAAGAGCTTCGCGCCAGGCGGCCGGACACAGCGGTCGTGATGATCTCTGGCGTCGACGATCCTGAGCTGGGCAGGGCGGCGCTCGAGCACGGCGCGTACGCGTACATGGTGAAGCCGGTGGGTGCGACCCAGCTCTACCTGACCGTGGTCAACAACCTGCAGCGTCGCAGCCTCGAGCTGGACCATCGCGCCACCCTGCGGCGGCTGGAAGGGATGCTCGAGGAGCGCGCCGACCAGATGCGTCGCGCGGTCGACCTCCAGGTGGGAATGCTGCCCGCGTCGCCGTTGAAGGAGGACGGCTTCGAGCTCGCCGCCCACTTCACCCCCGCCAAGGAGATCAGCGGGGATTTCTACGATTGGTATCGGCAGGACACCGGCCAGCTCATCGTCACGCTCGGCGACGTCATGGGCAAGGGACTTCCGGCCGCCTTGATGATGGCGACCGCGAGGGCGGCACTCCGGGGCTCAGCCGGGATCCCGCAGCTCGACGTCGGCGTCAAGCTCGCGTCTGAGGTGATGGCCGCGGCCCTCGAGGTGAATCATGCCTACGTGACGGCGTTCCACGCTGTTTTCGAGCCGTCATCGGGCGAGCTGCGATACGTCGACGCCGGTCACGGGCACGCGCGCCTGCTCCGCGGCGCGACAGGACAGGAGACGCTGCCATTGCGCAGCGCGCCGATCGGCATTTTTCCCGACACGCTGTTCGCCGTCGGGACCGTCACCTTGAACCCGGGCGACGCACTGGTCGTTTTCTCGGACGGGCTGCTCGACCTGCGACCCGACCTCGCGACCAAGGACGTGCTTCTTCCTTATGAGGCGCGGCGGGCGGGGACGGCGCAAGAGCTGGTCGACATCCTGGCGCAGGGCTCGAAGGGCCGGGAGCTGTTCGACGATGTGACGGTGCTGGCGCTCAAGCGGGTTTGACGGGGGTTGCAAGAACCATCCCCCCACCCGGCAGTGCCCTGCGGGCAGTGTGGCTGCTCACACCGTTTTTGGGAGGGCGATCCAGCGTTCCAGTAGGGCTGCTACTACGTGCAGCTTTACCGGCTTTGAGATGTAGTCGTCCATTCCGGCGGCCAGGCAGCGTTCGCGGTCGCCTGAGAGGGCGGCCGCGGTCATCGCGATGATCGGCACGTGGCGTCCGCCACTCTCGTTCGCCCTGATCAGCCGCGTCGCCTCGTAGCCGTCCATCTCCGGCATCTGGCAGTCCATCAGCACGGCGTCGTACTGGACCCGTTGCAAAATGCCCACCGCCTCCGCGCCATCGGCCGCGACGTCGGCACGGTAGCCCAGGCGCTCGACCATCCTCACGGTGACCTTCAAGTTGGCAGCGTTGTCCTCGACGACGAGGACACGTGACGACCCGCGCGCCGGATTAGGTGGCCCGAGCTCGACCGCCGCGGCCGCGGGCTCAGCCCGAAGCGACCGCTCCGCGAGGAGTGTGTGGAGGACGTCGAACAGCTGCGAAGGGCGCACGGGTTTCACGAGCTCCGCGTCGACGCCCGGGACCGGCACGTCGGACTGTCCGGCGGAGGTGAGAAGTATCACGACGAGCTCTTTCAGGCGTTCGTCTGCCCGGATCTCGTTCGCCACGGCCCGGCCGTCCATCCCCGGCATCATCATGTCGACGATGGCGACGTCGAACCTGTCGTCCCCACGCGCGGCGTTCTGCATCTCGCGCAGCGCCTCGCCACCGGTCTCGAAGCTCTGCTCGCGCAGGCCCCACGACTTCAAGTAGCGCTCGAGGATCGCGCGGTTGGTCCGGTTGTCGTCGACCACTGCGACGAAGGTGCCGGCGAGGCTGATCGGCGCTTGCGGCGCTCGTCTCTTTCCCTCGGCTTCGCGAAACCTGGCGGTGAACCAGAACCGGCTGCCGGCGCCCTTCTCGCTCTCGACGCCGATCTCTCCGGCCATGAGCTGCGTGAGCATGCGCGCGATCGCGAGGCCCAGTCCGGTCCCGCCATGCTTGCGCGTCGTCGAGCTGTCCACCTGTGAGTACGTCGAAAAGACTCGAGCCTGCTCCTCCGTGGTGAGCCCGATCCCGGTGTCCGAGATTTCGAAGCGGATCAATACGCCCGGGCCGCCGCTTTCGTGACGGCGCGCGCGGACGATCACCTCACCCGCATCCGTGAACTTGATCGCGTTGGCGATCAGGTTGATGAGCACCTGCCGCAACCGGCCGGGGTCGCCGATGGCGCTCTCCGGAACGTACTGTCCGACATCCAGGACCAGCTCTATGCCCTTGTTCGCAGCGGCCTCCGCGTACAGCTCCACCGCCTCTTCGAGCACGTGCTTCGGACTGAAATCGATCGCCTCGAGGCGAACGCGCCCAGCCTCGATCTTCGAGAAATCGAGGATGTCGTTGATGATCTCCAGCAGCGCGTCACCCGAGGTGCGAACCGTCTCCACGTACTCGTGCTGCTCAGGCGACAGCTCAGTGTCGAGCAGGAGCCCGGTCATGCCTATCACTCCATTCATCGGCGTGCGGATCTCGTGGCTCATCGTGGCGAGGAACTCGGATTTGAGTCGCGTCAGCTCCTGCAGCTCCTGGTTGCGCTGTGAAAGGTCCGCGAGCAGCTCCGATTTGGCCAGCTCAGCGTCCGCGGCGACGGAGCGGTTCTGCTCGAGCTGGATGACGACGCGCCGGACCAGGATTCCGAAGGCGATCAGCAGCAGCGCCTCGAGCGAGGCTGCCGCGGGGTCGCCGGCGGCTGGATTGACCAGGGTCACCAGGACTAGGTCGGCCACCGCGAGCGCCGCCCCGACCGCGAACTCGACGGACGTGTAGTAGAGCGCGAGGAAGATCAAAGGAAGAAGTACGAACGGGAATGCGCGGACGATGCTCAGGCCGAACTGGACCTCGAGCGCGAAAGCGATCGCAAGACCGCCGATCGGCGACACGGCGTGGAGGTATCTCGGGATGCGCTCCCAGGGCAGCAGCACCAGGGCGCTCGCGAGTGCTGTCAGCACGATCGAGATGCCAAGGCCGAACCCCGACATCCCCCACACGGGATAGAGGGCCATGCCAAACCCGACCACCACGGGCAGGGCGGTCAGGATGCCGTTACGGGCGGGGGAGTCGATCTGCGCCAGCGGTATGAGAACGAGGATGAGTCCGACGACGGCGGCCCCCGCGAGCACGGGGGAGGCGATCACCGCCGAATAGCCATGCAGGCTTACGAGGCCGACGATGGCGAGCCCGAGGAACGGGTAAACGCGGCGGCTCAGTCCGTCGGCTTGCAGAGGCGTGGTCAGGGCGTTCAACTTCAACGGCCGGGGGCTCAGCTTAAAGTGTCGCGCTCCCTACAGTCCCTGGATGTTCCGGCGGGTGGCCGGGATCCCGACAGTTGGCCTTAAGACGGCTAAACCGCAAAGGGCCGCAGGTACACTTTGCCACCTGCGCACCTTCCATCCCGCCAGGGGGGGCGAGGTTTCTGAGGTGTTGCCGGGCGCCCGTCCACAGAAAGCCCCAAAGCCGTCGTGGACCGTGAGCCTGGTGCGTCGAGCGACGCCCTTTTTCGCCATCGCCGCGGTCTTCGCCGTCCAGGCCGCCGCCGGGGCGGGCCCCGTGCTCGCCTTTCCGCTCTACCTGACCGTGATCCTGCTGACCGCGCTCCAGCTCAGCCGGGTGGAGTCGCTCGCGACGGCCGTTCTCGCCGCGATCGCGATCCTCATACCGTCCCTGGTCGGGGGCGGTCTGATTGGCGACATGGCCCCCGCCGTCCTGCTGGCCGTCGTGCTGATGGTCGCCGCGGTGGCAATCACCGAGGTCGTCCGGCAGGTCCGCGAGACGGCGGCGCAGTCCCAGCGGCAGACGGACGAGATCGCGGCCAGCGAAGAACGTATGAGGCTGATGCTCGAGGCGGCGATGGTCGGATTGGCGCTGGTCGACGGCGAAGGCAGGTGGCTCCAGGTGAACGACAGGCTGGGAACGATCCTGGGACGCCCCCGCGAGGAGCTCCTTCAGCTGCCGCTCGAGGCGGTCACGGCAGAGAGCGACCGCGCGGTCCTCGGTGAGGCCCTTGCCCTGCTCCGCAGCGGCGACATCGTCCGCTGGGAGGCGGAGCTCAACCAGGTCCGAGGCGACGGCACTCGCGTGCCTGTCGCGATCGCGATCGGTGCCGCGCCGGGGCACACCCCTGGTGAGTCGCTGCTGCTGGTGCAGGAGAGCGACATCTCCGTTCGCAAGCGACTCGACGGGATGCGCGACTGCCTGGTCGCAGTCCGGCACGTGATGGTGGGAGGTGTGAGCTGGGAGCAGGCGGTGCCGCAACTGCTCAGCAGCCTCTGCGCCTACATGGACCAGGACCTGGCTCAATTCTGGGCGGCGGATTCGGAACGGCAAGCGCTTCGCGTGCGGCATTTCTGGCATCGCGATGCATCGAGCTTCGAGGCTTTTCGCGACCAGAGCCGGGCGGCGGCCGTTCCGAAGGGTTTTGGACTGCTCGGCCGGGTCTGGCAGGCAGGCGTGGTGGCGGCGCTCGAAGACCTCGCGGAAGCCGGCGACTACGCGGGTGTCGAGGTCGCTCGTGCGGCCGGACTGAAGTCGGTGATCGCCTTCCCCGTCGTCGACGGAGGCGTCGTGATCGGCGTGATCGAGCTACTGGCGGATCACGTGCGCAGCTTCCAGGACGACGAGGTCACGATGCTTTCGACAGTCGGAGTCGAGATGGGGCAGTTCATCCGGCGCTCGGACACGGCGCAGGCGCTCCGGCGCAGCGAAGCGGACCACCGCGCGATCTTCGAGCGGTCCCCGATCGGAATCGTTCGCATCAGCGGCGAGGGCGAGCTGGTCGAATCCAACCCGGCGGTGCTGGGAATGCTCGAGCACGACTTCGAGGCGATGCGCACAAGCGCCTGGCCCGACTTGCTTCGCGCCTACGACCAGGCCGCCGCCCGCCAACGATTCGCGCCTCTTCTGGCCGGCCTTACGACGGGCGGCAGCGTGCAGGTGCGCGCCGCGACCGGTGGCGGTAAGTGGTTGTGGCTGCAGCTCACGGCGACCTCGATTCCGGACTCGAACGGCCGGCCGGAGCACCTGCTGGTGATGATCGAGGACGTCACCACGGTGCGTGAGACCTCGGACCAGCTGGCCGAGGCTCTCGAATCGCAGCGCAGCGCGAATGTCAACCTCGAGAAGCTCGATCGAACCAAGACCGAGTTCCTCTCGATCGTGAGTCACGAGTTCCGAACCGCCCTAACCGGCATCCAGGGTTTCAGCGAGCTCATCCGCGACGGCGGCCTCGAGGCGGACGAGGTGCGCGCGTACGGCGGCTACATATTCAATGACGCGGACCGGATCAACCGCTTGATCGGAGACATGCTGGACCTGGACCGCATGGAGTCCGGGCGCATGAGCATGCGCGCCGGGGACGTCGACATCAACGAGGTCCTGACGGAGGCCATGGCGCGAGCCGGCTCGGCGGCGACCGCCGTCGAGTTCAAGGCCGACCTGGACCCCCGGCTGCCGATCGTCGTGGGCGACCGCGACAGGCTGATCCAGGTGGTCAGCAACCTGGTCAACAACGCGATCAAGTACTCACCGGATGGCGGCACGGTGACGCTTTCCACCCGGTCCGAGGGCGGGTATGCGCTGGTCAGCGTGACCGACACCGGCCTGGGCATCCCGCCGGACGAGATCGGGCACGTGTTCGAGCGATTCCGCAGGGTGCGCAGCGGAGCCGCGCAGTCGATTCCCGGGACTGGACTGGGCCTGACGATCGTTAAGCAGATCGTGGAGATGCATGGAGGCAAGATCTGGGTCGAGAGCGCGGTCGGGCACGGGTCGGCTTTCCACTTCACCGTTCCCCTGGTGGCGGAAAAGGTCACGCCGCTGCAGCGCCTGCATGCCTGACGCGACGACCACTGGTGCTCTAGGACCTTTCACGGTGCTGGTGGCGGACGACAACGATGTGGCGCAGCGCCTGTGCAGGCGCGTCCTCGAGAAGGCCGGCTACGCCGTGCTGATCGCGGCGGACGGGCTGCAGGCGGTCGATGTCGCGCTCAACCAGCACCCGTCGATGATCCTCATGGACGTCGCGATGCCGGGAATCGACGGCCTGGAGGCGATGAGGCGCATCAAGGCCGAGCTGCCGGCGATGCCCATCGTCATCGCGAGCGCGCACTCGATGGCGAGCGATCGCGAGCGATTCCTCGCCGCCGGCGCCGACAACGTGCTCAGCAAACCGTTCCGGCTGGCCGACCTGGTTGCGATCGTCGCGAAGCTGGCTCTGGACCGTAAGTGAAAGACCTCACCGGCACCAGGATCGGGCAGTACGAGATCGTCGAGCGCCTGGGCGGCGGCGGGATGGCGGTCGTCTACCGGGCGGTCCAGCAGCCGCTCGGCCGCGAGGTGGCCCTCAAGGCGCTGTCTTCGGAGCTCTTCCAGGACGACGGGTTCGTCAAGCGCTTCGAGACTGAGGCCAAGACCCTCGCGAAGCTGGACCACCCCAACATCCTTCCGATCTACGACTTCGAGCTGACCGATGGCGTCGCGTACCTCACCATGCCGCTGATTCGCGGAGGCACGCTGAGAGACATCCTCAACCGCGGCCCGCTCGACACCGTGACGGCATGGCGCTACCTGCGCGAGATCGGTGACGGCCTGCAGCACGCGCATGACGCGGGGATCGTCCATCGCGACCTCAAACCGACCAACGTGCTGATCCACGCGGACGGCCGGGCGATGCTCGCCGACTTCGGCCTTGCGCGCGGCGCGGGCCAGCCGACGCACCTGACCACGATCGGACTCGCCATCGGGACGCCTGGCTACATGGCGCCGGAGCAGGTGATGGGCCACGACGTGGACAAGCGCGCCGACATCTACGCGATGGGTGTACTGACCTTCGAGATGTTGACCGGCCGGCTGCCGTTCATCGGGTCCAACCGGATGGAGGTCGCGTACTCGACGGTCAACGCGCCGATCCCTTCCGCGGTCAAGCTGAACGCGGTCCTGCCGGACGAGCTCGACGTGCTCCTCGCCACGATCCTGGCCAAAGACCCGGCGCAGCGCCCGCAGACGGTGCGCGACCTGCTGGCGCAGATGGCCAAGCTGCCCCAGCGGCGATCGCAGGTTCCTGCGGCGGTCGCCTCACCGGGGGGCGTCGCGGCGGCGCCGCCTCGACCAGGCATCACGCTCGATCCGCCTACCGCCTCCAACAACTTGCGGGTGGTGGCACCACGGGCGCCTGCTCCGCCGCCGCCGGCACTGCACGGGTCGCCGATCCCGACTCCGACGGGCGTGGGCGGCTCGGCGATCAGGACGCTCGAGCTGATGGGCGTGCGCGCGTCGAGGGCGCGCGGGCGATTCCTCCTGAACTCGCACGTGAGCAATCTCGTCCACGTCGCGCGCGACGTGACGGGCGACCGCTGGCCGGAGATCGCGTACGCGGCGGGGCTGGTGCAGTACGTCGAGCAGGACCCGCCGCACGACGATCAGCTCTCCTCGCCGGTCGAATCGCTCAGCCGGCTGAACGAGGCCTTCGAGACGGTCTACGGGCCGGAGGCGGAAGACATGATCCGCACGTGGGGACGCCGTGCCACGGAGCGCTGGCTGGCCGACGGGCGGCATGGAATGGGAGGGCCCCGGCGCCTTGTTCCCGGACGCCAGCGCAAGCTCGCGGGTGTCGTGAAGGGGTTTACCGAAGCGATGGACAACGTTCGCGGCGAGCACACGCACGCGTGGCTCCAGGTGGACGAGCACCAGTTCTGGCTCGTCAACTTCTCGAACATGTTCGCCCTCGGGCGCATCAAGACGGTGAAGTCATGCCACATCTGGACGGCCACGATCGAGACCATCCTCCGCTGGGCCGGCCTGGCCAACGACTGGTACGTGGAAGAGGTCGAGTGTGGTTCCGTGACGGGCACTTTCGACTGCGTTTTCGCGATTCGATCCGTCGAAACTTAGTGACCTAAGTCACTCGAATTTGTTGCGCCGGTTGTTATGCCGGTCGACGTAACATCGGTTCGACCGAGATCGGCTCGGCTCTGATTTCGCCCTCCCTCCTTTCTGAAGGTCCCCTGCCGACGGGTGGGGGACCTTCTCTCTCAAAGGATGAGAAGGGCCTCGATAACTCCGCCTACTGTGAGATCAGAATCAGCGCCTGCTTCATCTGGGAGCGAAGCATGCCCGCGCCCGCAAACGAAAGGGCGATGCCGATCAGGCGGCCCTTCACGCCCTTGCCGTTTCTAACGACGGTCACCTCGATCGATGTACCTCCGTCCGGGCCCGGAGTGAGCCGATAGTCCCAGCGGCTGCCGGGGCCCCACGTGTTCGAGTCGATGGTCTCGACCGCCACTGTGCGCGTTGCGGTATCCCAGCTGTATCGCTCACGTTCCCAGACGCCACCGGCCACCGAACTTCCCTCCGTGACCTCGGCCCAGCCCGGTCCCTGGCCGTGCAGCTTGAAATGGGCGCTGTCGACGTTGGGCCAGACCTCAGAGCGGCTCGGCCCGAAGTTGGTCAGGGCAGCCAGCACTGCCTCGGGCTGCAGCGTGGACTGAAGTTTGAAATGGACGATCACGAGTGCTCACCTCCATTGAGGGCGCCTTGCGCGAGGTCTACTGCGCGTGCCGCCAATAGTGCGCCCGCCACGCTTGTTACAGTCCCTGTGTTGTGCGGTTTGCGATTGACGTCACGGCTTGCTGGCGGCCGCTGCGAGTCGGCATGACCACGGTTGCGATCGAGCTGTCGAAGGCCATGGTCGCGCATAAGGGGAAAGACGGCATCACCCTCCTGTGCAGCCGCGAGCGGCCGCCGGACCTCGCCGGCCTGGATTGCGAGGCGGTGCTCTCGCCGTACCGGCACGAGCTCATCTTGAAGGCGCGATGGTTGCGCACCGTCGAATCGCAGCTGGATTGCGACGCAATCCTCTATCCGTACTGGCCGAGCCCACCCTTTCGACGCCACGACGCGCCGGCCGCGGCCATCTTCGTTCACGACCTCGCTTTCCGCCTGCGCCCACATGAGGTCCCGTGGCAGCAGCGTGCGTACATGGGCACGGTTCTCGGGCCGGCGATGCGCAACGCGGCAGCCGTGCTGGTGCCGTCGGAGTCCACGCGGCGCGACCTGCTCGACCTCTATAAGATCCCGGGCCTCGAATCTAAGGTCGACGTGATCGCCGAAGGTGTTCCACCGCAGGTCCCTGCGGGTCGCCTACCCGATGGGATCGAGCCCGGGTTCATCCTCGCCGTGGGCACTGTCGAGCCGCGCAAGAACTATCCGCGCCTGCTGGCTGCGTTCCGGCAGATGCGCGACCGGCACGGGTCCCTACCTTTCATCATCAACGGCCGGCCGGGGGTGCCGCAGCTCGTGATCGCCGGGCGTCCTGGCTGGGCGTACGGCGACACGCTGCAGCGAATCGCCGCGGAGCCGGGCGTCCGCTACCTGGGACACGTCGACGAGCCGACTTTGGCAGCCCTTTACGAATCCGCGTCCGTCCTCGCGTTTCCAAGCCTCTATGAGGGATTCGGGCTGCCGCTGCTCGAGGCGATGTCCCGCGGGGTGCCGGCCGTGGTCGGCGCGGCCGGTGCGCTGCCCGAGCTGGCTCTGGGGGCGGCGATCTCGGTGAAGCCCGATGACGTCGACGCGATCGCGGGTGCGCTCGGGCGGCTGCTCTCGGATGCGCAGCTGAGGCTGAAGCTTGGCGAGGAGGGCAGGCGCCGGGCCGCCGACTTCACGTGGGACCGCGCGGCGGAGCAAACGCTGGCGGTCTTGCGCCAGATCGGGACCACCTCCGAGCGTAAAGTCGCTTAGGTGAGCGAACGGATCCCGGTCGCCGTGCTGCTGGCTGGAACGCGCCACGACTACCTGCACATGGCCCGCCCGCTGCTGAGGTCCCTCGAAGCGACGCATCACTTCACGGTCGAGGTGGTCACCGAGGGGACCGAGCTGCCGCTGCGAGGGGCAAAGGTGATGCTCGCGGCCAGCGATCACGCGCTGCGGCCCGGCCAGGCGGCGCAGCTCACCGATTTCGTGCGCAGTGGTGGCGGCCTCGTCCTTCTTCATGGAACGCTGGCGGCATGGACCGAAGGTGGCGACCTCTCAAAGCTCGCCGGTTGGGCGCCAGGCGGGCCTGGGCCGCTGACGGAGCTCGTCGTCCGGCCGGATCCCGCGCATTCCTTGACGTCGCGGCTGGGAGCCGAGCTCAAGGTGCACGACGAGCTCTACTTTTCCGAAGGGCCGCCGAGCGATGCGTCCGTGCTGCTGCGCGCGAGCTGGCGATTCACCGAGCAGGTCGTCGCGTACGAGCGGCGCGTCGGGGATGGACGCTTCGTGCAGCTCGGACTCGGCCACGACGCGTCGACTTACGAACTCGAGAGCTTTCAGAAGCTGGTGCAGCGGACGCTGATGTTTGCAGCGGGCCAGTCGGCCGCGCCCTCGGTCGGCGTCGGCCTGATCGGATATGGGGCCATCGCACAGGCGCACGCAGGGTCGATCATCGCCACACCGGGCCTGAGCCTGGCCGGGGTCTGCGATGTATCGGAGGAACGCCGCAAGGCGGCCGCCCGTGACTGGTCGGTGCGGACGCACGCGCGCGCCGAGGCGCTGCTCGACGACCCGGACGTCGCCCTCGTCGTGGTCGGCACTCCACCGAGCATCCACGTGGACTCGGTGATGACGGCCTTGCGTGCCGGAAAGCATGTCGTGTGCGAGAAACCGTTCGCGCTGCGGGTCGAGGAGGTCGACCGCATGATCGATGCGGCGGTCGCACGTGATCGCGTCCTGACCGTTTTTCAAAGCCGCCGTTGGGATCCCGATTACCTGGCCCTTCGCGAAGTCGTGCGTTCAGGGCGGATCGGCGAGACGTTTTACATGGAGTCGTTCATCGGCGGCCACGACCATCCATGCGACTTCTGGCACAGCCACGAGCCGATCTCTGGTGGAACCATCTACGACTGGGGCTCGCATTACTTCGACTGGATCCTGCAGCTGATGCCCGACCCGGTGCGAACCGTCTCGGCCAACGCGCACAAGCGTGTGTGGCACGACGTCACGAACTCCGACCAGGTGAGAGTCGACCTCACCTTCGCCGGCGGCGCACAGGCGAGCTTCCTCCAATCGGACATCGCCGCCGCTCGCAAGCCGAAGTGGTACGTGCTGGGCACGCAGGGGGCTGTCGTGGGTGAGTGGCAGGCGGTAGCGGTGCCGGCTGACTTCCCAGCGCGGGTGAAGGTTTTCCGGGCCGCGGCCGGTGGCGTCTCGCACGAAGAGGTGCTCGCGCTCGCGCCGCGCGACGACCACGGGTTCTACCGCAACCTCGCAGATCATCTTGGGTGGGACGAGCCGCTGGCCGTCACGCCGCAGGAGGCGCGCCGCACCGTAGCCGTCATGGAAGCCGCGACGCAATCGATCGCGCGCGGCGGCGCTCAGCTCGAGGTGGATATCTAGTGTCGCGCCCCCCGAGTGCCTCGCATCTTCGCGGCCTAGGCGGCCGGGCGCCTACGGCGCTGAAGCCAGCGTCGAGGGGCCTGGCGCCGCGTCGTCGCGCATCGACGGATGCGCTCCTCCTAGCGCCACCCTCTCCTTGGCTCCGGCCGCCGATGCCGCGAATCTGCGGCGGCCCTCGGAGAGCGCGACACTATGCCAACTGAAATCGGGTGGGGGGTGCTCGGCGCCGCCGGGATCGCCAGCGGGGCGGTGCTGCCGGCGATCGCGGCGTCGAAGAACGGCCGCGTGGCCGCCATCGCGAGTCGCGATCCGCAGCGGGCGCGAGAGCTCGCGGAGAGGTATCCGGGGGCCAAGGCGCCGGGTTCATACGAGGCCCTGCTCGAGGATCGCGAGGTCGACGCCGTCTACATCCCGCTGGTCAACAGCGTGCACAGGGAATGGACGCTGCGTGCGCTGGCCGCTGGCAAACACGTGCTGTGCGAGAAGCCCCTGGCCATGAATGCGACCGAGGCCGAGGAGATGGCCGCGGCGGCACAGTCCGCCGGGAAAAACCTGATGGAGGCGGCCATGTACCGATTCCATCCCCGGACGCGTGATTTCGTCGAGGCGCTCGTCGACCCGATCTATGTGCAGGCAAACTTCGGGTTCAGGCTCAAGGGCAAATCAAACTACCGGTTTGAGGCCGCGCTGGGCGGTGGCGCCCTGCTCGACATCGGCTTTTACGTGGTCAGCGTTGCGCGGTGGATCATGGGTGAACCTACAGACGTGTTCGCGCGCTCCCGGCTGAGCGTTGGGATGGTGGACCTGACGACGACCGCGCTCCTGCAATTTTCCGGCGGTCGCACGGCAACGGTGTGGGCGAGCTTCGAGTCACCGGAATCGCAGGAGCTGACTGTGGTCGCACGCGAGGGCGCGGTTCGCCTCGGGCGCCCTTTCAACTGGCTCGACGAGCCCGATCAGTACCAGCTCATGGTCGAGTCGTTCGCGGACAGCATTCTCGACGACCGGCCGGTGGCGATACCGCTCACCGAGTCGATCGCGAACATGAAGACCCTCGACCGGATCCGCGAGGCCTCCGCTACTCGCTAACCAGCGCCTTGAACCGTGCGTTGTCGCGGAGAGGCGCGAAGTCGGCATCGGCGGCCGCGACCAGTCTCGCGTCCGGTCGCATCGGCATCGCCTCTTCGAGCAGAAGCAGCGCGTCGTCGAGCCGGCCTTGGGCGGCACGCACCGCGGCCAGGTTGTAGAGGGTTGGTCCGAGGATGTGCGCCGGCGCTGCGATGGCGCGTAGCTCGGAGGCGCCATCCTCCACGAGGCGTTGGGCGGCCGCCTGGTCGCCGTTCTCTTTCAGGTACTCGGTTATATGGTTGCGCGGGTGCACATAGCTGTTGCGCAGCAGCGCTTCGCTCGTGGTGTTGGCGGTGAACCACTTGAAGGGACGATCGCCAAGCTCATCGGACAGCGCTATCAGCTCGGTGAGCAGCGTGTCCGAACGTGCAGCAGCGTCCGCGAGGGGAGTCCCAATGCCGCTTGCCAGCTCAGCATCGTTGACCTCATCGATGGTGTCAGGTGGTGCGGTGTACGGCCGGGCCTGGCGAAACTCGGTCAGCGCGTCGCGCAAACGTTCGCGCCACATGCTGATGTGGAACATGACCAGGGCCGCCGGCCAGCCCTTCGGCTGGGTTTCAGACCTGACGGCGCCGGCGACGAACTCATGCTCGAGCTTCTGTTGCGCCTCGAGGACGCGATGAACGCCTTCCATTCGGCTAAGCCGGTGTCAGGTCGGTCGTCCCGGAGCCTTTGATGGTCACCGGCCCTGTCAGCCCGGCAGGGCTGTGCTCGACGACAGGTTGATCGTCATCGTGCCGTCGTTGCTCTCCGTGGAGTGGGTTTTGAGCACGCGATGACCACTGGGATCGATCCACGTCGTGACGTCTGAAGTCACGGTCCCCTTGATTGACATATCGCCAAATCCAACCGGGGTTGCCCCGGCGGCTGCGGGCGCACCGATGTTGATGTCGATCGCACCGTTGCTAGTGGTCTCGACCACCGCTGCGTTGACACCATTCAGGGACTCATCGCGTAAGTACTTGCTTTTGCTCGTGACGTGGATGCTGCCCGTGCCGCCGGGATTCGCCTGGTCATAGTCGTTGGACCATGTATCGCCGGGCTTGACCGTGTTGCTCGGCAGGACGGCGGTGACGAAAAAGCCTCCACCCACGCCCGAGAAGGCGAGAAACGGATTGCCGGCGGCCACCTGGCTCCCGTCCACGCTTACGACGCGCCCGTCAGCCGCGACCTTGATGTTCGTGGTCGTATCCGGGATCCCCGTGGTTGTGTTCGTTACGCCGCCAGTCGTGCTCTTGATTGCGAAGTTATTCAACGTCAGCGCGAGGTCTGCCATGCCGGTTGAGTCCACGGAGTTGACCTTGACAGTCTCTCCGGCTGTCATCTCGATGTCGGTCGGGAGCGTCACACCGCCCGCGACGATGGTCTGTTTGGTGCTCGAGTGAAATGAGTAGCGGTAGGTATCGCCGCTATGAAAGGCCAGCGACAGAGACTTTGCCTGGACCGGCACCGCGCCGCAGGCGACCGCAAGAAATGCCACGAGAACCAGGCGGCGCACAGGGAGCATCCTAGGCCTGGTTAACGATTTTCGCCTCTTTCTCCGGGAGTTGTTCTGGCGACGGCGCCGGCACTGAGATTGCTGCGACGGGCACGAGCTGCCTGAACTCCTTCAACGAGCGAGCCCAGTCCGCCAGCATCCTGCCCGCGAGCACGCTGCCGGTGCGCCGCTGGTGCTCCTCGACCAGGGCCCGCAGCTCGACGCCGTCCTCGGCCGGGACCTCGCGCGCCACCACGCTGTCGGCATTGAGCTGGTTCCAGGAGGTGACGTACGCGACCCCGCCGGTCATCCCGGCGCCCGCGTTCCACCCGATCGGTCCCAGTGCGACAGCGACGCCGCCAGTCATGTACTCGCAGAAATGGTCGCCGGCCCCTTCCACCACGGCGGTCGCCCCTGAGTTGCGCACGCAGAACCGCTCGCCCACCCGCCCGGCCACGAAGAGGCGCCCGCCGGTCGCGCCGTACGCGATGGTGTTGCCCGCGAGCACGGGATCGCTCGCGGCGTCTGTCGCAAACGGCCGGATCGCGATCACACCGCCGCCCATGCCCTTGCCGACGTAGTCCTGCGCCTGGCCCTCCAGGCTCAGCTCGACACCCTCGTCCAGGAAAGCGCCGAAGCTCTGCCCGGCGCTGCCCTGGTAGTGCCGGGATTCGCCGGCGTGCAGCGCGGCCCCGACGGTTCGATGCGAGTTGTCGATGGCTCCGCTCGGCGGCGGGGCGGCGGGCAGGTCGCCGTTGCGGGCCGCGATCCGCCGGCGTGGAAGGTTTTCGTCCGTCGGCGCCAGGACGAACGACAGGTCGAGCACGGCATCAGCGTGCGGCTCGAGCAGCTCGGCGCGGCCGATCACCTCCTGCAAGGATCGAGCGCCGAGCCGGGACAGGTGCTCGCGGACCTCTTCGGCGATCAGGAACAGGTAGTTGACGACATGCTCCGGCCGCCCTGCGAACTTCGCGCGCAGGTCCTCTCTTTGCGTGGCGATGCCGGTGGGGCAGGTGTTGAGGTGGCACTGCCGCGCCATGTCGCAGCCGAGAGCCACGAGCAGGCCCGTGCCGAACCCAAACTCCTCCGCGCCGAGCAACGCCGCGATGACGATGTCCCGGCCGTTGCGCAGGCCTCCGTCGGTGCGCAGGCTGACGCGGTCGCGCAACCGGTTCGCCACGAGAACCTGCTGCGTCTCGGCCAGCCCAAGCTCCCAGGGCGCACCCGCGTTCTTGATCGACGAGAGTGGAGACGCTCCGGTGCCCCCGTCATGCCCGGAGATCAGGATGTAGTCGGCTTTCGCCTTGGCCACGCCCGCCGCGATGGTTCCGACGCCAGCCTCCGAGACGAGCTTGACGCCGACGCGCGCGCGAGGGTTCACCGTCTTCAGGTCGTGGATGAGCTGCGCCAGGTCCTCGATCNNTGTCGTGGTGCGGGGGCGGCGAGATCAGCTGCTGGCCGGGCTGGGCGTGACGCAGCCGCGCGATCAGGCTCGTCACCTTCATCCCGGGCAGCTGGCCGCCTTCGCCAGGTTTAGACCCCTGCGCGATCTTGATCTCCAGCTCGTCGGCTCGCTTCAAATAGCGAGGCGTGACGCCGAATCGCGCCGAGGCGACCTGTTTCACGCGATTGTCACGGCGTATACCGGTGTCGTCGTCGTACGTATCAGGGTCCTCGCCGCCTTCGCCGGAGTTGGAGCGCGCACCCACCTGGTTCATCGCGATCGCCAGCGCCTCATGCGCCTCGGGTGACAGCGCGCCCAGCGACATCGCCGTGCTGACGAAACGCTTGACGATCTCGCTGGCAGGCTCAACCTCGCCGAGCGGCACCGGCGTGCCCGATTCCTTGATCTGAATCAGCTCGCGCAGCGATTGCGGCTGACCCATCGCCGAGAGGCGGCGCCACTCGCTGTAGGCCTCGCGGTCACCGGTCTGGGCGGCCTTCTGCGCCGCGCGCACCGCGAGCGGGTTGTAGGCGTGGTGCTCGCCTGCTTTGCGGAAGCGGACGCGTCCGTGGTCGGGCATAGCCTCGGGCCGGGTGCGGGCCAGGCGCTCGAGGTCGGCGAGGTCGGCGCCGCCGATGCGGGATGGCACCGCGGGGAAGCAGAGCTCCATCACCTCGGCGCCCAGCCCGAGCGCCTCGATCACCTCGGCGCCGCGATAGCTCATGACGCACGAGATGCCCATCTTCGCCATCACCTTCAGCAGTCCGGTCTCGAGCGCCTTGCGATATCGGATGTCACCTTCGGGAGCTGAAGTCGCGGTCGCGAGCGCGAGGTACGGATGCACCGCGGTCGCGCCGACGGTGATCAGGCAGGCGAGGTCATGGACGTCAACCGCGTCGCCGGCGATCGCGACGATGTCCGTGGCCATCCGAATGCCGGTCGCAAGCAGGTGCTCGTGCACGGCGCCAACGGCGAGCGCCATCGGGACCGGCAGGCGGTCCGGCCCGGTCCTGCGGTCGCTCAGGGCGATGACGCCGCCGGCCTCGGTTGCCTCGCGACACAGCCGCAGCAGCGCGTCGCGCAGCGATTCATCGGAGGCGTAGGTTGCGTCGAGCACAGTCGCGTTCTCGAGCACCCGTGTGAGCTCGGCCGCGCCCAGTACGGGCGAATCCAGCTCGAGCAAGGTGGCATCGATCGGGACGGCTGGATGGTGCTGCCGGCGCAGCTCGCGGTCGATCCCGCCTTCAGGTTCGAGCGTGCCGCGCCGCGCGCCCAGCAGCACCCGCAGCGACATCACCGCCTTCTCGCGCAGCGGGTCGATGGCCGGGTTCGTCACCTGCGCGAAACGCTGGCGCAGGTACCCGTAGATACGGCGTGGCGTGCGGCCGAGCGACGCGATCGGGATGTCGTCTCCCATCGAGTAGACGGGCTCGGCGCCGGTTTCCGCCATCGCCTCGACCACGAACTTGACGTCCTCGACACCCCAGCCGTGCAAGCGATGATGCATGGGGAGGTCTTCGAGCGCCTCCACCTCGATGTGGTGGCGCTCGACCGGGACGAGGATGCGGTCCGCGAGCAGGCCGTAGTCGTGCCGCGCGGCGGCGCGCTCCTTCGCGTCGTCGTTGCGCAGCAGCGAACCGTCGCGCGTGTCGACCAGCAGCATCTGGCCGGGTCCGAGGCGCCCGCGTTCGACCACCGACTCCGGCGGCATGGTGACGACGCCGGCCTCCGAGGCCGCGGCCACGAGGCCGTCCTTCGTGCGCTGCCAGCGCAAGGGTCGCAGCCCGTTGCGGTCGAGCGCGGCTCCGACCACGTCGCCGTCGCTGAACGCGAGGGCCGCTGGACCATCCCACGGCTCGAACCGGATCGACTGGTAGCGATAGAAGTCGCGCACCGCGGCGGCGAGATCGCCGCGCCCTTCCCAGGCGTCGGGGACCAGGCTCATCAGCGCCTCCGACACCTCCCAGCCGCGGTTCACCAGCAGCTCGAGCGCGTTGTCGAGCGACGCGGAGTCGGATCCCTCGGGCCAGATCGCACCCCGCAGCTCGGGCTCGAGCTCGGCTTCCCGCGCGCGCATCCAGGCGCGATTGCCGGTGATCGTGTTGATCTCGCCGTTGTGCGCGAGCATGCGGAACGGCTGGGCAAGCCGCCAGTCGGGCATGGTGTTGGTCGAGTAACGCTGGTGGAAGACGGCCAGGCGGCTCTCGCTCGCGGGATCTTGAAGGTCGAGGTAGAAGTCCGCCAGGCGCGTGCCAGCCATGAGGCCTTTGTAGACGAGCGTGCGGCTCGAGCACGACGGCAGGTACATGCGAACGCCGTCGGCGTCGGCGCGTCTCTCCGCGGTACGCCGAACGAGGTAGAGGCGGTGCTCCCACGTCTCGGGATCGAGGTCGGGTTTCGCGATGAGGCCGTGCCAGATCGCCGGCTGCGACGCCTGAGCGCGCTCGCCCAGGCTGTCCGAGTCGACCGGAACCTTTCGCCATTCGACCAGCCTCAGGCCGCTGGAGGCGATCGACTCGGCCACGATGTCCCGCGCTCTGCCGTCCCATTCGAACAGGGCCGCGACCGCTACGTCACCCCCGAGGAGGCGCCGCGGAACCTGGATCAGAAGCCCGGCGCCGTCACCGCTCTTCCCGTCGGCATCCAGCCCGCCGCGGTGGGCGAGCCGCGCCAGCGCCTGCACGCCCATGGCCACCGACTGATGCCCAAGTGAGGGTGTGGCGACAAAGCCCATGCCGCACGCGGCCCGGCTCGTGGGCAGGGCCCCCGGCCAGGCAAGGCGCGATCGACGGAGCGCTGGGGGCACTGGATCGAAGGTTAACCGGCGGAGCCCGGCCGAGCTAGTGGGTCGACACCAAAATAATCGGTGGAACCTTATGTGGTCGTCACATGCCCAGGAGGGCCTGGACACGGAGCGCAACCGCGAGGTTGAGGCGCGTCTCGGGGTCTTCGAGGTTGACTCCGCTGATCTCCCGGATGCGGTCGAGCCGGTAGCGGAGCGTGTTGGGGTGAACGCGCAGCCGCTGGGCCGCCTGCTGCTGCTCCCCTGTCTCGAGGTAGGCGCGCAGCGTGGCGACCAGGTTGCCTTTGCGCGAGCTGTCGTGCTCGATGAGCGGCCCGAGATGCCGGCGGCTGTAATCGACCAGTCGCTCGTCGGTGACCGCGGCGAGGAGGCCGGTGAGGCCTAGCTCGGGCACGGCGACCACCTGGCTCCAACGCTTGAACCGGGCGAGCGACTCCATCACGGAAGTCACCTCGCGCAGGGCGCCGGCCACCCCGGTGGGGGCCTCGGTCGGGCCGCTGAAGCCGACCGAGACGGTGAAACCCGGCTTCCATTCGGCTATCGCCTGCTGGATCTGCAGGCCGATGGCATGCGCGCGAACCTGGTAGTCGCCCGCCTCGGATCCCAGCGGCAGCAGCGCCACGACCTGGTCGGAGCGGCCCTGGACCAGCGCCCGTGCGTAGCTGATCCGCACGACGCCCGCGACCCGGCGCAGGAACTCTCGCTTCAGCGCCTGGATCGCGTCCTCGGGGATCTGGCGGGCGCGGTTGAAGCCCCGGAAGTCGTCGATGTCGACGAGCATCACGACATGGGTGCCGTGGAGCGGGTACCCGAGGTGCCGTGCCCGCCGCTGGGCAGCGGCCTCGTCGCCGTAAGTGCCGTGCAGCAGGTCCTCGAGGAACTCGCCTCGCACCCGGCCTTCCACCTCGGACACCTCCCGTTCCTTGGCCACGGACAGCGCCAGGACGAGTGCGGCCTGCTCGATCGCCATGAACGCGAGCTCTTCGTTGTGTGGCGGGTGATCCAGGATCGAGATGTAGCCCAGCACCTGGCCGGCGGCGAGGATCGGGGCGATGAGTCGCTCGCGTGACATGCCGAGGTGGGGGAAGGCCGGCACCTTGACCGGGCCCCGCTTGGCCTCGACCTCGCGGAGCATGCGCTGGATCTGCGGGTCGAAGAGCACGCGCTGGGGGGTGCCCTGGCGCAGGATGGTTTCCTTGCGGTGCGGGTCGGTGCTGCCGCCGGCATGGGCCAGGAGGTGGAAGCTCGCGTCCTCGACCACGACCGCGCTCTCCAGCAGGTCGGCCAGCGTGCGACAGATCTCGTTGACACCCTTGCCGTCGAGCACGAGCTCGGTGAACCGGCGGTGGATCTCGATCGAGCGCTTGAGGCGCCAGTGCTCGGCGTTGATGATCCGTTCGAGCAGCGGTGCCATGAGGTCGATGAGCTGGACGTCGCCCCCGATGGTGAGGAGGGGAACGTTGAGGCGGTCAGCCTCGATCAGCATCTCGGGCGGCAGCTTGCGCAGGTAGGGCATGGGCCTCACGACGAGGCCGACGCCGCCTGAGTCCGCAATCCGGCCCACCAGGCGGATCTGTGCCTCAGGGTCGTCTTTGATCGGAAAGCCCGTCGTGAACATGAGGTCGCCGGCACGGGGCAGCACCTCGGGCGTCTCCATCAGCCGGACCCACTCGATCGATTGGTCCAGGCCATCGGCGCCGGCCACGAGCTTGGCGCCGGACAGGATCGAGCGCATGGCGTCGCGCACCGTCGGGCGCGGCTGAACCTCGCCTTCGATCGCCTTTTTGGTGGCCATTGGTCTTGAGGATAGTGTGTGCATAGAGGACAAGCAATCACGGTTAGGGCTTGTGGCGCGATCACTAGGAAGATTTCGAGGCCAGGAGTAGTTTAAGAGCCGTTATGACCTACGACGAAGCGCCGGCTTGCGATCGGCACGAGGCGACTGTGCCAATGGAGCTGCGCACCATGCACTCAGACTCTTCGCGGCCCGAAGAGGTGGTCGGGCTGTTCGAGTGCCCGGAGTGCGGGTACGAGCGAAGGCTGCCGATCCGGACCGGAGAAGCGGCCTAGTTAGCGCACGGCTGACGCCAAACGGGCGCAAGCCGATCTCCTGATCCGCGCGGCCAACGCCAAACGTGCGGAATCCAGTTCGAGGAAATGGTTTGTCGCCGCATAGGAAGGTCATACACATTGGCGCACACGAAATTGGGTTCGAGCCCAAGCTCAGCGGCCAGGGCGCGGGCTTGAGTGATCGCTTCCTCGGAAAAATCGACTCCCGTCACCTGCGCCGCGAGTCGCGCCCAAGAGAGCGTGTCCATCCCGAAGTGGCACTGGAGATGAAGCAGCGAACGGCCCGTCACATCGCCAAGCTCCTCGCGTTCCAAAGGGCGAAGCGAGTTGCGCCCGCGCTTGAAGGATTCGACATCGTAGAAAGCCGAATCGAGATGCACTTGGGTTCGCAGATCCCAGGCGCGCCTGTTCTCGAGAAGTCGCCTTCGGTGATCCGGGCGAGCCACGGTTCAGAGGGTATCCGGGGGTGAAGCCGAAACGCAGCCGGAGAGCGACCGGCTGAGCGATTGGCCGGAGTTGGCTGATGTGCGTACATCTGTCGTGTACGAGCATCTGCGGAGATCCGCCCCCGAGCCTCTGTAGACCAGCCGGCAGACGGCCGCTGACCGCTCCGTCTGGCTGCTACCCTGCCGTCGATGTCGCTCGGCTTGAAAGCTCAGCCCAGCCGGCAACATTCCCGCCTTACAACTGTGCTTCTCTTTGGAGGTGCGGCGGCAGGCATCGTTGCCCTCCACCTTGCAACCAACAGCACTCTGGGTTTCCATACCGATGAGCTCTACTACCTCACCTGCGGCCTCCATCCGGCGCTTGGATACGTCGACTTCCCGCCGATCGTCCCGCTCCTCGCTCGACTGGAAACCGGACTCTTAGGAGTCACACCCTGGACCCTGCGCCTACTCCCATCGCTGCTGGGCGGTTTCCTCGTTGCACTCTCCGGCGCCTATGTCCGCCGGCTTGGCGGCTCGCTGCGGCTCCAGGGAATTGCGCTGCTCACTGCCATTGCGGCGCCATACCTGCTCGGCTCGAACTGGGTCTTTCAGACTGTGACCTTCGATCAGGTGACCTGGATGGTCGCCCTCTACTGGTTTCTCGGATTGCTCATCGACCGGCGGCCACGGTACTGGATCTATCTGGGCATCACGCTCGGGATCGGGCTCGAGGTGAAGTACACCATCGTCGGTCTCATCGCCGGGATCGGCATCGCCGTCTTTCTCACTCCTTCGCTGCGGACGGAGCTGCGGACGAAATACCCCTGGATCGCCGCCGCGCTCGCGCTTCTCATCTGGGCGCCGAATCTCGTCTGGCAGGTCCTCGAGGGCTTCCCCACCCTCATCTATATCGTCAACCACGGGGGCGGCGGCGGTGGCCCCGTGGCCTACCTCATCCAGTTCGGCGTTTACTTCTCCTTTCTCATTCCCTTGTGGCTGGCCGGGATGATTTCCCTATTCCGCAGCCGGCTGCTGCGACCGGTCGGAATTGCCTGCGCCGTTCCGCTGCTCATGTTCCTCTTCGTGGGTAAGTCTTATTACGCGGCCGGGACAATTCCGATCGCTCTGGCTCAAGGGCTGATGGCGATCTCCCAAATCAAGCGTCCAAGGCTTCGCTCGGGCCTTGAGATCGCCGTCGTCGTTACGACCGTGCTCGAATTCGTCACGTTCTTTTTTCTCGTCGTCCCGGTCACACCTCCTGATCGTATTCATGCTCTCAGTCTCGATAGCATCAACGAGGTTTTTGCCGACAGCGTGGGGTGGGACGACGTCGCGAACCAGGTGACGACGATCTATGACGATCTCCCCGCCTCGGAGCGCTCAAGCACGGTCATCATCTCGGCCTATTACGGTGTGCCGGGGGCGCTCGACGTCTATGACAACCCGAGCGACCGTCCCACCGCCGTCAGCCCACAGCTGAGTGACTGGTACTGGCTGCCGACCAATCTCACGGCAACCGATGCGCTCATGGTTGATTACCAACCGTCTGATGTGGCGTGGATGTGCACGTCACCAAAGCTCCTCGCGCACCTCACCGTGCCGTACCACGTCGCAGGTCTGGAGCAAGGCGCTCCGGTCACCTTCTGTCAGCTCAAGGCTCCGATCCCACAGATCTGGGGAAAGCTTCGCAACTTCTCTTGATCGTTCACGACGATCCGTGGAGAACGCAATGAAGCCTGCCTTCGCCGGTCTTCCCGTCGAGATCGCACCAGGTGCCGCTACGTGCGGGCGGACGCCGCCCGTTATTGCCAGGTCAACTGGCGACCTCGAATCGGATCGCGGGCAGTTCGGACAACAGAAGCGAGACAAGCTCTCGATCCCACTGCTGGCCCGCGCCTCGCATCAAGGTCTCGATCGCGTCCTGTGGATTGCGTCGAGCCCTGTAGGGCCGGTCGCTCGCCAGCGCGTCATATGCGTCGCAGACCGACACAATCCGTGCCAAGAGAGGAATCTTGTAGCCACACAGTCCATCTGGGTAACCACCGCCGTCGAATCGCTCATGGTGATGGCGAATAATGGTCAAGGTGTCCGCGACGGAAGGCAATGACTTGACGATGCTTTCTCCGATGACCGGGTGCGCACGCATCTGCCTTTCTTCCTCGGCGTTCAGCGGTCCGGGTTTACGCAGGATTGCGTCGGCCACACCTATCTTGCCGATGTCGTGGATGAGGCCGCCACGATACAAGGCAACCAGGTCCGCTTCCTGAAGTCCTAGTCGCGTGCCGAGGTGGACGGCGTTATTCGCTACCCGGCGGGTGTGGCTTTCGGTGTACGCATCCTTCGCCTCCGCGGCTGCTGCCAGCGCGAAGATGTCGTGTTCCGAGTCCACGCACACTAGCAGAGTCATGTGCTCGCAATCTTTACTCCGGCGCCTCCTAAAGTCACCATGTGCGGGCACGGCGCCCTACCCCTAAATTCAGGGGAATTGAAGGCCCTAAATTCACAGGGTTATGAAACGCACCGCTCATGTTCGGGCGGAGCTCTCGTTAGGCGCGGAGGCGATGAACGGTAAGCGCGTAGTCCGAGTTGCCGGCGAAGGGGTCCTGATCCCAGGTCGACCAGAGTTCGACCAGTTCTAGGCCCGCGGCCTCGGCCCAGATCGCAAACGAGGCGGGCGGGCAGCCATCAGGCCGGATCGAGTGCCCATTGATGAGGAGGCCGCCCGGATTCAGATGGTGCACGAGATTCTCGAGCGCCTGCCGCCGGAACTCGGGACTGACGAAGTTGATCACATTGCCGGCCATCAAGGCGATGTCGAACGTGCGGCCAAGATCGATAGCGCTGATGTCACCCTCGATCCATGACGCCGAGGGGCACCGAGACCGGGCTGTCTCGAGCATCTCGGCGTCGCGATCCACGCCAACCACATCGATACCTCGCCGGTGCAGCTCCCTGCCCACCCGGCCCGTGCCGCAGCCGGCATCCAGGACGCTTCCGGGCGAAAAACGGGTGACGAAATTGGCCTCCCCATGAACGTCGTCGCCCGCGGCAGCTCGCACCTCGTACGAGCGCTCATACAAATCCCCCCGACTCAGGCTCGGACCCACCCGATGATTCTCGCCGACCAGGAACCGTGGGGATGAGGGAGCCTGTTCCGCTTAAGCGCTGGAACCGGCCCCAACGCAACGCCGCCGGGGCCCGTTCCAATCTAGCCTCAAGCCCTCGAACGCCTTGAGTCTGCCATGCCTTGGCAGGTCAGACACCTGGTGGACTCCGGGCGGAAACTCAGCCGAGCCGCACTGATTCGAGCTCCGCAGTCTTCGCACCGGCCATAACCGCCGGCGTCGAGGACAGCTACCGCATGGGCCAGTTGGGCCGAAGCATCGACAATGGCCGACTCGAGGGCGGTGGCGAAATTGACCTCGGAAACGCGCTGTGCGTGGTCCAGCTCATCGAGCACCTCCTCCCGCATTGATTCCAAATTGGAGTCCAACGCATGGCGCCGCTCCTCAAGGACCTCGGCCATCGCCGCTAGGCGGAGGCGAATCTGCACAAGATCGCCCTCAGCTCGCACCGAGCTTGCACTCAGCATCCTGGTCTCCTCTCAACCACATGCGATCGCACGCCGTCCCACTTCCGCGACCGCCGGTCCCAATAGATTCGCTCCGAATCGCTGAGCGGCGCTTGCTCGGCAGCGACGCGGAAGCGACGACGCATTGCCACCATCTTGTAGATCCACGTATTCATGGCTTCTAACTCCTATCTCTTCAGTGGCCGTTGCCGGTCCTGATGACCAGAGTGGCGCGGGTCCATCAGCATCGGCTGGGAGGACGCTGCGAGTCGGTTGAGATCTTGTAGTCCGAGACTTGCGCTCGGCCATTTGCGATCGACGCGCTGGCCGCCTCCACATCGCCAATCTCGCAGCGTCTCCGGTTCACGATTGCTCATGCGACGTGGGGGCTCTCGGCGGTTAGCCGCCGGCGGCCCGCAATCAGTACTGATCGATACGCAAGGACGCCTGGAGCACCAGCGACGATGCCGACCGCACACTCACCGAGGAGTTGAGCCGCAGACGAAAGGCCGACAGGCCAACGGCCCGGGCTGGTCCGGCTGGCGATGGTGCCAACAACGTCCTTGCGCATGAACCCAAGCTGACGTGGGTGCCTCGGGGACGTGTGTGAGATTTGTGAGAGTCTGCTGCGAATCCTGTCATCGACCTGTAAGAAACCGCGAGATCTCTTACAAGTGCGGCGGCGGCCAATTGTGTGGCTTCGAGTACTCCCACCTGAATACGCGACGACATCTGGCGACACCAACCCGACGTCCAGTTGTCGCCCTCGTGTGCCTCATCGAGAATTCGGCCTAGGGCGTCGCGCTTGAGTCGGCCTCGCTTGAATCCTGCGCGCTGTTCTTGTTGCCGTTCGCCGATGCCGCGGCGCTAACAGCCTTGCCGTGCTTGTTCGCGACTGCGCTCACGCATTGGCCGATTCCGTGCTGGCCGGCCTTCAGCGCGGCCTTGCACTTGGCAACCGCGGCCGTCACCTCGGCACCGTGGCCGGAGGCTTGCCCTTGATTTCCCTGCGCTGAACTGGACGCAGTCTGAGGAGTCGTGGTCGACGCAAGGTGGATCGTTGTGACAGCTAGACCGGCGCCGACGACCACGCCGACGAGTCCTCCGAGCAGACCCACGGCCAACATGGGTGCGGTGACGGATCGAATAGCTGAGATGAACGGCATCGAGCTCCCTCCTGGATATTGTGGATCGGTGGGCCGTCCTTTAACGGCCCGTCGAATACATCAACCCGCGAGCCGCCCCGACTAACGATGAACCGGAAACATCGAGTTGAGAGCAGGATGTCCGGTGCACGGCCGTCATACGGTTGCTGCCCATGCCTGAGCCGGACTACAAACCTGGATCTGTCGATGATTTCGACCGCCTCTATCGGTCGAGCTTCAACCGGATTCTTTACACCCTCTACGGCATCCTTGGAGATCGCGCGGCGGCGGAAGACTGCACGCACGACGCCTTCGTGCGGGCGTTCAAGGCCTGGGAGTCCTGGAAGCCGGATGCTCCGGCCGAGGCCTGGCTGCACCGAATTGCAATCAATGTCGCCTACAGCCACCTGCGCCAAAGGCGGATGCGGGAGGTTGGTGAGCTGGTGCGAAGGCTAGGCCGCCCCGAGCCGGGCCAGGATCCCGCCCAGATCGCGGAAGGCAGCGATCTCTTTCGCGCCCTGCGCAAGCTTCCCCCCGACCAGGCCGCCGCCGTCGTCCTCCGACACCACCATGGCTACACCAACCGGGAGATCGCTTTCGCTCTCGGCGCGCCCGAGAGCACGATTGCCTCGCGCCTCGCCAAAGGCAAAGAGCGGATCCGCGAGGCGTTGGGTTGGTCCAAGGCATCGGAATCGGAAGCGGAGGCATCGGGGCCCTTCGTTAGACAGACCGATACGCGAGTTGTACTCAACGATGGCCCAAGCAACTGACTACGGCATGAAAAACGAATTCGATCTCTGGCTGGAAGGAGAGCTGGGCAAGGGTTACATCCCCTTCAGCGCGACACCACTGCCCGGCGGTGCGCCCTATCGCACCCGCGTGAATGCCGCTGGACGCCGAAGGCTACCCCGGGCCAGGGCCGCGATCGTTGCCGCAGCCGTCGCGATCGGCCTCATGGGAACCACCGCGTTCGCTGCCGCGGCGGTCACCGGCAGCACGAACCCTCAGGTTTGGGGGCAGTACGTCAGCGATGCCGTCAGCACTTGCAAGAGTCAGCTGGGAAGCGGTCAGCACGACATCGGCAAGTGCGTGAGTGCGGTCGCCCGCCAGAAAGGCGCTCAGGAGCGCAATCAGCATTCCAACGGGCACGGGGCAAGCCAGAATCACCCTGGCCAGGGCGGCCCGCCCAGCGGGGTCCCCAGCGGTCCGCCGAGCGGGCGGCCGTAAGGTCGCGGTAGTTCCCCAGGAAATTGTGACCCGGCTGTGATCCGCCGGCTCCCGACCACCGACAGAATCGCCGATTTTGAATACGAAAATGGTCGGGGGGACGAGAACACTATTTGAACCGCCGCCCTGAACTCAATCGCGGTCTGCTGAACCTCCTGAAGGCGCATCGAATCGAGTCATAGCGCGTGCGCCAACCGATTCGCGGTCTTGGCTGGCGCCAGGTTGGTCGCCATGGGACCAGCGCCGCGCCGAAGTGCCGCATGAACTCAAAGGGTGACAAAGGGTGACAAGAACCATGCAACTCGAGAGCAGCTTCCCTGGGCTCAGAAGTGACCTGCCGCTGATAGCCTTCGTGGGTGTCCGCCACTACCGAGGTGATCGGCCTGGGCAAGGCCGTTCGAATTGGTCACGTCATGGTCACCCTTCCCCTCCTAGGACGTGTCTCCTAAGAACTCCTAACAGAATGAGCTTGGAAGCCGGTGCTGGTGCTCGCTGGTGAGTACGACGTCGGGCTGCCGCCGCAGAACGCCCCCGAGTATGCCGGCCTCTTCGAGCATGCCGAGTTGGCGGCCCGGCGCCGGGCACTTTCCCTAGCTCGACAAGACACCGACAGTCTCTGTGTGGGAAGAAGGAGACGCGCTTGTCGGTCTCAACGCACTTCTTCACGCGGCCGGCTATCCTGCCCAAAACGGTCCTGCAAGGAGGTAGACCCTAGATGAAGAGCCTGATCCGTTACAAGACCAAACCCGAATCCGCCGACGAGAACCAGCGACTGGTCGAGAAGGTCTACGAGGAGCTGACGGCGCGAGACCCCGGCGGTGTGCACTATGCGACGTTGCGCCTGCAAGACGGAGTCACCTTCATGCACCTCTTCACCACCGACTCCGACGACGCCGCCAACACGCTGGGTGGTATCGCAGCTTTTGCCGAGTTCCTGCGAGATCTACCCCAGCGCTGCGTCGAGCTTCCTGTCGCGCAGCCCGTCGTCGTCGTCGGCTCGTACAGGATGCTTGGAAGTTGACTCGTTAATCGAGGATTCGTCTTCCGGTGGTCCGCATCCGCTCACTGCAGACCGTCTCCCATGTTTACGACTACTTCTGCCGCTTCGAGGCGGCGTCGATCCTGATGCACTCGTGATACCTGCACCCCACAAGTCAAGGAGGGCAGGACTCACACATCCCTTCCTTCAAGTCGTGGGCTAAAGCCGGACGCGCGCTGACCAGCGCCTCCCTAATCGCTAGGACGCAGACTCAGAAACGTTGGCACCGACAACAGCGACGTGTCCATCACCTCCTGCGGCCGCGCCAGACCGCAGCTCAGCGGCGGTGCGTAGTGGTAGGTCACGAAGGATCAGGGTGCATACCAGCCCTAAAGCTCCGGCCACGAGCGTGATCCAGAAAAGATCACCAATCGACAGCGCCAGGGCATTGTCGGCGCCGGCGATCACCTTGGGAATCAGTGCTTGCAGCGGCCCAGGCAGCGCCTGCTCGAGCAATGCGCGCCCGTTGCCAACGTTCTGTAGGGCACCCGACAGCTTGACCAGCTGAGCAATCAGGGACTGCGGAACACCCTCTTCGGCAAGGTTCGTCGGCAACCTGCTAGCGAAGGATGAGGAGAAGATGGTGCCGGCAGCGGCCAGTCCAATCGAGGCTCCGATCTGACGTAAGAAAGTCAGCGTGCTGGTGGCCACACCGAGACGATCCATGGGAACCGAGTTCTGAA
>PLYZ01000042.1:24342-24494 GCA_003151935.1 Candidatus Dormiibacterota bacterium | reverse complement strand
GCCGTGCTCTCGCTGGCCGGCCGCGCGCACCAATTGATGAAGCGCGTCGGTATGGAGCCGGAGTTCACCTTCTGCGGCGGGATGAGCCGCAACGAAGCCTTCGTCAAGGCCATCAAGCACGAGCTGGGAGCTCCCGTCAACGTGCCCGACGG
>PLYZ01000042.1:0-24289 GCA_003151935.1 Candidatus Dormiibacterota bacterium | reverse complement strand
CCGGCAGCCGATTTTGGTTTCGAGCAGATCCTGTACGAGAAGGGCGATTGGGTCGCCCGGGTCACGATCAACCGGCCCGAGGTCTACAACTGCTATTCCTCGCAGACCCTGCAGGAGATGACGNNGGCGACAAGGCCTTCTGCACCGGCGGCGATGTCACCGAATACCAGTCGAAATACCTGAAGCGCCCACGTGACTACTGGAAGTACATGGGGCTGTTCCACGACTGCCACGACCAGCTCCGCAAGATCGGCAAACCCGTTATAGCCCGCATCAACGGGATCGTCGCCGGGGGCGGCAACGAGTTCAACATGGCCTGCGACCTGGCCGTCATGGCCGACCACGCGACCATTCGCCAGGTCGGCACCAAGGTCGGCAGCGTCGCCGCGGGCGGCGCGACCCAGTGGCTCCCGATCATGGTCGGCGACCGCCGCGCTCGAGAGATGCTCTTCACGTGCGATCCGATCGACGCAGCGACTGCGCTCGATTGGGGCCTGGTGAACCGCGTCGTGCCTTACGCCGAGCTGGATGCCGCCGTCGACGCATTGGCGCAGAAGTTGATCGACAAGTTCCCCGAGTGCACGCGATACACGAAGGAGGCGGTCAACTACTGGAAGGACCAGGCATGGTCGGCCACCATCGGACATGCACGCGATTGGCTCAGCCTTCACTTCGCGACCCTCGAACCGTGGGAGGGTATGACCGCTTTCGTCGAAAAGCGCAAGCCAGACTACCGAGGCATTCGCCGGAAGGCGGCCGAGGGCGGCTCGAGCGAGTTCGTCTGGGGTCCCTACGTCGGGGCCTGCGGAGCGTGCGGAGCCAAAGGAATCCCGGGCGACTTCGAATTCTGTGGCAAATGCGGCGCGCCGCTGCAGAAGGTTCCGGTGGGCGCTGCAGCCGGCGCATCCAACGGGCGGTAGGGAGCGTGTTCCTCAGCTCGGCCGAGGCGATCGAGAGACTGGTGCCAGAGGGTACCGGTCTCCTCGCCGTCGGCGGAATGCACATGCACAACAATCCGATGGAGCTGGTGCGGGAGCTGGTCCTGCGGCGGCGGGGCGTCCGCCGGCTCCTCACCAGCCCTTCCGCGTCTTTAGCCGCCGACCTCCTGATCGGCGCGGGCCTCGTGGACGAGGTTGCCACCGCCTACATCGGTTTTGAGCATCTCGGCCTTGCTCCCGCCTACCGCCGCGCGGCCGAGTCGGGAGCGGTCACGGTGCTCGAGCTCTGCGAGGCTGCGATCGTCCACGGCCTCTTCGCCGGAGCCGGCGGGCTACCGTTCACAGCCCTACCGCCGGGGCTCGAGCTGTCCGACGTCAGCACCGCCAACCCTGAGCACTTCCACACGATCACCGACCCTTTCACGGGCGAGCGGGTTCTGGTGGCGGCACCGCTGCGGCCTGACGTGGCGCTGATCCATGCCCTCGCCGCCGACGAACGTGGAAACGTCTTCTTCGCCGGCGCCCATTTCACCGATCGACTGATGGCGATGGCGGCGAAGACCGTGATCGTCCAGGTGGAGCGAATGGCGAAAGCGGGCGAAATCGCCGCTCAACGAGCGGAGAGCGTCCTGCCCGGCTTCCTCGTCACCGCGGTCGTCGTGGCTCCGCGCGGCTGCCTGCCCACAGCCTCGCACCGTGCGTACGGCTACGACGAGCCGGCGCTTCGCTCGTATCTGAAGCTTTCCCGCACCGAAGATGGCTTCGCCGAGTACCTGCAGATCAACGGAATGGCGGCGGCGGGGGTGACGGCATGAGCGTCACCGTCGAGTACTCCACTGGAGAGCTGATGGCCGCCGTGATGGCGCGTCAGCTGCGGCCGGGTGAGGTCGCGATCATGGGCGCCGTGAGCGCGCTGCCGCAGGCGGCCTGCCGGCTGGCGCAGCTGACCACAGCGCCAGGACTCTGGTTCATCGCCGGCGGCAGTGGCGCAGTCAACCCTCATCTGGAGCCGTTGGTCGCCTCAAGCTGCGACGAGCGGCTGCTGAACGCCGATGCAGTCATGACGCTCCCCGATGTGATCCTGGTCGAGGGACGCGGTGACCTGATCGACGTTTTCTTCGCGGGCGGTCTGCAGATTGACATACGCGGCAACTGCAACCTGGGCCCGGTCGGGTCCTGGAGCCACCCGACACTGCGTGGACCCGGCGGTGTCGGCCTGCCCTTCGTCGCACGCGCCGGGAGGGTCGTCATCTATTCGATGTCCCACGACCGCCGGACATTCGTCGAGCACGTCGACTTCGTCAGCGGACCCGGCTTCCCGGCCGGCCCGGGCGGGCTGCCCGGTGGCGGTCCGTCGTTGATGGTCACCCCGCTCTGCACAATGGACTTCGATCCCGGCACGCACCTCGCAAGGCTGGCCACCCTGCACCCGGGCGTCACGCTCGACCAGGTGCAGGAGGCGACCGGCTTCGCTCCGATCCTCCCGGTCAAGCTAGAGACCACCCCGGCGCCGACGCCGGAGGAGCTGTCAATCCTTCGCCGCCTGGACCCGGCCGGGCTATTAAGGAGTGGGGCAAGCCGATGAAGCGCTTCGAGGATCAAGTCGCGATCGTGACTGGGGCCGCCAGCGGCATCGGGCGAGCCACGGCAATGCGGCTGGCCGCAGAGGGCGCGGCGGTTGTGATCGCAGATGTCAACGAACAAGGTGCCGGCGCCGCCGCCAGGTCGATATCGGAGGGTGGCGGCCGGGCGCTTGCTCTGCATGTAGACGTCACGGATGTCCCTGGAGTCAAGGCGATGACCGAGCGGACCATCACTGCGTTCGGCAAGGTCGATATCCTCGTATCCAACGCCGGCTGGGATCGGGCGGGCCCATTCGCCGACACCGACGAGGAGCTCTGGGACCGCGTCATCGCGATCAACTACCGCGGTCATCTGGCCACCTGTCATGCAGCTCTTCCTTATATGAGGGAGCGGGGCGGGGGCAGGATCGTCACCGTCGCCTCGGATGCGGGCCGGGTAGGCTCCAGCGGCGAGGTTGTCTACTCCGGCGCCAAGGGCGCCGTGATCGCATTCACAAAGGGCCTGGCTCGGGAGGTCGCGCGCTACGGGATCAACGTCAACTGCGTGGCGCCGGGCCTGGTCGATACTCCGCTGCTTGCCGGCATTGCCGAAGGTCACGAGAAGTTGATCGCGGCGATCGTCCGCACCATTCCCCTCGGGCGCACAGGGGTTCCGGAGGAGATCGCAGCAGCCATCTGTTTCTTCGCGTCACCCGACGCCGCCTACATCACGGGCCAGACCCTGAGCGTCAACGGCGGCTTGGCGATGCTTTGATCGGGACAAGTGGAGGTTGACCGATATGGAATCGATCATGGAAGAGCTCTTGCGGCAGCATCGTGACGCCGAAGCAATGCTCGTCAAGCTGGCGGCCGGTGCGGAGCGAGTGCAGCGCGAGGGCGTGAAGGGAGCGGGCGTCCTCGACGACCTCCGTGTTCTACGACGCGAAATCCAAGGGGAGGTTCTGAGCCACTTTCGTGAAGAGGAGCAAGCGCTCTTCCCGGTGCTGGGCAGGCACATCGACAGCGCTTCGGGTCCGATCGCGATGCTGATGGAAGAGCACGCGATCTTCCGCCAGCTCGAGCTCCAGTTTGAGGAGGCGGTCGCGGCACTCGAAGCCGGCTTCCGTGACGGCTGGGAGGAGAAGGTCTGCGACGCAGCCGACTCGATCGCGCGCCTGCTGCCGGCGCACATCGAGAAGGAGGAGAGCGTTCTCTTCCCGATGGCCGAGGACGTGCTCAGTGCGGACGAGTGGGATCACGTGCGGCGACTATGGCGGGAGGCGTTGGCCGCGGTGCTGCCGGCCTGACCGGCTCGGATGTCGCGAGCGGCCGTGATATTAATGGTGCATCGACCAGCGGACCTCCCGATCCGTAATTCGATGCTGCTCAGTCCACTTCGCTGAGAGATCGGTTGAGGCGGTGACGGAAGTCCCCTGCTTCGTAGTCCGTCTGGCCCTCTTGACTCCACCCCTCGCGGCTACATCATTCTCCCGTGAACGTTCGCGCCGGAACTTTCGCTCGGCCGCTCGCGGAGAAGGCCGGAAGCGTCGATCCTGAAGGGCCAATTGCCGAAGAGGTCGCACGCCTGCTGGGCGAGGTGCATCGAGCCTTGCATGACGAGTACTTTCGCCAGGCCAATGGCACGGCGCTGGCGCGCTTGTTCCCCTACATGCCGCTGCTGCGCGAGGTCGTACGCCAACCTGGCATAACGGTCAATGAACTGGCCCGCCTCGCCCATGTGCCCAAGAGCCACGTCTCGGTCGTAATGGCTCGGCTCGTCGAACTAGACCTCGTTCGGAAAGAGGCGGACGAGAGCGACAGTCGCCTCGTCCGGCTGCACATGACACCGGAAGGGCGCCGCCGCACCAAGTCGTGGCGGGCGGCGAACCGGCGGACCCTGATGCGGACCTTGCAGCCTCTGTCCGACGATCAGCTGGCTGTGATCGTCGGTGGGCTTCACCAGCTTCTGGCGGTTCTTCAGCGGCACGAGCGAGACGCATGCTGATCAAGCTGCTGCGCACCTACCTTCGGCCATACACGCGCCAGGTGGCGCTGGTCCTCGGGCTGACGGTGATCCAGGCGATCGCGAACCTCTATCTACCGAACCTCAACGCCGACATCATCAATAACGGCGTCGTCAAGGGCGACATCCTCTACATCTGGAGGACCGGCGAAATCATGCTCGGAATCACCCTGGTGCTGGGGGTGATCGCGATTGTCGCCGTGTACTGGTCCTCCATCGCCTCGATGGGGGTGGGCAGGGATATCCGCGCGGCCATCTTCGAGCGCGTCCAGAACTTCTCGGCCCGTGAGATGAACCGGCTGGGTACCCCATCGTTGATCACGCGCAACACGAACGACGTCCAGCAGATCCAACTCGTCCTGCAGGTTGCCCTCACCATCCTGGCAAGCGCTCCGATCATGGCTGTCGGCGGCGTGATCATGGCCCTGCGCGAGGACGTGAAGCTGTCCGCGCTCCTGATCGTGATCGTCCCCCTGATGGCCGTCATCCTCGGCGTCATGCTCGCCAAGGCAGTCCCGCTGTTCCGATCGATGCAGGTCAAGATCGACCGGATCAACCAGGTGTTACGCGAGCAGATCACCGGCATCAGGGTCATCCGCGCCTTTGTCCGCACCTCTTACGAGCAGCAGCGGTTCGAGACCGCGAACGCCGACCTGACCTCGACCGCCCTACGGGTCAACCGCATCTTCGTGCTGGCAATGCCGGCGCTGATGGGGATCATGAACCTGAGCACTGTCGCGGTGCTTTGGTTCGGAGGTCAGCTTGTGGACAGCGGCCAGATGCCCATCGGCAACCTCACCGCTTTCCTGATGTACATCATGCAGATCCTGGTCGCCGTGATGATGGCGGTGGCCATGGTCATCCTCATCCCGCGCGCAGAGGCGAGCGCCACACGCATCGAAGAGGTCATGAGCACCGCGCCGTCGATCGCGGATCCCGAGCAGCCACTCGACCCGAGGTCTGCGACCGGTGTCGTCGAGTTCCGCGGCGTCAGCTTCGGTTACCCGGGTGGAGAGCATCCGGTGCTGAACGACCTGTCCTTCGTGCTTCGGCCAGGTGAGACCACCGCGGTGATCGGCGGCACTGGTTCCGGCAAGACCACATTGCTGAACCTGGTTCCGCGCTTCTTCGACGTTACTACCGGAGAAGTCCTGGTCGACGCCGTCGACGTTCGGCGACAGGCGCTCGAGCGGCTGTGGGGCACGATCGGGCTCGTGCCGCAGAGGGCGTACCTGTTCAGCGGCACGGTGGCCGAGAACCTGCGGTTCGGCCGAGAAGACGCGACCGACGCGGAGCTCTGGCACGCCCTCGAGGTGGCACAGGCCCGCGACTTCGTCGCCGACATGCCCGGCCAGCTCGACGCCCCGATCGACCAGGGCGGTACGAACGTGTCCGGTGGCCAGCGTCAGCGACTCGCGATCGCCCGCGCGCTTGTCAAGCGACCCGCCGTCTATCTGTTCGACGACTGCTTCTCAGCCCTCGATGCCGGCACCGACGCCCGGCTGCGTGCGGCCCTTGAATTGGAGACGCGCAACGCCACCGTCGTCATCGTCGCGCAGCGTGTCAGCACGATCATGCACGCCGACCGGATCATCGTCTTGGACGCCGGCCGGATCGTCGGACTCGGCACCCATGCCGAGCTGATGTCCGGTTGCGACTCTTACCGCGAGATCGTCGAGTCGCAACTCGGCGAGGAGGCAGCATGAGCATTCGACCTCCGATGGGAGGCCTGGCCGGAAGACCCATGGGAGGCAGGGGACCTGTCGGCGGAGGTTGGATCGGAATGGGGCAGCCGGCGCAGAGCTCCAGGAACCTGGGCAAGACCCTGCGGCAGCTTCTCGGGCGGTTACGCCCCGAGTGGCACCTGATCACGTTCGTCGTTCTGCTGGGTTCCGCCAGCGTTGCCTTCTCGGTCATCGGCCCCAAGATCATCGGCAACGCGACCAACGTGATCTTCGACGGCATCATCGGCAAGAACCTACCGGCGGGGATGACCAAGGCGCAGGCGATCGCGCTGCTGCGCGCTCATGGCCAAGATCAGATCGCCCAGATGCTTTCCGGAATGAATGTGACTCCGGGCAAGGGAATCGATTTCNNCCGTTGAAGTACTTCGACAGCCACCCGCACGGCGACATCCTCAGCCGGGTGACGAACGACATCGACAACGTGACCACCACACTGCAGCAGGGCCTGAGCCAGCTGCTCATCGCCGTGCTCACGGTGGTGGGCGTCCTCGCCATGATGTTCTCGATCAGTCCCCTGCTCGCAGCCATCTCATTGATCACCGTGCCGCTTTCGATAAGTGTGACCATCCTGGTCGCCAGGCGCTCCCAGGGGCAATTCGCCGCGCAGTGGCGGTGGACCGGGACGCTCAACGGTCACGTCGAGGAGATGCACACCGGTCACGCGCTGGTCCAGGTCTACGGCCGCCGGCGCAAGTCGCTCGAGGAGTTCGTCAGGCAGAACCAGACGCTGTATGAGGCGAGCTTCCGGGCGCAGTTCCTATCCGGCATCATCCAGCCGGCACTGCAGTTCCTCGCCAATCTCAACTACGTCGCCATCGCCGTGCTCGGTGGATACCGAGTGGCGTCGGGCACGATGTCGCTCGGCGACGTGCAGGCATTCATCCAGTATTCGCGCCAGTTCACGATGCCGATCACACAGATCGCGAGCCAGATGAACCTCCTGCAGTCGGGCCTCGCCTCAGCTGAGCGCGTCTTCGAGTTCCTCGCCGCCGAAGAGGAAGCACCGGACAGAGCNNCCGACTTCAACCTCGAGGTGCGACCGGGTCAGACCATCGCGATCGTCGGCCCAACCGGAGCGGGGAAGACAACGATAGTGAACCTACTGATGCGCTTCTACGACATCGATTCGGGGCGCATCTGCCTGGACAGCGTCGACNNCGCGACAACATCGCTTACGGCCGCGAGGGCGCGACCGACGAGGACGTGGTGGCCGCAGCCAAAGCCGCCTATGTGGATCCCTTCGTCCGCACCCTGCCAGACGGGTATGGCACCGTTCTGGACGAGGACGCGTCCGGTCTCTCCTCCGGCCAGAGGCAGCTGCTGACAATCGCCAGAGCTTTCTTGGCGGACCCGAGCATCCTCATCCTCGACGAAGCGACGAGCAGCGTCGACACTCGAACCGAAGTGCTCATCCAGGCGGCCATGGCGCGCTTGCGGCAGGGGCGGACCAGTTTTGTCATCGCGCACCGGCTCTCGACCATCCGCAACGCGGACTCCATCGTCGTAATGGATGCCGGCCGAATTGTCGAGCAAGGGAGTCACGCCGAGCTGCTGCGCCGGCACGGCTTCTACTACGAGCTCTACAACAGCCAGTTCGCCGAGGCCTTCGCGGCCGCGAGCTGAGGTCTGCGGGCTGCTGTTCGATGAGGCGATTCATGTCGGTCCGTTGAGCCATTTTGACCTGCTCGGCCACCCGCTGGTCTACGCTCAGATTCGTGAGGTTCTCTCGCGGCGACACCACGAGTCGGTAGTCCAGCGAACGTGAACTTGATTGTCAACGGAACGGTGCGCAAGCTCCCCGCCGGGACGCTGGGCAGCCTGCTCACGGCCCTGCGCGAACATCTTCACCTCACAGGAGCCAAATACGGTTGTGGCGAAGGAGCTTGCGGTGCTTGCACGGTGCTTCTGGATGGGAATCCAGTGCGTGCCTGCACTGTGCCGGTAAGCGAGGTCGCGGGCCGCTCCGTGACCACCATCGAGGGCTTGTCGCGCGGCACGAAACTGCATCCGGTTCAGGTCGCGTTCATCGAATGCTGCGGGATGCAGTGCGGCTACTGCACCCCTGGCATGATCCTGGCTGCTTCTGCGCTGCTGGATCGGTCAGCCAATCCGGACGAGCAGGAGGTGAAGGCCGCTTTGGATGGAAACATATGCCGCTGCGGTACGTATCCCCGGATCCTTCGCGCTGTCCGGCGGGCCTCCGAGCTGATCCGGACCAATCAATCTCTGGCAGTTTCGATCGAGAGGGAGGACATTGCGATCCCGGCCGCAAAGAGTGACGCCAGACGGCCCTGGGACCTGGTTTCTCTCGCGAGGCGCGACTACTTCGACGCTCTGTCCGACGGATTGGTCATGGTTCTGCCGCCGGAATCCAGGTCGAGCTGGTCGGCAGGCGGCGGAGCATGGCTCCACGTAGGTGGCACTGGCATCATCACCGCCTTCACCGGAAAAGTGGATGTCGGTCAGGACAACCGGACAACTCTCTCGATGCTTGTGGCAGAGGAGCTTGCGACTGATGTCGGGCGAGTACGGTTGGTGATGGGCGACACCGACGTCTGTCCATTCGACATCGGTACTTTTGGAAGCCGCTCCACTCCTGACGCGGGATCGGCTCTTCGCAAGACCGCAGCCGCAGCTCGCAAGACCCTGATCGCAATGGCCGCCCGTCGCTGGCGAGTCACCCCGCGCACTTTGAGCGCCACGGATGGAGCTGTTCAGAGTCGAGACAGGCGCCGATCAATCTCCTATGGGCAGCTGCTGACCGGAGTGCGGATGGTGGAGCTCGCATCGTGGAGGACCCGTTCTACACCGGCAAGGCGGTGGCGGGTTGCCGGCCGGCCGGCCATCCGGGTGGACGCGGTTGCAATCGTTACCGGACGGCAGCGGTATCCGTCGGACCTGGCCCGGCCCGGGATGCTGCACGGGAGGGTTCTGCGCGCCCCCGCGTTCGGAGCCCGGCTGCGCTCGGTCGACATTGCGAAGGCAAGTCGGGTCAAGGGCGCGTTCGTGCTTCACGAGGGCTCATTTGTCGGCACGGCTGCGCCCGACCTGCACGCGGCGCAGCGGGCGCTCGACTCAATCGAGGCTGATTGGGAGCTCAGTCCGCAGCCATCCGAGCGAGACCTGGAGACTTTTCTCAGGGCGAACCCGGTCGATGCAGAGGGCTGGGAAAGCGGGTTCGACGAGAAGATTGGCGATCCAGAACTTGCTCTGCTCTCTGCGTCGGTCCGCCTCGACGCGACGTACACCACCGCCTACATTGCCCACACTCCGATGGAGACCCGTGCGGTGCTGGCCGAGTGGGAAGGCAAGAGGCTGACCGTCTGGGCGGGTACCCAGCAGCCCTTCATGGTGCGCGACCGCATTGCCCAGGCACTGCGGATCTCGGAGAAGCGAGTGCGGGTTGTAGTGCCGCTGACGGGTGGCGGGTTTGGCGGCAAGCACGCCGGCGAGGTCGCCGTCGAGGCAGCGCGCCTCGCAAGGGCAAGCGGCAGCCCGGTCAAACTGCGCTGGACACGCGAGGAAGAATTCAATTGGGGTTACTTCCGGCCGGCCGCGGTCATCGATGTTCGCAGCGGTGCCAGACTCGATGGCACGATGGTCGCCTGGGATTTCAGGAACATCAACTCTGGCTCAGCTGCCATTGAAACCCCGTACGAGGTTCCGCACCGGCGCATTGCATTCCAGCCCGCCAAGTCACCTCTGGCGCAGGGCCCCTACCGGGCGCTCGCCGCCACCGCGAACACGTTCGCGCGCGAGTCTCACATGGACGAGCTCGCCCACCAGCTCGATATCGACCCCCTCGACTTCCGGCTGTCGCATCTGCGCGATGAGCGTTTGGTCGCCGTCCTCAACGCCGCTGCAGAAAAGGGGAGCTGGCGCCGGCGGCGGCGCGGCGCGGGTCACGGCACCGGCATCGCTTGCTCGATAGAGAAGGATGCGAGGGTGGCAACCTGCGTGGAAGTCGTGGCTGGAGCCGATCGGCGGCTGCAGATCCGCAAGATCGTGACGGCGTTCGAATGTGGTGCGATCGTTAACCCTATGAACCTGACCAACCAGATCGAGGGCGCGATGGTGATGGGGCTGGGCGGTGCGCTCTTCGAAGCGGTGCACTTCGAGGGCGGCCGGATTCTCAACCCGTCGCTGTCGACGTATCGCGTTCCGCGCTTCCAGGACCTGCCGGAGATCGAGGTCGTCCTGATCGACCGCGACGACATCCCGTCTGCGGGCGCGGGCGAGACGCCGATCGTTGCTCTGGCACCCGCTCTGGCGAATGCCGTGTACGAGGCGACCGGCTCGCGGCTGCGCTCGCTCCCTCTCCTCCCTGACGGCCTCTTGCCGAGCCCTACGAGAGAAGCCTCGCTCTAATCGCGCTGCCGCTCCTGCGCGGACAGCTGGAGCGCTCGCGGCGGCAGTTCCATGCGAAGTTTCGAGTCGTCGAATCGGTAAGTTAGCTTGCTGTCCACTCCAACAGTGCCTTCGACGCGTTCGACCATTCGAACAACAAGGTTGGCCAGGCTCTTGGTCTCGAGCTGACCACCGAGCCTGACGAGTCCGTCGGTGACATCGACCTCAACCGTTTTCGGGTCGATGAAGAGGGTCTTCCGGAGCACTTCGTCAGCGATGTCTTTCCGTATCGACTCATCGCTGCGCATGAACGTCTTGAGGAGATCGATGCGGCTGGTAATCCCGACCAGCTTCCCGTGAGCATCGACCACGGGCAGCCGCTTTACGTGCGCTTTGCGCATCAGCCGGGCCGTTTCCGGAACGGAAGCCATCGGACCGATGGTGATCGCCGGAGAGGTCATCGCGTTCGCGGCCGTACGGGCCGACGCTTTCGATCGCTCGATTCGGATTCGCGACTGCCTGGCATCACGAACCTCTTCCTTGGTCAGCAAATCAGCTTCTGACACGATCCCGAGAACGTTGCCGCTCTCGCTCAGAACAGGCAGGGCACTGACGCCGTGGATCCGGATCAGTTCGAGACAGTCCTTGAACGGTGTCTCCGGCCCGACGATGACGACTTCCTTGGTCATGACGTCCGCAACGGTCCAGCTCATCAGCCGATCGTGGCCCTGCTGGGAGCCGCGAACCAGTGGCAGTAGTCCCCAGCGATAGAGGTCGTTCGGCCCGGCACCCGAGCGTGCCACTGGCCGAATGGCCTGCGCAAGGCGGGCCACTCGCCCTTCGGCGCGTCGACGGTGCGAGGACAGAATGAGAACGGAGACCAATCCGAACATCCATGCCTTTGCTCGAAGACTTCTTGCTGCGCTTCCGGCGGGTCTGGGCACCGCCAGGTCCGGTTGCCGGCCAGGCCGCCGTTCCCGCAGACCTCGAAGCTCGGGTCGACGATGAGCTGCGCGAGCTCACATCGGCGCTGAGTGCGATCGACGACGAGGGCAAGTCGATCATCCAGGCCGCCGAAGCTGAGGCGGCCAGGATCGTCGCCGCGGCGCAGTCCGAAGCCGATCGCCTGATCGAGACCGCGCGAGGCAAGCTCCCCGAGGTGCGCGCGACCAAGGCAGCAGCTTGCATCCGCGATCGCACTACCGAAAGAGACCAGCTGATCGCCAAAGCAGAGAAGCGGGCCATCGACTTGCACGATCGCGCCGTTGCGCGAATGCAGAGCGTCGCCGGCCGCGTTGTCAGCGATGTCTTCGAAGACATGGCCGGTTCAGTGGAGGAGGAACATGCCCGCGTCGTGGGTGGCGGCTAGCACTCGCGCCAGGCTTCTAGGCGACCGGCGCCTCGGTGGTGCGCACGCCACCGCCGTTGCGAACAGCGGAGGCCTGGCTCCGGCCCTTCAGCTGCTTCAGGCCTCTCCGTACGGAGCGAACCTCGATTCCGGCATGTCGCTCGAGGCCGCTCAGCGGCAGGTGGGGGCCACCGTCCTGTGGAACCTTCGAGTCCTCGCCGGCTGGCTGCCTCCAGGCGGCTCCGCCATCCTGCTGCCGCTCATGGCCTGGTTCGAGATCGCGAACATCGAAGAACGGCTGGCCTATCTCTCCGGAGGCGGCCACATCACTCCTTATCAGATGGGCAACATGGGCTCGGCGTGGCGGGCGGTCTCCAGGTCGACGACCGCTGAGGCCGTGCGCGAAGGCTTGACACGCTCGCGGTGGGGCGACCCTGGAACCTCCGACCCGAGCGGCATGGTGCTGGCGCTGCGCTTCAAGTGGGCTAGCTGGGTTGCCGGCTCCGTCCCGGGCGCGGACGCCTGGGCGGCGACCGCGGTCGCGCTCCTTGGGGCGCGCGTTCGCTTTGCGTCGCCGGCGTCGCCGGGGGACCTTCCGCAGATTCCCGCCAGGGTCTACGGACTGCCGCCCGGCTGGCAGCAGGTCGCATCGTTACCCCAGATGCGGGCGATCATGTCGCGCCGGCTGGCGTGGGTGCTTGACGGGGTGGAGGAACCCTCGGACCTCTGGGCGGCGGAAGCGCGCTGGTGGTCGCGTGTGGAGGCGGACGCTGAACAGATGGTATTGCGATCGCGCTACGGGCCGTCTGCCGTCGTGGGGATCGCCATGCTCCTCGGGCATGACGCCTGGCTGACCAGGGCTGCCTTGGGCGCGGCGGCGAGAGGCCTTCAAGCGAAGGGGGTGTTCGATGCCGTGGCGTAGTTCGGTCGAGGCGGCGCCGATGAGCCGGCTGGCCATCGTCGGGCCCTCGGACCAGTTGCGCAGCATGCTCATCGAAGCGGCCGATGCCGGCGTCGTGGAGCTGGAAACGTCCCCTCGAGGCGACTCTAGCGACGCGTCTGAAGCACTGCGTCGGTTGCGTGCGGCGGGCGTTCAGGAGCTACTGCCGCGACTGGCCGCCCGCCCTCGGCCTGTGATCGAATTGGAGGCTCATCGCCGGGCGGATCTTCTGGCGGGCGAGGCCGAACTCGAGCGCCGGGCGGCGGCTGCCGCGAAACGCGGTCCATTCGTCGTGCTCGTCGGCTGGTGCCCGGACAGCGATCTAGCCAACGTGCGCGCGCGCATGGAGACCTTTGGCGGTGGCGTCGTCGTGCTCCAAAGGCGTCCGTTCGCGGAGCCGCCGACACTGCTGAGGACGCCTCGGGCGGCTCAACCCTTCAGCCCGCTCGTCGAGATCTACGGCACCGCGAGGTATCCCGACATCGACCCGACCCCGTTCACGGCGATCTCATTCGTGCTGATGTTCGGGATGATGTTCGCCGACGCCGGACATGGGCTTCTGCTCTGCCTGGCCGGTGTTTTTCTTCGGTTCAGCCGAATTCCGAGGTTGGCTTCTCTGCGGCGCAGCTGGGCGCTTCCTTTCGCCGCGGGCCTGGTCGCCACCGCTTTCGGAGTCGCTTACGGTGAGTTCTTCGGGCCGACCGGGTTGATCCCGGTGCTGTGGCTGAACCCCCTTCGGAATCCTTTGCAGCTGCTGGTGGCAGGCGTCATGGTCGGCGCGGTTCTGCTCGCAATCAGCTATGCGATCGGGACCGTCAATCGTTTGCGCGAAGGCGGTCTGAAGGATGCGCTCTACTCGAACTCAGGGATGGCGGGGGCCCTCGTCTTCGCCGGTGTAGGGGTCGTGGTGCTCGCATGGTGGTTGGGCAGCACGCTCATGGGGATTCTTGGTCTGGTCCCGGTCACGGCAGGGCTGATCCTGTTGTTCATCGGCTTCTTCGTTCAATCCGGTGGTGGCGCGACTGGAGTGGCGGAGGCGATCGTCGAGCTGTTCAACTCGGTGATCAGGCTGGGCGCCAACTCGATCTCGTTTGCCAGGCTTGCCGCGTTCGGAATGGTCCATGCGGCGATCGGTTCGCTCGTGTGGACCGCGGCTGCCGCGCTGTTCGCAAGCGGCGCTTGGTTGGCGGCAATACCGCTGTTCCTCATCGGCAATGCGGTCGGATTCACCCTCGAGCTGGTGGTGGCCGGAATCCAGGCTCTGCGTCTCGAGTATTACGAGCTCTTCTCGCGCATCTACTCGGGTGAGGGCCGGCCTTTCAAGCCCTGGCATCTCACAGTCATCAAGGAGGCCTCATGAGCCCGCTCATCTACAGCGCCCCGTTCATCGTCGTTGCCAGCCTCGCGATCACCTGGACCCTTCGCCACCGCCGCCGGCTGGCGCTCGGTGTAGCGGTGAGCACCAACCTGCTGCTGGGGATCGCCGCCGTAGCCCTGCTTGCGTTGACCGCAGGCTCGAGCCACCACGTGCTCGGCGTACAGCTCGTGGCGGCCACTTCGTCAAGCAGCGACTGGGCCCCGGCGATCGGGGCCGCGATAGCGGTCGCCGGATCTTCGATCGGGGCGGCATTCGCCGTTGCGTACACAGGCGCAGCCGCGCTTGCGGCGATCAGTGAGAAGCCGGAGATCTTCGGCCGCGCGATGGTGATCGTCGGACTTGCGGAGGGGATTGCGATCTACGGGCTGGTGATCGCAGTCGCATTGCTGAACCGCTGATGGGCCGCATCGCCGCGCTTGGGGACGCACACCGGATCCAGGTCCTTGCGATCGCCGGCGTCGAGCCGCACCCGGCGACCACCGCCGAGGAGGCTGTTGCGGCCTGGCAGTCGCTTTCTCCTGACGTAGCCGTGCTGATCCTCACGTCGCAGGCTGCTGCCGTCCTCGATGAACGGCTGGCAGAGCGTCCAGATCTGCTCGTCACGGTGCTGCCATGACCAGTCTCGAGACGGTTCGAAACCATCACCTTGCCGCCGCCCGCGCCCGAGCGGATGCACTTCTTCGCGATGCGCGCGTGCAGGCTCAGCAGATTCTCAGTAAGTCATCCGACGGCGCGGCGGCACTGATCGAGAACGCGGAGAAAGAGGGTGCGGAAGCGGCCGCGCTCGACACCAGCCGCGAGTGGACCGCCGCTCGGCGTAGAGCCCGAGGCATCATTCTTGCCGCACAAGAGGGCGTGTACGGTGATCTGCAGGCTGCTGCTGCTGCAGCCGTGCACGCAGACCCCAGCTACCCCGTCCTCCTCGCGCGGCTGGCGGATGAGGCTCGGCGCAGGCTGGGACCGGGCGCCGATGTGGACGTCGATGCAAGCGGAGATCTGGGCGTCTGCGCAACGCGCAAGGACAGGCATATCGCCTGGGCGCTGGACAGCATCGTCCGGGACAGCATCGAAAGGCTGGGACCTGAAATCGAGGAGCTCTGGCGATGAGCATCCCTTCTGTGGGCAAGGTCCTCCGTGTCAACGGTCCGGTCGTCGAGATCGGCGGGCTAAAGAACGTCGCCACCGCTGAGCTGGTGGAGGTCGGGCGCGACTGTCTGCCAGGGGAGGCGGTGACGATCCGCGAGGGAATCATCACCGCCCAGGTCTACGCCTACACCGGAGGTCTGGCCCCAGGGGACACCGCGCATGCCTTGGGCCGGCCTCTGTCGGTGGCCCTCGGTCCGGGCCTCTTGGGCGGGGTGTTCGACGGCACCATGCGCCCGCTCGATGCTGCTGCGGAGTTCCTCGAGACTGCCGGGGCTCCGCAGGTGGACGCGGCTCGCACTTGGGCCTTCACTCCGCGAGCAGCGCTCGGCGATGACTTGAAGCCAGGGGCCCTGCTCGGGGTCATCCAGGAGACGCCAGTGATCGAGCATCGGCTTCTTGCGCCGCCAGGCGCGTCCGGCAGGCTGACCTGGATCGCTGCGCCGGGAGAGCACTCGGTCGATGACCGACTTGCGACGGTCGGAAAGGTAACCGTCGGATTCTCGAATCATTGGCCCGTCCGCAAACCCCGGCCGGTCGCGGAGCGGCTGCCCGCTGCCTCTCCTCTGGTCACCGGCCAGCGGGTGCTCGACCTTCTGTACCCGATCGCCAAGGGCAGCACTGCATGTGTTCCAGGCGGATTTGGCACCGGCAAGACGATGCTGCTGCAGCAGATCGCAAAGTGGAGCGACGCCGACGTCATCGTCTACGTCGGGTGCGGCGAGCGCGGCAACGAGATGGCCGACGTGCTGGATGAGCTGCCGCGCCTGGTCGACCCGCGCACGGGCAGGCCCCTGATGGACCGGACGGTGATCATCGCCAACACGTCCAACATGCCCGTGATGGCGCGGGAGGCCAGCATCTACTCAGGCGTCACCGTGGCGGAGTACTTCCGCGACATGGGCTACCACGCCATCGTGATCGCCGACTCGACGTCCCGGTGGGCGGAGGCGCTGCGCGAGTTCGCGTCCCGCACGGGGCAGCTGCCGGCCGAAGAAGGGTATCCGGCCTCCCTGTCGTCCGCCCTCGCCGCTTTCTACGAGCGGGCCGGGTTGGCGCGTACGCTCGGCGGAACCGAGGCTTCGGTGACGGTCATCGGTGCAGTGTCGCCGCCCGGCGGTGATGTCACGGAACCGGTCACGGCGCACTCCACCCGCTTCGTCCGAAGCCTTTGGTCCCTTGATCGCGATCTCGCGTACGCCCGCCACTATCCCGCCGTCGGCTGGACTGCCTCATTCAGCCGTGACGCCGAACGACTCGGCGCCTGGAAGGCCGCGCATGGCGACCCCCTCTGGGCTGTGCGCAGAGAACGTGTGATCGCGCTGCTGGGCGAATCGGACCGGCTCCGTTCGATGGCCGAACTGGTCGGCAGCACCGCGTTGCCAGACCTGGAGCGCGTCGTCCTGCTGACCGCGGACCTCATCCGGGAGGCCGTGCTCCAGCAGAGCGCTCTGAGTCCCAATGATGTGTATTGCTCACCAGCCAAGCAGGCCGCGCTGATGGATGCGGTGCTCCAGGTGCACGACCACTGCCTTGAGCTGATCCAGGCCAAAGTGCCGGCGTCGCTTATCGAGGAGGTCGACATGTCCTCTCTGGTGAGAGCAAAGGACGCAGGAGGCCCGGATGACATCGCAGCCGCGACCTCAGCTCGCGACAGCATCCTCGGCCAGCTGGAGGCGCTCAGATGATCCATCCACGTCGCCTTCCGCTCGAGTATTCGAGCGTCGCCTCGGTCGAAGGGCCGCTCCTGGTCGTTCGAGGCGTCGACGGAGTGGGCTGGGACGAGCAGGCGACCGTCAAGCTCGACTCCGGAGAGCTCCGCCATGGACAGGTGCTCGAGGTCGATCGTGACCTGGCGGTCGTCGAGCTGTTCGAGGGCGGTGATGGGATCAAGCCGGACGCCGCGCGGGTGGCCTTCGCCGGCACTCCCATCCGCATTCCCGTCGGCGAGGGCTGGTTGGGCCGGGTGTGCAATGGCAGAGGCCAGGTGATCGACGGCGGCCCTCCCGTGATGGGTGCCGAATGGCGCAATGTCGCGGGCAGGCCGATCAACCCTGCACGGCGAATGCCGCCTCGCGATCCGATCATCACCGGAGTCTCGGCGGTCGACGGCCTGGCCACGTTGGTGCGAGGTCAGAAGCTGCCCATCTTCTCAGTCGGCGGACTGCCTCACCTGGAGCTTGCCGCGCAGATCGCCGCCCAGGCAACTGCGCCCGGCACGAGCTTCCGCGTCATCTTCGCCGCAATGGGGATCACGAACGCCGATGCGGAGCTGGTTCGTGATGTGCTCGAGGAAAGGGCCGGCAAGGGCGAGCTCGCTCTGTTCATCAACCGGGCCGACGACCCGGTTGTCGAGAGAATTCTCGTGCCGCGACTCGCACTCACGGTTGCAGAACACCTTGCATTCGACCTTGATCACCACGTGCTGGTGGTCATGTGCGACATGACGAGCTACTGCGAGGCCGTGCGCGAGGCGGCGTCGGCCAGGGGCGAGATACCGGGACGCCACGGTTATCCGGGTCACCTGTACAGCGATCTCGCCTCGGTCTACGAGCGCTGCGGCCGGCTGAAAGGACATGCAGGTTCGATCACGCAGCTTCCCGTTCTCACCATGCCAGCGGGCGACATCACGCACCCGGTCCCGGACCTGACGGGCTACATCACCGAAGGACAGCTTGTGCTTTCCACGGAGATGCAGGCGGCGGGTGTCTATCCCCCGTTCGAGGCGCTCAGCTCGCTAAGCCGTCTGATGCGTAATGGCGCTGGTCAGGGCAGGACCCGGTCAGATCACCTGGCCTTGTCGGCGCAGACTTTCGCAGCTCTCGCTCGAGCCCGCGAAGTCCGTGAGCTCGAGGAGATGGTCGGATCCGATGCCCTGTCGGAAACTGACCAGAGCTACCTGCGTTTCTCGACTGCGCTCGAGCGTTCGATGCTGCATCAGCGTCGAGATGAAATGCGCGACCTTGACGACACTCTCGATCGGGCGTGGGAAGCGCTGTCGAAGCTGCCCCGGCGTGAGCTGACGATGCTGTCCCGAGAGCTGATCGACGAGCACCTGAACAAGAAAGGAGGCCTCGGATGAGGCTGCGCCACCCTGCTGGAAGAACAGGTCGGATGTGGCTCGAGCATCGGGTCGAGGTTGCCACCAGGGGCGCGGGCCTGCTCGATAGGAAGCGACGTGCGCTGGTGCAGGAGCATCGGCGCCTGCGAGTGCTGGCGCGGGACACCGAGGCCGAGTGGCGCAGGACCGCTGGTGAGGCGGAGCTCTGGCTCAACCGCGCCGCAGTCATGGCCGGGGAGGAGAAGGTCGCTCTGCTCGTGGCGCGGCATCCCCAAGCCCAGGTGACAGTCCGCTGGCGAAGCTCGATGGGCGTGGCGTTCGCGTCGGAAGCGAACATCGATCTTGGAGCGAGCCCCCATGATGCTTCAGGCGGTTCCGCGGCGGCGGACCTGGCCGTGGCGGCATCCCGCGTCGCGGTGGATGCTGCCGTCAAGGATGCGGTTGCGCGCTCAGCGCTCAAGCGCATCAGCAGCGAGCTCGCTCTTACTGGGCGCCGTCAGCGCGCGCTGGAACGCCGGTGGCTGCCGGCCCTGACCGCGGCACGCGAGCGTCTGAATGGAGCTATTGACGAGCTCGAGCGCGAAGAAGCGACGCGGGCGGTCTGGGCCAGGCGTCGCCAACGAAGGTCGGGGTCGTGATGGAGACAGGACGGCTGTTGGTCTGCGTAGACGGTTCGCGCGCATCTCTGGAGGCGGCTCGAGTGGCGATCGATCTGGCCAGGCGCTGGAGCAGCCAGCTCCGGGCCGTTTACGTCGTAGAGAACGCCGAGCTCGACGGCTCACCCGACGCGGACCTGACCGCGCGACTGCGAGACAGCGGCCGCGCGATACTCTCGCGCATCGCGGCCATTGGGGGTGAGCAGGGAGTCAACGTGGTGCAGGGGTTGCTGGAGGGCGTTCCGTTCGACACCATTCTCGATGACGCGCGCGCTTGGAAGGCGGACATGGTGATCATGGGAAGAACCGGTCGCACCGGTCCGGGCCGCGCCCTGCTGGGCAGCGAAGCCGAACGGGTGCTTGAGTTCGCCGACAGACCGGTGCTGATCGTGCCAACGCTCCAGGCACCGACACAACAGTGACTCCCACCATCCGCCTGGGCAAGCTGCTCGGGATCGAGATCGATTTCAACTGGAGCCTGATCTTCATCTTCGCCCTCGTCGCGTGGACGCTGGCTGCCAGCGTGCTTCCGCTCGATGTCCCGGGCCAACCAGCGCTCGCCTATTGGGTGGCTGGCGTCGCCGGGGCCATGGTCTTCTACGCGTGCCTCCTGGCCCACGAGCTGTCGCACGCACTCGTCGCGAAACGAATGGGCGTCAAGGTGGCAGGGATAACACTCTGGCTTTTCGGCGGCGTGTCACGGCTCGAGGGCGAGCCGACCTCCGCGCGGTCAGAGGCTCTGATCACGATCGTAGGCCCGCTGACCAGCTTCGGCGTGGCGCTACTTGCATTGCTGCTCGCGGTCGTGGCTTCGGCTGTCGCCGGTTCGGGGCTGGTCACGGATCTGCTGAGCTGGCTAGCGTTCATCAACCTCACCCTGGGCCTCTTCAACCTCGTGCCTGCGTTTCCACTCGATGGCGGCCGTCTCCTTAGCTCTTTGTTCTGGTGGCGGACTGGCAGCCGCCGGCGCGGCGTGCACAGAGCGGTCAGGGTCGGACGAGTCCTGGCGTATCTGATGATTGCGTTTGGCCTCTTCCTTCTCCTCTCAGGCGCGGTGCTGAACGGGGTTTGGATCGCGTTCATCGGTTGGTTCCTGCTCTCCGCGGCGAGCGCGGAGGAATCAGGAGTGACGATGAAGGCTCTGTTGAAGTCGGTGCCCGTTTCCGCGGCCATGACCGCTCCGGTGATCACGGTCCCCGACTGGTACACCGTCAGCCAGTTCCTCGGTTCGGTCGCCTCCCAGTATCACTTCACAACCTACCCTCTCCACGACCCCTCGGGCCAATTGAGCGGCGTGGTGCGCCTGGCCCAGCTGGTACGGATCTCTGAGTCGGATCGAGAGCGGCTGCACTTGCGGGACTGCGCGCGCCCCCTCGCCGAGCTCCCAACTGCGCAACCGAGCGAAGACCTGGCGGCCCTTGTTCAGCGCGTCGGCACCGACCTCGACCGCAGAGTGCTCGTGTTCGATGGCGGCGCCCTTGTTGGGATAGTGTCACCAGTAGATCTGGCACGCGTCGTGACCCTGCGGCAAACGGCCGCTGGAGCCGCAGATCGCTGATCGAGCGATCACGGGCCGGTTGAAAGAGCCTTCGCTCCCACCTGTGCCTTGCGTGAGCGCAACCCTCGACCCCTGCCGCCTGATCTCACAGACCAGCGCGAAGCGATTCGCTCCACGGTCTGAAGGGCCGGAGCGAGCTCCCAGTGCTCCACCGGAAGCTGTGGCCTTGTGGGCAGCCGGCCGAAGAAGAAGTGCTTGCCCAGCTCGACGAGCGCCAGGTAAGTCACGACCATCAGGCCCAGGATGGCGAGGAAGCTTACGGGCAGCGCTGTGAACTGGAACAGGTGGGCAAACGGCGTGAATGGGAGAAGAATCGCGACCGTCACCGATGCCAGTGTTCCCAAGGTCAGTGCCAGTCCAGGCTTGCTGCGAAAGAAAGGAACACGCCGCGTGCGAATGGCGAAAATGACGAGGCTCTGCGTTGCTAGTGACTCGGTGAACCAGGCCGTTTGAAACAGACTGCCGCGGGCGTGAAATATGAACAGCATCACGCCGAAGGTCAAGAAATCGAAGATCGAGCTGATCGGCCCGAAGAAAATCATGAAGCGGCGGATCATGCGGATGTCCCATTGCGCCGGTCGTTCCAGGAGTTCGGCGTCGACGCGGTCCGTGGGGATGGTCATCTCGCCGGTGTCGTAGAGAAGGTTGTTGAGCAAGATCTGGGTCGGCGTCATGGGCAGGAAGTTCAGAAGCAGTGAACCGGCGGCCGCGCTGAACATGTTTCCGAAGTTCGAAGAGGTTCCCATCAGCACGTACTTCATCGTGTTGGAGAAGATCCGCCGGCCCTCGAGCACTCCGCCGGCGAGGATGCCGAGATCCTTGCCCAGCAAGACGATGTCGGCCGCGTCCTTAGCTACTTCGCTGCCCGAATCCACCGAGATGCCGACGTCGGCGTCGCGCAGCGCTACCGCATCGTTGACCCCATCACCGAGAAAGCCAACATCCTTATCGAGGCTGCGCTGAGCCGTGATGATCCGCGACTTCTGATCCGGCGAGACGCGGGCAAATATCCCGGTTCGTGGCAGGCGCTCGATGAGCTGCTGATCGCTCAGCTTCTCGAGCTCGGGACCGGTGATGGTCTCGCCGTAGTCGAGGCCGAGCAGCCGGCACACCGTCTGGGCCACCAACGGGTTGTCTCCGGTGACGATCTTGACTTGGACACCGAGCCGCTTCAGTTGATCGAGAGCCTCCGCTGCATCAGCCTTGGGTGCGTCCAGGAAGGTCAGGAATCCCGCCAGCTCGAGGTCGTGCTCATCGGCAAGCGCGCATCTTGATCCGCCATCCCACGGCCTCAGTGCAACGGCTATGACCCGGGACCCTGAGGCGAACTCTCGCTCCAGAGTCCCCGTTGCGCCTGGCGGCACCGATCGGCACCGCTCCAGGATCGATTCAGGCGCTCCCTTTGTTATTAGCATCCTGGTGCCATCGGGAGACTCAACCAACGTGGACATCATCCGGCGCTCATGGTCGAAGGGCAGTTGGTCGAGCACGTGATATTCCGGTCGCGGCACTCCGGCTTCAAGCAGCGCGTCATCGAGTGGGTTGCCCGACCCGCCTGCTTCGAACCGCAGATTTGGCGTGCACAGCAGTCCCAGCTTGAGAACAGGTTCGTTTGGCCCCCCGTCCGGACCAATCGATTCTCTGAACGTGATTCTGCCTTCGGTGAGGGTCCCAGTCTTGTCCGTGAACAGGATCTCGATATTGCCCAGGTCTTCGATGCTGATCAGGCGCTTGACCACAACGCGTTTGCGGGCCAGGTTGCGAGCGCCGGACGCCAGGCTCACCGTCACTATCGCGGGTAACAGCTGCGGCGTCAGGCCCACCGCGATGGCGAGCGAGAAGAGCGCTGACTCCAGGACCGGGCGTCCGAGCAGTGAATTTGCGATGAAGATGCCACCCGACAGCACAGCCGTCACCCACACAAGGAGGATGGAAAAGCTTCGCAACCCGCGCTGAAATGCGGTCTCCGGTTGGCGTTCACCAAGCCGCATCGCGATCTTGCCGAATGCTGTGGCGGAGCCGGTCGACAGCACCACGCCGGTACCCGATCCGCCGCGCACCGTCGTGCCCATGTAAGCGGCGCAGCGCAGGCCTAGTTCCCCCACCTCTGCATCGAACTCTGGTTCCGATACCTTGCTCTTGGGCTGCGCCTCCCCTGTCAGAACGGCCTGGTCGCATTCAAGCTCGCGAACGTCGATCAGCCGCAGGTCAGCGGGGACGAGGTCTCCCGTGCGGAGCCGGACGATGTCGCCGGGCACCAATTCGGTGACGTCGACCGCGATCGGCTCCTTATCGCGGATCACGAGCGATCTGTGGCGGATGCTGGTGTGTAGCGCCTCGATGACACGCTCCGACCGGTATTCGGTGAAGAAACCGAGACCGACGCTCATGCCGACGATGGCGAAGATGATGATCGCGTTCGTGTGCTCTCCGACTACAAGCGAGGTCAAGGTCGCGGCGCCAAGCAGAATCAGGAGAGGGTTGCGCACCTGCCGAACCAGGATGGCCAGCGCGCGAACGTCGTGGGTTCGAATGGCGTTTGGCCCGACGACGGTGAGGCGATGGCGAGCTTCGGCAGCGGACAGCCCGTCCACAGAGGAGGCGAGACGCGACAGCGCTTCCGGAGCGGCAAGCCTCGCGGCCTCCAGAAGAGTCAGGCTCGGGAAGCTCTTAACCTCGTCCGCCACCTGGCTCCAGGGCATCAAACCCGACGAGAAGACCGGATGGGAAGAGGATGAATCGGTGAGTCGCGATATGCACCTGAACCAACACCGCGAGTCGCACGAGGTAAGGGTCCTCCCGCACGTCGGTCGCGCACAGGGCCTTTAGTCACGCAAATCCTGTGACCTCCGTAAGCGAGTCGCCGCAGCTCGAGCAATGGATCCTAGGCGATGGGGCGCGATGTCATGTGATCTGCATGAAAGAAAACCGCCCGGAAGACCGGGCGGTTTACAGCGCACGCCGGGGCAGAGCTCAGGTCACTTGCGACCACCTGTCAGCGGCGGTGCGGTACAGCCACGCCCGGCGATACCCCCATGGCGACCCTGGACGAGGTCGAGCGGCTCGTGCGCGGCGTCGCGCCTCGCGTCGCCCGCTGATACCTCACCGTCAGGCGGCTGAGATCTTCAATGCCGGCAGCGGATTATGGGTCCAGCGGGCTGCGCGGTTAAAACCAGTCGCCGCTCGTCTCAGAGTTTCCGGCCGCGAGTCCTTCCTGGGACCCATTGGCGTGGCGTGTCCAGACGCGCCCTCTTCTTGATGGAGGAGGGGAGAGCCAGCCCAGCCGGCACCGATTCCGACGAGTAGCTCATGTAGTAGTTCGTGTAGTAATCCGGGCCGTTGTAATGGCTCCAAACCGGCCCAATCGGCATGGTGAATTCAATCGGTCGGCGCAACAGCGGGCTGACGGGGCGACTCTGAGAGTAACTGCGCAAGGACCTCGTGAGGTTCGAGCCAATCCAGCGTCTTGCGGGGACGTCGATTCATTTCGTCAGACACGAACTCAAGGTGTTCTGCGCTGTGCACGGACAGGTCCGTGCCCTTAGGGAAGTACTGGCGAAGAAGTCCATTGGTGTTCTCGTTCGAGCCGC
>PLYZ01000028.1:8564-48327 GCA_003151935.1 Candidatus Dormiibacterota bacterium | reverse complement strand
TAGAGGTAGTTCTTGTCGTCCTTGAGCCGGATGTTGAAGCGCGGCCGGTAGTTCTTGATGAGGTTGCACTCGAGGACCAGGGCCTCCACCTCGTTGGCGGTCGTGACGAACTCGAAGTCCGTCGCCTTGCGCACGAGCTCGGCCACCCGGGCGGTCTGCGCGTACCCCGGGTTGAAGTACTGGCGCAGCCGGTCGCGGAGGCGCAGAGCCTTGCCGACGTAGATGACCTGGCTCTTGTGATCGCGAAACAGGTAGACGCCAGGTCCGTCGGGGACCGCCCGCAGACGCCGCTTGATCGCATCTTCGAGTGAGACTGCCACTCGATCGATTTTAGGTAGAGCCCAGCCGCCTCACCGTAAACTGACTCGAGTGAGCACGACTCCGAGCGATCTCCCGGCTCCGCCTCCACCGCCACCTTCGAACGCCCCGACCCACATTGCCGGCCAGCAGGTGGCGCCCTCGAGCTCGGTCCCCCTGGGCCCAGGCGGGCCGATTTACACGCCGGCCGCCGGCACCCGCACCAACTCGCTCGCGATCGTGAGTCTCGTGGCGGGCATCGGATCGTTCGTTGCCCATATCCCAGTTCCAGGCTTCGGCGGATTCACGGTCGCGTTGATTGCGGTGATCACGGGCTTCATGGCGCGCGGGCAGATCAGGGAGACGGGCGAGCAAGGCATGGGCATGGCGACCGCGGGGATGGTCATCGGGATCATCCACCTGGCGCTGCTCGGCCTGCTGGTGATCGCGCTCATCTTCGCGATCTTCGTGCTCGGTGCCGTGCTGTTTGGCCTCCACCGCTAACGCCGAGCTAAGCCGCCCAGCGCTAACCTGGCCCAGGCGCCCGCCGCATCACCAACGATGAGGCCGAGCGCTGGCACTTAATAGACCACGGCGAGCAGCGTGCGCGAGCGAAGGCTCATGAGGCTCGCCTCGCGGAATCGTCGTTCGCCGGTACCGCAAGGAGTGGAAACGCGGCCGCTGCGAGCGCCGCGATGACCGCCGCCCAGAGCGCCACGTTCAACGACCAGCCTATCAGCGGTCCGGCGAGTGCCGCGCCGATGGGTTGGCCGATCCAGTTGACCGACATCGACACCGCGAACGCACGCCCGAACCACGCGGGGTCCGTCCGCCTCTGCCGAAGCGTGAAGAGCCCGATGTCAAAAGGCCCGTTGGCAAGACCGAAGATGACGATCGCCACCACGACGACCGGCAGCGCGGTCGCGAAGGGAAGCAAGGCGATCGCCGCAGCGCTGACGAGGATCGCGCCGAACATCAGCTGGCGTTCGTGTCCGCGGGTGGACATGCGGCCAGCGATCAACGCCGAGACAAGTCCCGCCCCGCCCATCGCGCCCCACAGGAAACCCACGGTCGCCGGACCCTGGCCCAGGCGATCGAGCACGAGCACCGGAACCGCGATCGAAAGGATGCCCCAGCTCAGGTTGAACGTGGCCAGCGTCAGAGCGAGACCACGCAATGTCGTGTTGCGGACCACATACTGGAGGCCGCGCCATGCGTTGAGGGCTATCGACCCCTCGATCGGGGTGGTGGAGGACGGCTCGGGCAGCCGCAGCATCACCAACGCGGCCGCCCCGAAGACCGCGCCACACGACGCAAGGGCCGGCTCCGGACCGAGCAACCCGATGAGCAGGCCCGCCAGCGGGGCGCCCACCAGCTGAGCGAGGACGTGCCCGCTGCTGTCGAGCGCGTTCGCGCGCTCCCAGAGCACCCGAGGTGTGATCAGCGGGAACAGCGAGCGGGCGCCCGTGTTGCTCAGCGGGTTCGTCAGCGAGGCGACGCCGACGATCCCAAGCAGCAATGCCGGCGGCAGTGCGTGGCGCCAGGAAAGGGCAGCGATGAGTGCGACCGTGAGCGCGGCGATCACGTAGTCGATGACGACCAGCCGAGCCCGGCCGTGCCGGTCCAGCAGGGCGCCCGCGACGGGCGAGACGAGAAGCCCCGGAAAGATGCTGAAGAACGCGGTGGCGCCTGCGAGCTGAGGAGAGTGGAAGCGAGCCAGCACGAAAAGGATCAGCGTGACGGTGACCATCGAGCCGCCGATCCGGCCTAGCAAGAGTCCGGCGTACAGCCGCGCGAACCCGGGAACTCGCAGCAGCGCGGCGTATCCGACCGCGGCGCGCTCTTGTTTCAGACGGCGACTTTGACGCGGCGGGTGGATGGGCGGCGCTTCGTACGGCCGCCGCTCGCGGCGCCGTTCGTCGCTGCGAGCCGCCGCCCAGCCCGCTCCAGCGGTGTCCGCAGGAACTGTCCGGTCGACGAGGCGGGATTCGCGGCGAGCTGCTCGGGCGTGCCCTCGGCGATCACAAAGCCGCCCTTCTCCCCACCCTCCGGCCCAAGGTCGATGAGCCAGTCGGCCGTCTTGAGGACGTCGAGGTTGTGCTCGATGACCACCACGGTGTTGCCGTGTTCCACGAGCCTGTGCAGCACGACCAGCAGCCGTTCCACGTCAGCGTAGTGAAGGCCTGTGGTCGGCTCGTCCAGCAGGTAGAGCGTCCGACCGGTGTCGCGACGCGACAGCTCTGATGAGAGCTTGACCCGCTGCGCCTCACCGCCCGACAGCTGCGTCGCGGGCTGGCCGAGCCGGATGTAGCCGAGGCCAACGTCGCGCAGCGTTTTCAACTTGGTCTGGATCCGCGGTACGTTCTCGAAGACCTCGAGCGCCTCGTCGACGGTCATCTCGAGCACGTCGGAGATCGAGTGCCCGCGAAACTTCACCTCCTGCACCTCGCGCGAGTAGCGAGTTCCATGACAGACCTCGCACGGCACGTACACGTCTGGCAGAAAGTGCATTTCGATCTGGATGATCCCGTCGCCCTGGCAGCCCTCACAGCGGCCGCCTCGAACGTTGAAGCTGAATCGCCCCGGCTTGTAGCCCCGCATCTTCGCTTCTGGAAGCTGCGCGAACAGCTCGCGCATATACGTGAACATGCCGGTGTACGTTGCCGGGTTGGACCGCGGGGTGCGGCCGATCGGCGACTGGTCGATGTCGATCGCCTTGTCGAGATGCTCGAGGCCCTCGACCGCGTCGTGCGGCCCGGGCCTGTCCTTGGCCCGGTAAAAGTGCTGCGCGACCTTGCGGCTGAGGATGTCGGTCACCAAAGAGGACTTGCCCGAGCCGCTCACGCCGGACACCGCGACGAAGGTGCCCAACGGAAGCGTGACGTCGAGGTTCTTGAGGTTATTCGCTCGGGCTCCACGAATCACAAGGCGCTTGCCATTGCCCTTGCGCCGGCGCGCGGGCACCGGAATTGCCCGGTCTCCTCGCAGAAAAGCCGCCGTGAGCGAGTTCGGATCGCGCAGCACCTCTTCGACAGTGCCCGCGGCGATGATCTGGCCTCCGTGCTCGCCGGCGGCGGGCCCGATGTCGACCATGTAGTCCGCCGACCGGATGGTCTCCTCGTCGTGCTCGACGACGATCAGCGTGTTGCCCAGGTCGCGCAGGCGAAGCAGCGTGTTGATCAAGCGCCGGTTGTCGCGCTGGTGGAGCCCGATCGAAGGCTCGTCCAGGATATAAAGGACGCCCATCAGCTTCGAGCCGATCTGCGTCGCGAGCCGGATCCGCTGGGACTCCCCGCCCGACAGCGTGTTGGCCGCTCGCTCGATGGTCAGGTATTCGAGCCCGACGTCGATCATGAACTGCAGCCTCTCGTGGATCTCCTTCAGCACGCCGCGGGCGATCAGTTGCTCGCGTTCCGTCAGGTCGAGGCGGTCGAAGAAGGTGACGGCCGTGCTCACCGGCAGCGCGCATACCTCGGCGATGTTGTGGCTCGCGACCGTCACGGCCAGCGACTCGGGCTTCAGGCGGCGGCCTTTACAGGCGGGACATGGCTTGTCTGACATATACCGCTCCAGCTCGGCCTTGAGAAAGTCGGACTGTGTCTCTTTGTAACGGCGTTGGAGGTTGGCGATCACGCCCTCGAAGGGCGACTCGTACCACCGGGCGTGCCCGTACTGGTTCTTGTACCCGAAGCGGATCTTGCGGTCGCCCGTGCCGTTGAGCAGCACGTCACGCTGCTGCTTCGTCAGCTTCGACCAGGGCTTGTCCATGTCGATGCTGAAGTACTTGCTGACGGATTCCAGCAGCTCCGGGTAGAAGAACTGCGAGCGGCTCCACGCGGCGATCGCTCCTTCGCGCAGCGAAAGCGATGGGTCGGGCACGACGAGGTCTCCGTCGACCACGAGCTGGAAGCCGATCCCTGTACAGGTTGGGCAAGCACCGTGTGGGCTGTTGAACGAGAAGTTGCGCGGTTCGGGCTCGGACACGCTGGTCCCGTCGTATGGACACGCGTAATCCATCGACATCTGGATCTCATCGCCTTGATCAGGCGCGATGATCACCGAGCCGCTCCCCAGCCGCGCCGCCGTCTCGACCGACTCGACGAGCCTGCTGCGCTGGTCGGGCCCGACCACGATCCGGTCGACCACCACCTGGATGTCGTGCTTCTTGTTCTTGTCCAGCGGGATCTGCTCGCCCAGCTCGTACAGGCTGCCGTCGACGCGCACGCGCACGAAACCCGACTTGCGCACGTCCTCGATCAGAGATCGGTACTCGCCCTTGCGGCCCTTGACGATCGGGCCGAGGACCATCAAGCGCGTGCCCTTGGGCAGCTTCTCGACCTGGTCGGCCATCTGGTCGACCGTCTGGCGGCGCACCTCGCGGCCGCACACGGGACAGTGCGGCATGCCTATGCGCGCATAAAGCAGGCGTAGGTAGTCATAGACCTCAGTGACGGTGCCGACCGTCGACCTGGGATTCTTCGATGTGCCCTTCTGGTCGATCGAGATGGCGGGCGACAGGCCTTCGATCGTGTCCACGTCGGGCTTTTCCATCTGGCCGAGGAACTGGCGCGCGTACGCGCTGAGCGATTCCACATAGCGGCGCTGCCCTTCTGCGTAGATCGTGTCGAAGGCCAGGGACGACTTGCCGGAACCCGAGAGACCGGTGAACACGACGAGCTTGTCACGCGGAATCGACAGCGTGACGTTCTTCAGGTTGTGCTCGCGCGCTCCGCGAATCGTGATCTGGTCTGTGCGCATGGTGGCCTTGGCTATTCCTTCTCTCTTGTTACCGCAAACGTGCCGCTCGCAGTCGCGATCAACCTCCCGTCCTTGCCCTCGATCCGGCACTCGGTGACCACTGTCCGGCGGCCCGCGTGGACCACCTTGCCCGCTGCGCGCAGCTCTTCGCCGATCTTCGCGGCGCTGATGAAGCTCAGCTTGAGGTCGAAGCTCATGGCGCGGGACACACCCGGCTTGAGGGTTCTCAACGAGCGGCCCATGGCCGAGTCGGCGAGAGCGCTGATGATACCGCCGTGCACGAAACCAGAGTGATTGGCCATGTTCTCGGTGGTCGTCATGTCCACCACGGCCGTGCCGTCGCCCGTCTCGACGAGCCGGAAGCCGAGCCAGCTCCAGGCCGGCGAGCGTGCCTCCGCGACGTTACTCACGGCCCTGTCCTTCAGGCACGGCGAGGCAGGTCGACGATGCCCGGGCCACCAACCTGTCCTGCTCGTCGAGCACATCGGCCTCGCTGAACATCAGAGTCTGCTTCATCTCGACGACCCGACCGACCGCTCGCAGGCGCCCGGAGACCACCGGCCGGATGAAGTTGATCTTGAGGTCGATCGTTGTGTTCCAGAGCCCATCCTCCTGGAGGGTCGCCAGCGACATCCCCATCGCCGCGTCGGCGATCTGAGTGATGACCCCGCCCTGGACGACTCCACCGCCGTGACGGTGCTGCGGCCCGGCATCGAGCTCGAGCACGACCCGCCCCGGCTCGGACTCGCTGATCCGTGCCCCGAGTGTCTCCATCCAACCCGCGGGCTCAGCCGCCAGGAGCTCCGCCGCTCGCTTGACGTTCCTCACCGGCCTCGCCGGCCAGGTCGATAGCCCCGGACCATCGTCTTCTGTTTGGGTGCCGCGGCGATCGCCATCGCGACCGCACCATCCTCTTCTTCGTCCTTACCCGTCACCTCGCCGGAGAGGCGCTTGCGCAACAGGATGATCCGGTCACGCACCCGCGCGGCATCCTCGAACTGCAGCTCCTTCGACAGGCGGCGCATCTCCTTCTCCAGGTCGCGCACGATCGCGAGCAGGTCTTCTCGCGGGACCCCGGCGCCGGCCATGATCTCGATCGCGTCCGCCTGGAGGTCGTTCGCGTTGATCTCCATCTGGTAGATCGCCTTCTTCACGGTCTCAGGCGTGATGCCGCGCTCTGCGTTGTACGCGATCTGTTTGTTGCGCCGGCGCTCGGTTTCGTCGATAGCCTGCCGCATCGAGTCGGTGATCTTGTCCGCGTACATGACGACGTGCCCGTCGACGTTGCGGGCCGCGCGGCCAATCGTCTGGATGAACGAGCGGTAGGCGCGGAGGTAGCCCTCCTTGTCGGCATCGAGGATGCCAATGAAGGCGACCTCCGGTAAATCAAGGCCTTCTCGCAGAAGGTTGATGCCGACCACGACGTCGACCGCGCCCGTGCGCAGGTCGCGCAGGACGTCGAGGCGCTCCATCGCGTCGAGCTCGGAGTGGAGATACCGCACCTTCACGCCGTACTCCCGCAGGTAGTCCGCGAGATCTTCGGCAAAACGCTTGGTGAGCGTGGTCACTAGCGAGCGGTGACCGCGCTCGGCCCGCCTCTTTACCTCGGCGAGCAGGTCGTCGATCTGGCCGGCCGTGGGCCGCACCTCGACGGTCGGGTCGACCAGCCCGGTCGGCCGCACCACCATCTCCACCGTGCGCTGCGAGCGGCGGATCTCGTACGGGCCCGGCGTGGCGGAGACATAGACGACGTCGCGCGCCCGCTCCTCCCACTCGTCGAAGCTCAACGGGCGGTTGTCGAAAGCGCTCGGGAGACGGAACCCGTACTCGACGAGAGCCGCCTTGCGCGAGCGGTCGCCGCCGAGCATGCCCCCGATCTGCGGCACGGCGACGTGCGACTCGTCGACGAAGATCAGCGTGTCGTCGGGCAGGAAATCCATCAGCGTGTAAGGCGCGTCCCCGGGATGCCGGCGAGTGAGATGCATCGAGTAGTTCTCGATCCCCGCGCACGTCCCGGTCTCGCGCATCATCTCGAGGTCGAAGTTGGTGCGCTGCCGCAGCCGCTGAGCCTCGAGCAGCCTTCCGTGCTCTTCGAACCACTTACAGCGCTCGTCGAGCTCCGCCTCGATGTCGACCATCGCGAGGCGCAGCTTGTCCGCCGGTGTGACGTAGTGAGACGCCGGAAAGATCGTGAAATCGTTGCGAGCGCCCAGGATCTCGCCGGTGACAGCGTCGAGCTCCTGGATCCGCTCGATCTCGTCGCCGAAGAACTCGACTCGATAAACCTTCTCCTCATTTGCCGGCACGAGGTCGACGACGTCACCGCGCACCCTGAAGCGAAGGCGCGCCAGGTCGTAGTCGTTGCGCTCGTAGAGCATCTCGGTGAGCTTGCGCAGGAACACCTCGCGACGGATCGTCTGGCCCTTCTCGACATGGAGCGACTCGCCCATGTAATCCTCAACGGAGCCGACGCCATAGATGCAGCTGATGCTGGCCACGACGAGCACGTCGCGCCTGGTGAGCAGCGATTGCGTGCTCGAGTGGCGCATGCGGTCGATGTCCTCGTTCCGGCTCGAATCCTTTTCGATGTAGGTGTCGGAGCGGGCGATGTACGCCTCGGGCTGGTAGTAGTCGTAGTANNTGACGAAGTATTCGACCGCGTTGTCTGGCAGCAGCCGCCGGAACTCTGCACACAGCTGAGCGGCCAGCGTCTTGTTGGGACTCAGTACGAGCACGGGTCGCTGCAACTGCTCGACGGCCCAGGCCATCACATTGGTCTTGCCGCTTCCGGTCACCCCGGCCAGGACCTGCTGGGTCAGCCCGGAGCGCACGCCTTCGACCAGCTGCTCAATGGCTTGAGGCTGGTCTCCGGCCGGCTTGAAGGGTGCGTCGACACGAAAGCTGGAGGGCATTGGAGAGACCTAATTCTAAGACGAACGGACGTTCGAATCGCTATGGCAAAGCGAGGATCATCGCCTCGACGATGGTCCCTGCCCTGATCCCCTGATCGCCGGGTGGGATACGCACGAGCGCGTGCGCTCCTACCAGAGACATCAGGCGCGAGGACGATTGCGAGCCGGTTGACGCGGCGACGAGCTCCAGTCCCTCACGCCGCAGCGTGACCCGCTGGTACTCCGTCCGGTCGGCGGTCGCGCGCGCGTCATAGCCGAGTCGGACTGGGAGCGTTGGGCGCTGGAGCTGTCCGTGGCCCTGCATCTTCCGCAGCGCGGGCCGGACAAAGACCTCAAAAGTGACCAGAGACGAAACGGGAAAGCCAGGCAAACCAAAAGCAAGCTTTGTTCCCGTCTCCCCCTCGGGGAGCAATCCATAAGTCCCATGCTGCTCGCGCTTGCGCGCGGGGCTAGAGGCTGAAGCTCGCATCCCTGCGGGGATTGTCGCGAAAGTAAAGGGCTTCCCCGGCTTCAACTTCACCCGCCCGATATGAACGTCGCCCAGGGACTCGAGCAGCGGCTTGATGAGGTCGTGCGTGCCGACCGATACCCCGCCAGACGTCACCAGCACGTCCGCCTCTGCGAGCGCGTCGACCACGAGCCGCCGCAGCGGCTCGTGGTCGTCTGGACCGATGCCGAGCAGGCGCACCTCCGCGCCGCTCTCGCGCAAAGCAGCAAGGAGCGCCCACCGGTTGGAGTCGGTGATCTGTCCCCGCCGGGGCGTCTTCCCCACCTCGACGAGCTCGTCGCCGGTGGACAGCAACGCGACTCGCGGGCGGCGCCCCACCGGCAGCTTTGCGAGGCCGAGCGCGGCCGCCAGCCCGATCTCCGCAGCGGCGAGCGACACGCCGGCCGGCAGCACTCGCTCTCCCGCTCGCAGGTCCGCGCCGGGCGCGTGAAAGTTCTGTCCCGCCACCAGACCCCCGGGGACGGTGACGGCATCACCGCTCAGCTCGACGTCCTCGATCATCACGACGCAATCGGCGCCTTCGGGCAGGACCCCTCCGGTCAGGATGCGAATCGCGGTGCCGGGCTCGACCATGCGGTCGAAGGGCCGCCCCGCCGCCGACTCTCCAACCACACGCAGCGACCGTCCGCCGTCCGCCGCCCGCACCGCATACCCGTCGACGGCGCTGGACGCGAACGCAGGCAAGGGAGCCGAGGCCACTATTTCCTCCGCCAGCACGCGACCGAGGCAGTCCACGAGCGGAACCCGTTCGGCATCCAGGACAGGCGTGTGCTCGAGTACCAGCGCCGCCGCAGCGCCAGGATCGACCAGCGGATAAGCGGAAGCCCTCACACGTTCAAGTTAATTCACCTCCCCGCTCGCCGGGGAGGTCGGCCCGGCCGGGTGGGGGGATGCTTACTCGTACCGAAGTGCCCGCGAAGGATCCTGTCGTGCGGCCCGCAGCGCAGGAAGAAGTCCGCTGACCGTGCTCAGCACGACCGCCAGCACGAGGCCCGCCGCGACCACCGCGAAATCGGTGCGGAAGACATCGAAACCGGTGCCGGCCACCGACTGCGTCACCCGGTCGACGAAAGCGTTGCCCAGCCGGCCCAGCCCGACCGCGATGAGGATCCCGACCAGTCCCCCGGCCAGCCCGATGACCGCGGCTTCGGCGACGAAGATGAGCAGCACGTCCCGCCTTCGGGCGCCGAGGGCCTTGAGCACGCCGATCTCCTTGGTGCGCTCGAGGACCGCGGTGTACATCGTGTTCGCGATCCCGAGGCACGCCAGCAGAAGGGCCACCAGAGCCAGCCCGAGCAGCGCGACGCGCATCTTTCCCAGAAGGTCCTCGAAGCTGCGGAACTGGTCGCCGAATGTCTGGGCCGGGAATCCGAGCGCCTCCACCTGCCGCTGCAAACTCTCGACCGCGAGCCCGGAATCGGCGAGGAGAGTGATGGTCGAATACTCACCACCCGTCCAACCGTTGGTCCTCGCGAGCAGCGCCCAGTAGTCGCGAGCTGTCGCGTACGGCGCCATGCCGCCCGGAGCTCCCGCCGGCATGGCGTTGCCCGAAACGATGCCCACGACGATCAGCTTCAGGTCGACGGGGTGCGTGACGGGATTGCGCGTCACACCAGGCACCATGAGCGCACCCGAGGAGGCACGGTAGACGACCTGCGTGCCGATCGCGTCGCGCGCGGTCGGGAATCCCAATGCGCCGGCTTCGCTGTCGGTGAGCAGCACCTCGCCCGTGGCGTCCGAGCGGGGCAGACGGCCGGCGCTGAGTACCGGCATCACGCTCGACGACCGGATCGGAGCAAGCGAGACCAACGCGCCTGAAAGCAATGCAGGTTGGGCCGATGATCCCGCCGGCGTTCCGGTGGTGAAGGTTCCGCTCATCGACAGCTGGCCCCATGCGGCGCTCACGTGAGGCTGCCCGGCGAGTGTCGCCAGGGTGCCGGAGTCGAACGCGGCGGAGGTCGAGTCGGCGGCCGGGTAGACCTCGACCTGGTGGACCTGGCTCGTGGCCAGCGCCGGGGCGCTGAGGGCACCCTGCAGCCCACCCGCGAGAGCGACGATCAGGCTCATCGCGGCGATGCCGATCGCGACCCCGGTCGTCGTCAGCGTGGTCCGTAGAGGCCGGCGTCCGGCGCTGCCCAGGCCAACCTTGAGCGTGTCGCGCCAATCCAGGCGCTTTGCAGGGTCCACCGGCTCTTGCTTACGCACGGTAGGGTTGCCGGCCTCGAGCTCGATCGCACGCCCGTCGATCATCCTCACCACCCGGCGCGCGCGCTGAGCCACCTCGGGGTCGTGAGTGACCAGCACCACGGTCGCGCCACGGCGGTTGAGGTCCGCCAGGAGATTGAGCACGCCTTCGCCCGCTGCCGAGTCGAGGCTTCCGGTCGGCTCGTCGGCAAGGATGAGGCCCGGGCGGTTGGCCAGCGCTCGGGCCACCGCCACCTTTTGCTGCTCGCCGCCGGATAGCAGGCGGGCGCGGGTGCGAGCACGATGCTCCAGGCCGACCAGCGCGAGCAGGTGCCGGGCCCGCCGGCGCCGGTCCTCGAGCTCGACTCCCGCCAGCGTGAGGGGCAGCGCGACGTTGTCCTCGACGGTCATGGACGGGATCAAGTTGAAGGTCTGGAAGATCGTGCTCACACGCAGGAGGCGGTAGTCGGCGAGGTCGTGCTCGGAGAGCTCCCCAAGCGGGAGCCCGGCGCCGTAAACGTGACCTGAGGTCGGCCGGTCGAGGCCGCCCATCAGCGAGAGCAAGGTCGTCTTCCCGCAGCCTGAGGGGCCGACGACCGAGACGAACTCGCAGGGCCCGATCTCCAATGACACGTTCCTCAGCGCGCTCACGTGCATCTCGTCATTGCCGCCGAACTCGCGCGAGACCGAGTCGAGCCGGAGGCCCACCGCCTGGCCGAGGAGGTCTTTGAAGTCGTCCGGCTCCACCACGGGAGCCGGCACGAGGGTCGCCTGCTGTACCACCGGCTCCGGCTCGGGCACCACAGACACGCTGATGACCTCTGACCGGGCGATCGAGGGCGACGCCGCCTCGGCTCCGTTGCCATTGCTTCCGGCGGCCGGCTCCAGTAGGGCCGCCTCCCGGCGCGTTCGGCGACGGCGGCGCTTTTTGGTGCCGCTGGAGTCGCCGGGATCCTCGACCAACGTAGCCACCCCGTCCATGAGTCTAAGTGCTGACTTAACGCTTAGCGGGCTTCTTGGGTTACTTGGTCTGCGAGCCAGGTCAGGTATGCGGGCGACCCGCCCTCGACCGCGATCTGAAGGATCTCGGGCAGCTCATATTCGTGATGAGTTCGCACATACTCCTGAACCGCGGCCGACCTGGACTCGACGGTCTTCACGAGCAGCAGCGCCTCGTGCTCACGCTTCAGCTGACCCTCCCAGTAATAGACGGAGTGGACGGTGGGGATGACCGAGCAGCACCCGGCCAGATGCTCGACCACCAGGGCCTCGCCCAGCCGCTCGGCGTCGTTGCGGCCACCGGTCGTCACCATGATCAGTACGGCCCTATCGTCCACGCGCCTAATTCTCGGCTTTTCTAGGACGGTCCAACCAGACCGTGGCCGCCACGAGCGCGATGCCGCCGAGCAGCAGGCCCCCGATCACGTCTGACTCCCAGTGGACGTCCAGGTATAGGCGGTCGAACGCGACGATGATGATGATCACGATCGCGACGGGAATGGCCAGCCATCTCACCGTGCGGGATGGTGCCAGGCGCCGGATGACGAAGGCGAGCAAGCCGTATGCCACCACCGTGCGCACCATGTGGCCGCTGGGAAAGCTGTTGCCCTTTCCGCTGCCCGGGAGGAGATCGGTCAGGCTCGGGCCGTCTGGATGCGAGAGTGAAAGTGGCGGCCCTGGATGGAAGAACAAGGACTTGTAAAGCACCTCGAGCACGACAGCCCCGGCGAACGCGCCGACGACCAGCGCGTCCGCGCCGAAGCCACGGCGCCATAAATAGATGAAGAGCGCAAGCATGAGGATGGATGTCAGCTCGAGGCCGCCCAGCTCCGCGATCAGCTGAAAGAGTCCGTGGAGCGATTCCTGCCATATGGAGTGCATCGCCTCAGCGACCTGATGGTCGAGAGTGGTGAACATTCCCGCGGTAATGGAAATCGTCATCGCGACGAACGCGACCGAAAGCACGACGATCGCTGCGAGTCGGGACCTTATCGCTGACAACGGCGGCAGAAAACTGTGCTGCGGCCGGCGAGGCGGATAAGCGTCAGCGGCCGTCCGCACGTGAAGCACGGTTCGCCGGCCCGACCGTAGACCAGGAGCTTTTCCTGCTGCCCTCCGATCTCGCCCCATGCGTCGCGATACGTGTCGACCGAGCTCCCGCGGTTGGCGATCGCGGTTTGCAGCGAATGGCGAATGGATTCATGCAAGCGTTGAACCGACTTCCGGCTTAGGCCACCGGCAAGGCGATCCGGCCGCAACCGCGCGCGGTGGAGCGACTCGTCGGCATAGATGTTGCCGACACCCGCGATCGCGCCCTGGTCGAGGAGCACCGCCTTGAGAGACGTGCGGCGATTGCGGAGTCTTCGATACAGTTCGTCGGGGGCGAAATCCGGATCGATGGGTTCCGGGCCGAGCCGCGGCATCTTCTTGGACGCGAGCAGCGAGGCCTCGGTGCCGAGCAGTAGGCGACCGAAACGTCGAGGGTCCCGGTACCGGAGCTGGCGGCCGTCGTCCAGCGTGAAGATCGCGTGCGTGTGTTTTTGCAATGGAGTAACGGGGTCGACAAGCCTCAGCTGGCCTGTCATCCCGAGATGCACCACGAGTACCAGATCGTTCTCGAGGTCGACCAGGATGTATTTCCCCCGCCTCCTCACACCGGCGATGCGCATGCCGGCCACCGAGTCGATGAACACCTCAGGCCCGGGATGTCTGACGATCGTTGGAAAAATCAGCTCGCAGCGGAGGATGGTGCGGCCGGCAAGGTGCGGCCGCAGGTCTGCGACGATGGTCTCGACCTCCGGTAGCTCAGGCACGAACGACAGCCAGCTTTTTCATGTCCGCCCAGTTGGCACCGATCTTGGTCTCGACCTCGATCCCGGTCTCGAGCTCGTACGCGCCGGTCATGACGCGCGGCACCTTTTCCGCGAACTGGTCCACCTCTGACTCTGGCACCTCGAAGAGCAGCTCGTCGTGGACCTGCAAGAGCATGCGGCCCTCGATGTGGTCGGCCTCGATCTCACGCTGCAGCCGCACCATCGCGATCTTGATGATGTCCGCCGCGAGTGACTGCATGGGAAAGTTGATCGCCATCCTCTCGGCCGCGCTGCGGAGCTGGAAGTTGGGCGACCGCAGGTCGGGGATCGCGCGGCGCCGCCCCGTCGCGCTGACGACGAAGCCCTCTTCGCGCGCCTTCTTTCGCACCTCGTCCAGGTACTCCTTCAAACGCGAGTAGGTCGACCAGTACTGCGCGAGGAACTCCCTCGCCACGTCGCCGGTGATCCCCAGCTGCTGCGAGAGCCCGTATTCGCCCTGGCCGTAGATGGAGCCGAAGTTGGCCACCTTCGCGAGCCTTCGCTGGTTCGAATCCACCGACTCGATCGGAATTCCGAACACCGCGGCCGCTGTGGCGGTGTGGATATCCTGGCCTGCGGCGAACGCGCCGAGGAGCTTCGGGTCACCGCTGAGGTGTGCGGCGATGCGCAGCTCGATCTGCGAATAGTCGGCCGACACCATGACGTGATCAGGCCGGCCCGCCTTGAACGCGCGGCGGATGCGCTGCCCGAGCTCGGTCCTGATGGGGATGTTCATCAGATTCGGGTTCGACGACGAGAGCCGCCCGGTCGCGGTGCTGGCCTGGCCGAACGACGTGTGCACGCGCCCGCTCAGCGGATCGACCAGCTGAGGCAACGAATCGACGTACGTCGACTTCAGCTTCGACAGCTGCCGGTGCTCGAGGATCAAACCCACGATCGGGTGCTTGTCGCGCAGCGTCTCCAGCGTGTCGGCATCGGTCGAGTAGCCCGTCTTCGTCCGCTTCCCGACCGGTAGGCGGAGATCCTCGAACAGGATTTTCGCCAGCTGCTGAGGCGCGCTCAGGTTGAACTTCTGGCCCGCGACCTGCTCGACCTCCGACTCGAGCGCCGCCAGCTGCCCGCCCAGCTCGTCCTGCATGTCCTTGAGATAGGGCACGTCGATCGCGACGCCTTCCGATTCCATATCAGCCAGCACGCTTGCGAGCGGCAGCTCGATCTCATGAAAGAGGTAGTCAACGCCGAGGTTCGTCATCTCCGCTTCAAGCCGCGGCCGAAGGTTGAGGATCGCCTCCGCGCGCCGCGCAGCGAACTCCGCCGCCTCGTTGACGGACACGTCGCTGGGCTTTCGCGCCGCACGCCCGGTGCCCAACAGCTGCTCGGTGCCGACCAGCGTGACGTCCAGGAACTCTCGCGCCAGGTCCTCGAGACGTGGGTCGCGCGATCCCGCGCCGAGAAGGTACGCCGCGAGAAACGTGCTGAACGCCCACTCGCGCTTACCACCCCCAAGCGACCGCAGGGCAAGCTCTGTCTCTTTTGCGTCATGGCCTGAGATGGGCCGGCCGGAAAGTGTGCTTGCGACGGCGTCCATCGCGTCAGGTTTCGCGACGTAAAAGGTCTGATTGCCGGTCGACACGCCGAGGCCGCAGATGCGGGCCGAGCGACCGGCGCCTTCGTTGAACGCGTACACGGCGACGTTGGCGGATCCGGCGAGCAAGCTCGCCGCCTCGGCCGGGTCATCGACCACTTTCAGGCCCGCGGGTTCAGGAGCCGCTTCGAAGCTGAGGCTCGGCTGGACCGGCGCCTGGTCGGGCGGCGGGAACCGGCTCAGCAGCTGGCGGAACTCGTAGCGGTCGAAAACGAGACGGACCTTCTCGTAGTCGTATCGCGTCCAGCGGGCGCTCTCGAGATCCAGCTCGATGGGGACGTCGCGCACGATGGTGACCATGCGTTTTCCAAGCCGCACCCGGTCCGCGTTCGCCTTGAGCGAGGTCTTCAGCCGTCCCTCCGGCAGCTCGTCGACGCGCTCGAGAAGCGCCTCGACGGTGCCGAAGTCCTGAACCAGCTTGGCCGCGGTCTTGTCGCCGACGCCGGGGACTCCGGGGATGTTGTCTGACGTGTCGCCGCGCAGGGCCTTGAAATCGATCAGCTGCACGGGCTCGAAGCCATAGCGCTGGCGAACCTGATCGGGCCCGTACACGAAAGTGTCGGTGATGCCGCGCCGGGGAACGAGCGCCTCGACCGACTCGGTGACCAGCTGCAGGCAGTCGAGGTCGCCGGAAACGATGGTGACCGCGTGTCCCCTCTCCTCCGCGATCCGCGACAGCGTCCCGATCAGGTCGTCCGCCTCGAAGCCTTCGATGCCGTAGATCGGAATCGAGAAAGCCTGCAGCAGCTCTCGCACCTTCTCGATTTGCGGCCGCAGGTCGTCAGGCATCGCGCGCCTTCCCGCCTTGTATTCCTTGTATTCCTTCGAACGAAATGTCGGCGCACCCATGTCGAATGCTCCGATGGCGTACTCAGGACGTGAGGCTAGGACGATCGCCAGCATCGACGTGAACCCGTAGACCGCGTTCGTCACCTGGCCATCGGAGGTGCTCATCGGGGGCAGCGCAAAAAACGCTCGGTAGATGAGGCTGTGGGCGTCGATCAGCACCACGCGCCCTCGCTTCCCCTTCGCCACGTTCGTATCCTACGGGCCCCTTTAGCATGATCAAATTTCGGGGGCTGAGAAGCCCGAAAGGTATAGTGGACCCGAGGATGAAAAACCTCATCGAGGTCTCCGTCGACAGCATCCGGATCCACATGCCGACCGCGCAGCACCTGGTGATCCTCAAAGAGAAGGAGGCCGACCGGTATCTGCCGATCTGGATCGGGTCGTTCGAGGCCCAGGCGATCGCAACCAAGATCTCGGGCAACCCGCTCGGCCGGCCGCTGACGCATGACCTGATGGCGACCGCATTCGGCGACCTCGGGATCAGCGTCAAGCGCATCGTCGTGACCCGGCTCGCCGACCAGGTGTTCTACGCCCGCCTCTACGTCAAGCAGAACGGCCGTGACCTCGACTTCGACGCGCGGCCGTCCGACGCGATCGCCCTGGCGGTGCGAGTGGAGTGCCCGATCTTCGTCGCATCCGAGGTCATGGAGTCAGCGGGAATCATCCCGGACCCGGACGAGGAGGCCGGCGAGAAGGACAAGGTCGAGACGCCGGTCGACGAGGAGCGCCTCGCCGTCTTCCGCGATTTCGTGAATAGCCTCGACCTGCCGGAGCTTCCCGATGAGCCGGGCGCAAAGGACGAACCCGGGGCGAAGGACAAGCCCGGGGGTCGCCCCGGCCGAGGCTGAGCAGCTGCCGCTTACAGGGGGCTACGCCGACTTCGGTCTCCGCCTGGTGATCGCGCTCGTGCTCGGCCTGGTGCTCGGGACCGAGAGGGAGTTTCGAGGTCACCCGGCGGGGATCAAAACGATGGGACTCATCTCCCTCGGCGCCTGCATGTTCACCGCGCTCGGGCTGCTGCCGGAGTTCGGCACGAGGGTTGACCCGACACGCATCGCGGCCCAGATCGTGACCGGGGTCGGTTTCCTCGGAGCCGGGTCGATCCTGCGCCAGGGAGGCGACGTTCACGGGCTCACGACAGCGGCGTCCATCTGGGTGGCCGCGTCACTCGGGATGGCCGTCGGGTACGGCTACTACGCGATCGCCATCTTCACGGCCTTTCTCGTGATCGTGATGTTGGTGGCGATCAGGCCGCTCGAGATGCGGTTCTTCCGGAACAGGAACCGGCGTTACACCGACCGGCCCATCGACCCCACCGAATCGTGACGAAAGTTGCGATCGTCACCGATTCCACGGCGGACCTGCCGCCGGAGCTGACCAGGTCGCGACCCATCACGGTGGTTCCGCTCACGCTCAACTTCGAAGGAAAGTCGCTGCTCGACGGCGTTGACATCCGGCCGGACGAGTTCTACCGCAGGCTGCCGTCCGTCACGACTCACCCCACGACATCGCAGCCGTCACCCGGACGTTTCGCGGATGCCTACGCGTCGCTGCTGAACGATCACGACGCCGTCGTTTCTATCCACATCTCGCGGAAGCTCAGCGGCACTTACGAATCTGCGCGTCAGGCCGCGGACATGACGGATCCCAAGCGAGTGCGAGTGGTCGACTCGGAGCTCGTCTCGATGTCGCTTGGGCTGCTCACGCTGGCGGCTGCCTCTCTTTCGTCGAGTGGATCGGACGCCGCGGCGATCGAAGCCAAGGTGCTCGAGATGAGGCCGCACATCCAGACCTACTTCTCGGTGGCCACTCTCGAATTCTTGCGGCGCGGAGGACGCATCGGACGAGCCAGCGCGCTCCTCGGATCGGTGCTGCAGGTCAAGCCTGTCCTCTGCATCCGCGACGGGTTGGTCACTCCGCTCGAGCGCGTGCGAACGTTCGAGCGCGCCTTGAACCGGGTCGTCGAGCTCACGCGCGAGGTCGATCGCGGCCACGGCGTTTGCGTGATCGTCGGCCACGCCGGCGCGGAAGCGGACGCTGAGAAGATCGGCCGGGAGCTCGATTCGGTCGCGGAGACGCTGATGATCCAGCCTCTGGGACCTGTCGTCGGGGCTCACGCGGGACCTGGCGTGGTCGGGGTGGGGTGCTACCCGGCGGAGCTCTTTCCCCTCGGAATCAAGCGGGCGTCCAGCGCACAGAGTCGGGCGTAACCGACTTCGTCACGCGGTCCTCCACGGCGAGCGCCTGCAGGTGCGCGAGCGCCTCCTGGAGAGCAAGCCGCTTCTCGTAGAAATTCGAGCGCGGACCCCACAGCTCCAGCGCAACCTCCCATGCCGTCTGCTTGCCGCGGCCCACGATCTCCACGGCCTGCTCGAGTCGCCGGCGGTGGTGCGCTTCCAGGACCTTGACGCGCGCGGGAGCGCCCGTGAACGGCCGCCCATGGGACGGGAGGATGAGCTCCGGCTCGAGGGCGGCCATGCGGCGGAGGCCGTCCAGGTATTCGTGCAGCGGGTCAGGTGTGCTCTGCGGGTGCAGGCCGATGTTCGGCGACAGCTCAGGCAGCATGTGGTCGCCCGCGAAGAGCAGCCCGTCCTGCCGGTCATAGAGGCAGATGTGGCCTGGCGAATGCCCGGGTGTCCACTCGACGCGCAGCTGCCGCCGACCCATCTGAAGCAGCTCCGCGCCATCCAGCTGGACCGATGCCTCCGCCGTCTTCACCAGCTGGCTCAGAGCCCGCTGCGAGTTACTCAGCACCTCCGCCTCGCTCGCCGGCACCCCGTTGACCAGCAGGTATCTGTGAACCTCCTTCACGAGGTGCTCGAGCTCGACGTACCTCGGATTGACGAGCGGCACCTCCAGCCGGTGGATGTAGAGGTCGGCCATCCCCTCCCCCGCAAGGCTGCCGGCGGCGCCGTAGTGGTCGGGATGGATGTGGGTTACGACGAGCCGGCGCAGCCGCTTCGCTCCTATGTGCGCGATCGCCGCCCTGATCGTTGCCACGGACTCGTCGGAGTTCATCCCGCAATCGAGAAGGTCGGCCTCCTCGCCGTCCGCGAACAGGAACACGTTGACAAGCCCGTCTTCGAAGGGGATGGGGAGCCGGAGCTCGAACACCCCTTTCGCCACCTCGGTCAGACCGGTCTCTGCCAGCACCTCAGCATTGTCGCGGCTAACATGAATCAAGTCACCTCGTCCGGATGCTCAGGAGGAGCGAATGTCTGAAGTCCAGTTGTCACCAGACCAGATCGTCGAGGCCCTACCCAAGTACCTCGTTCCTGAGAAGGCGGGCAGCACCAAGGCGACCATCCAGTTCGACCTTTCCGGCGACGCGGGCGGAAAGTGGTGGGTGAAGATCCATGACGGCGTGGCCGAGTCCGGGAAGGGCGATGCGCCCGAGGCTGCGACCCTCACCCTCCTCGCCGATGCAGGCGACTGGGTGAAGATCATGTTGGGTCAGCTGGACGGCACGGCTGCCTTCATGCAGGGCAAGCTCAAGATCAAGGGAGACATGGGACTGGCGATCAAAATGCAGTCCCTGTTCAAGCGACCCTCTTAGCCTCAGACGAGGTCCAGCCGTAGGCCGGGTTCATCCCGGCCGTCTCCCAACCTGCCATTACCAAGCCCCTTCTGGCGCGGCACCAAACAGGAGGGGGTCCCGCGGGGGAGCAATCAGTAAGGCCCCTCCTTAACGCCGCTTGCGCGCGACTTACGTCCTCCACCCGCGCGTTAATAGGTGAACACCCAGGTATCCAGCCGGCTGCCCATCTGCGCCTCAAGGTCCAGGTGACATGGAGTCGGGGCTCCCGTCGACGTCGTGCACCCGGTGATCTGGCCTGAGTGCAGGTCCAAGATCACGACGTGGTGCTGCGTCAGCGCGATACGGCGCCCGTCGGCGAACTTTGCCGCTTCCGCAGAATTGCCCCACGAGATGGTCTGCTGGTCAGGTGCGCTCGGCAGGTTCGCCAGCTCCCAGGCGGCCAGGTCGGAGGAGCTGCCTCGATCGTAGGTCGAGATGATCATGTACGCGAACAGCCCGGAATCTGACGAGCCGACATCGGTGATGTTGAACGTGAGATCCAGCTCCGCAGGGGCCGGGCTCTGGCTCGACTGCGCCTTCTCCTGGTACCTCCAGGTGCCGGGATAGCAGAACCCCCATCCCGCCTGGATGTCCTCGAATCCATGGTCTCCGCTTGGACACTTGAGATTGCTCCCGATCTGCGCTACGCTCGGCACCGGCCGCGCATTCGGCCCCGGCTGGCAACCGGCTAGCACGACCAGCAAGGCGACTGCAGCAAAGCGTTTCACTGGGGATGGCAGCGGGGTCGGCATCAGGCGACATATTGTGCGCGACCGGGTGCGCGCATCGGCGAGCGCGTTGTGTCTGACGAATCCAAACGTCGCCTGGCCGTAAGTCAGCTTGGAGGGGGTTGTCAATGGCAGTTCGTAAGCAACCAGACAATGCTCCGGAAGAGAGGCTCGAGGCTGATCGGCGGCAGCTGGAGCTCCTGGCAGCGCAGTGCGGCGAGGAGGCCGGCCTGCACCGGCCGCTGAACGACGGCGTGGGTGGCTTGATCACAGGGATCCCCGAGGACACGGACCTGGCGCAGGCCCTGTCCGATCGGCAGACGACCGACCTCCTGGTTCATCTGCTCGACCAGAACCGTGAGCAGGTGGAGCGCGCGCTGGAGCGCCTGCGCGAGGGCGCCTACGGCATCTGCGAAGGCTGCACCCGTCACATCCCGTCCGAGCGGCTGAAGTACCAGCCGGCGGCCACGCGCTGCGTCGAGTGCCAGAGCCAGTGGGACCGTCTCAACGGGCGAACCGCCTGACTTTCCCCTCCTCCCCATCGGGGGGAGGGCTAGGGTGAGGGGCTTAAACGAGCAACCAGTGACAGGGTTGAACCAGCCCCCGCCTTTACGCCTTTTTCGGCCGGGCTCGGAAGCTCCCAACCGCGAGCGCCAGCCCGACCACGACCATCGCGCCGCCGATCCAGATCCATTTGGGATCGTTGGTCATGACGCTGCCTGCGATGTAGCCCATGCCCTGCCCGGCGAAAACCGCGCCCATGAGGACGATGATCACTCCGACCACAACCAGCGCAACTCTCATAGCTTTCCAGTACCGGCCAGGGTTACCCGATTCCCCCGTACACCACCGACTTCTCCTCGGTGTACTGCAGGAAGGCTTCCACCCCATGCTCCTTGCCAAAGCCGGACTGCTTGGTACCGCCAAAGGGCAGCTCGTCGTGGGCGATGACCAGGGCGTTCACCCACGTGTAGCCCGCCTCGAGCTCCTGCACCGCTCGGTAGGCGGACGCCATGTTCGCGGTCCAGATCGACGAGCCGAGGCCGAAGGGCGTGTCGTTGCCGAGCCGGATGCCCTCATCCAGGTCCTTGATCTTCCGCACCGGCAGGGCGGGACCGAAGACCTCCTCGGTCCACATGCGCGCCCCATCGGGCACGTTCTCGAGGATCGTCGGCTCGATGAACCAGCCCTTGTCGTAATCCGCGCCCTTCGGCCGTCCACCCCCGTAGACCACCTTCGCGCCGCGATCGATCGCGTCCTTGATCTGTGCCTCGACCTCAGCCCGCTGCGCCTGGCTGTGCATCGGGCCCATGCGGGTGTCCTTTTCCAGGCCGTTGCCAGGCTTCAGCTTGGCGGCACGCGCGATGAGCTTCTCCATGAGCGCGTCGTACACGCCTTCCTGGACATAGAGCCGCTTGGTCGACAGGCATTGCTGGCCGCAGTTGAAGAACCGCCCGACCGAGATCGCTCGCGCCGCGCCCTCGAGGTCAGCGTCGTCGAGGACGATGCAGGGGTCGCTGCCACCGAGCTCGAGAGTGACCTTCTTGAGCTGCTCGGCGGCCTTCGCCATGACCCGCTTGCCGGTAGGTGTCGAGCCCGTGAGGGCGATCTTGCGGATGAGCGGGTGCTCGACGATCGCTTCTCCGGTCTCCTGGCCCAGCACCACGTTGACGACGCCTTCGGGCAGGCCGCCCTCGATCAGTGCCTCGATGCAGGCGAGCGTCGACAGGGGTGTCGAGCTGGCGGGCTTGAGCACCACAGTGTTGCCGGCGGCGATCGCCGGGGCGACCTTGTTTGCGGCGAGGGTCAACGGAAAGTTCCAGGGCACGATCGCGCCGCACACCCCGATCGGCTTGCGCACCACCAGGCCGTACGTCGTGGTGTCGGGCAGCTTCACGTGCTGGCCGTGAACCTTGTCCGCCAGGTCGGCGAACCACCCGATGTTTTCGCCGAAGCGCTTGGCCTCGAGCCGCGACTCCAGGAGAGTCTTGCCCTGCTCCTTGGTCAGGATGATCGCGATCTCCTCGACCTTTCCGAGCATGTGCTGCGCCGCCTTGTGCAGGATCTCGCGGCGCTGGTTGGCGGGGAGCTTGGACCACGTCGCAAAGGCCTTGTGCGCAGCCTGCGCCGCCTTGTCCACGTCGGCCGGTCCGCCGGCCGGGACCTCGTCCACGACTTCGCCCGTGGCCGGGTTTCGAACCTCATACGTCTTGCCGGACGTGGCCTTGGTCCTTTCGCCTTCGATGATCATCGTCGCCATTCGTACGGCACCCCTCTTCGGTTGGATTGAGTCAGTGCTTCAATTATCGGCGTCAGCGGATTTGGGGGTATGGAGGGCAGTGAGATGTCAGTGAGGCTGGAGACAGAAGGCGGCGTCGGAATCATCGTGCTCGACCGGCCGCCGGCCAACAGCTACGACTACGCCTTCCTGCGGTCGTTCGCGGCGGCGATCGACGATGCGCGCGTCGACCTGAGCATCAAGTCGGCGGTCGTGGTGACGAGCGCTTCCGAGAAGTTCTTCTCCGCAGGCGCCGACGTGGGCGCTTTCGCGGCGGGCAGCCCCCGGTCGCGATTCATGACCGCCCTGATGGCGCACGAGGCCTTTCGAAAAATGGAAAACACGCCGCTGATCTTTATCGCCGCGATCGCGGGACACTGCCTTGGCGGCGGGCTCGAGCTGGCACTTGCCTGCGACCTGCGGTTCGCCGCCGAGGGCACGTATCAGATCGGGTTACCGGAAGTGAACCTCGGGTTGTTTCCGGGATCGGGCGGCACGCAGAGGCTTCCGCGCCTGGTCGGATTGTCCAAGGGCCTGGACCTGATCGCGAACGCCAAGACGCTCAGCCCCGCTGAAGCGAAAGACGCCGGCATCGTCGACCGGCTGTTTCCAGACGCGGCCGCGTGCCGCGCGGGCGCTCTCGAGTACGCGGCCAGGCTGGCCGCCGGTCCAGGCGTGGCGATCGGCCACGCCAAGCTGGCGATCACGCAGGGCTACGGGGCCCCTCTCGACCTCGGGCTGGCCATCGAGCGTGAGGCGATTGGGCGCGTATTCGTCTCCGAGGACGCTGAGGAAGGGATCAAGGCGTTCCAGGAAAAACGCAAGCCGGAGTTCAAGAGCCGCTGAGTCGTGGTAGGCTGCGGCCCACGAATCAAGAAAGGGAGGTGGCGTTCGAATGAGTGAGCTTGAAATGACCGTTTTCCGGCCGTCGGCCGCCTCCGGAGCGCGCTTCTAAAGAAGCCATCCTCCGCCGGGCGGACCGATACCGCCTACCTGGTGTTCGGAGGATCTTTGGTTGTCGATTCACTTCAGTCACCAGCTCGCCGTGCTGGGCTGGGATCCCTATTTCGACGAGAAGTTCAAACAGTTCGCCTCCGACGGAGGCGTCCCGGCGCGTGTCATCGCGGACTACGGCGTCGAGTGTCTCGTACATGACGGAATCGACTCGAGCCGCGCCTCGGTCGGGCGGCACCTGCGCAACGATGGGGCCACGATGCCGGCGGTCGGAGACTGGGTGTCCGTGCTCAAGCGCGAACCGGTGAGCCCGATCCACGGAGTGGTGGAGCGGCGAACCGTGTTCTCTCGCAAGGCCGCTTCGGCCGAGACCCGTGAGCAGGTCCTGGCCGCCAACGTCGACGTCGCGTTCGTGGTGGCCGCCGCCACGGACGTCAACGCCCGGCGGATTGAGCGCTACCTCACCATCGCGTGGCAGAGCGGCGCGGTGCCTGTGGTCCTCCTGACCAAGGCGGACATCGCCGAATCGCTCGACGAGCTGCGCGCCGAGCTCGAGGCGGTCGCGATGGGCACCCCGGTAGTCGTGACCAGCGCTGTCACCGGCGACGGCATCGACGAGATCGTCCGCGAGCTTCAGCCGGCGCGCACTGGCGTGTTGCTCGGACCATCGGGCGCCGGCAAATCGACTTTGATCAACCGCATCGTCGGCACGGAGGTGATGCGCACAGGCCTGATCCATCGCTCGGGTGAAGGGCGCCACATGACGAGCCACCGCCAGCTGGTGCAGCTGCCTCAGGGCGGGATGATCATCGACACGCCCGGTCTGCGCGAGGCTCAGCTCTGGGAAGGCGAGGAGGCTCTGGGCGACGTCTTCGAGGACATCGAGCAGCTCGCGCTCACGTGCAGGTTCACCGATTGCGGGCACGCCACGGAGCCAGGCTGTGCAGTCAAGGCGGCGCTGGCCGCAGGCAGCCTCGACGCCGCGCGCTTCCGCAGCTACCTCAAGCTTCAGCGCGAGCTGCGTGCAGTGGCTGCAAAGACGGACGCGCGCATCCGGCTCGAGGAGCGCAGAAAGTGGAAGCAGATCTCCATCGCCGCCAAGGTCCGCATCCGGCCCTGAGTCATGAAAAGCAAAAGGGCCCGGCTTGCGGGCCAGGCCCTTTTTTAGGGGGAGGAGTATCAGCTGGTGGCGGTTGCCGGGCGATGCAGTCCATCCCAGAACGGCACGTAGCCCTTCGAGATGCGGTCGACGACCTTGTCGGCCTGCGCTTGCGTGATGACCTTGTGGTCCACGAGAGTCGCGAGGCGGGGCTTCACGCTCGCGATGAGTCTGGTCTCGAACTGCTCTTTGGTCATGCCCTTGTCCTTGGCGAGGTCGGAAACCTTCTGACCTTTCCGAAGATCGGCGCGCAGTGTCTTGGGAGCGATGCCAAGAACATCCGCCTCCGACTCGAACACCGCCCTGGCGATCACGCGCCGGTCGGTCGCGGGCGCCTTGGCGCTTGCGGACGGGCTCGGGGTCGGGTTTGATGCCGCCTGGACAAGCCCGGTCGCGAGACCCAGGCTCAAAAGGGCCGCGGCGCCGGCGGCGCCCACGGTTTTGACGGCGACTGCTGCAAACGGGGTCATTGTGCACACCTCTTTTCGTTGATTCGATCCGTGGTGGATCGAGCGTCACGATGAGGCGGCCGTGTCAGAGGGTGGTTGCGGGGCGGTCAGTCTTTTGTAATTGGCGCTGAGGGTGGCAGCGGATGCTTCGGCTGGTAAATTCCCAGCTCCCCGCCTCCCGGAAGCTCGATGCGAGCCAGCCGTCCCCAGCGCAGCTCTTCGATGTCTCCCCTGAAGGTGACCCCTTTTCGCTCGAGGCCTTTCATAGTCGTCCCGAGGTCGTCGCACATCAGGTAGAGCTCGTGACGAGATTCACCGCCGGGATGAAAAGCGATCTCCGCGGGGGGCAGGCGGAAGATCAACCAGCCGCCGCCGGCGTCGACCGAGTCGAAACCGAACACGTCCTTGAAAAAGGTGCGGTCGGCCTCGGCGTCCTGGCTGAACACGATCACGTGAGCTCCGCTGATCACGGCATATCACCCAAGCGTCCGGCTGGCGCCAAACGCGCGCAAGACGACCCGGTGAAAGCGTGCGGTTGGCGCCAAACGTGCGTATTCGACGCGCGGGATCATGAGCTCGACTGCCCGATGGATTCGAGGAACGAGCGGTGGTTTCGTTCGAGCTCGGGCATCGAGTCGCCTCCGAACTTCTCGAGAAAAGCTTCCGCCAGCGTTAGCGCGACCACCGCTTCGCCGATCACGCCGGCTGCCGGTACGACGCAGACGTCGCTGCGTTCGTAGTGCGCTTCGACCGGTTCCTTGGTGATCAAGTCCACTGACCACATTGGTTTCTTCATGGTAGAGATCGGCTTGATGGCCACGCGCAGGTCGATCGGCTCGCCGTTCGTCATGCCGCCGGTCAAGCCGCCCGCGCGGTTGGTGAGATGTCGAAAGCGTCCACCGGCGTACTCGATCTGGTCATGGAAGTCCGATCCGTGGCGTGCGGCGCCCTGGAACCCCGCGCCGAACTCAACCCCTTTGATCGCATTGATCGAGAGGATCGCCTGCGCAATCCGGCCGTCGAGCTTGCGATCCCAATGGACGTAGCTGCCCAGGCCCGGTGGAACGCCGCGCGCGACCACCCTGAACGTGCCCCCGATCGTGTCTCCCAGCTCTCCCACATGGTCGATCTCGGTGACCATCTGGGCGGAGGCGTCGGGGTTGGGACAGCGCACTGGCGATTCCTCGATCTGCTTCGTGGTCACGGTGGCCGGGTCGCACCCTTCGTAGCCGATATCGACGCTGCCGATCGACTGGGTGAAACTGAGGATCTCGATTCCGAAGTGGGCGAGCAGCTTGCGAGCGACGCCGCCCGCCGCCACGCGCGTTGCGGTTTCGCGCGCCGACGAGCGCTCGAGCACGTTCCTGATGTCGGTGTGCCCGTACTTCAGCGCCCCGGCGAGGTCCGCGTGGCCCGGCCGCAGTCGCGTGACCGGCTTTGGTTCGTAGCCTTCTTTGGCCGCGGTCATCTGCGCGGTCCAGTTGACGTGGTCCTTGTTCTCGAGCACCAGGGTGATCGGGCTTCCGATCGTGACTCCACCGCGCACACCGCTGACGATGCGCGCGACGTCGGTTTCGATTTTCTGACGGCCCCCGCGCCCGTGGCCCCCTTGCCGGCGCGCGAGGTCGCGGCGCAGGTCTTCCTCCGAGATCTCGAGTCCCGACGGAAGACCTTCGATGATCACGGTCAGCTGCGGGCCGTGCGATTCCCCCGCGGTGAGCCATCTGAGCATTGAGGCGATGATAAGGCGCAGTGGCAAATGCCCTTGACGCGGCCATGATCGACGTGGGCGGCACTCTATGGCCCAATTCGTGGCCTTTTCGCCAGACGGACGCGGCCGGCAGGCATGAGCGAGTGGCCGCCGCGATGCCGCAGCTGGGGGCCGCCGCCATCGGCTCCCTGGTGGCCGATTTGATCGAGAGCAGCCGTATCGGCGACCACGCCCGAGCGATCTCGACGGAGACCCCACCCACGATTCCGGCCGCCGAAATCTTGATCGGAGCGTCGCTCGAGCGACAAGGGCTGCCGGCGGATGTGAATGTCGTGAACCGGATCCGGCGCGCCATGGCCATCCCCGTGGCGGACCGCATGAAGCCGCTGCCAGGCGCGATCGAGCTGCTGGCGGAGATCCGCGCGCTTGGACTGCGGACCATCATCGCCAGCAACACCTACTGGCGCGACGCCGAGAGCTATTGGGACGACTTTCGCCTGCTCGGGATGGCGGCTCACATCGATGCGATCGTCACGTCCGTCGACGCGGGCCACCTCAAGCCGCATCCGGCGGTGTTCGAAATGGCGATTCGGGTCGCGGGATGTCCGGCGCAGCGCTGCGTCGTGATCGGCAACCGCGAGGAGAACGATGTCGAACCAGCGCTGGCGCTCGGGATGCGGACCATCCTCGTGTATCCCGACGACCCTAAGCCCGCATCCAGCCGGGCTCATGCCGTCGTGCCGGACCTGTGGGAATGTGCCCGCGCTTTGAAAGCTATGCTCCACGACGGATGAAGCAAGAGGTGCTTCGCGAGGTCGAGCGGGTGGTTCTGGCGCTCGACGTCAACGGCGAGCGGACGGAGCTGCTGCTGCCCGTGCACAAGACGCTCCTCGAGGTGCTGCGCGAGGATATGCAGCTCACCGGGACGAAGCACGGCTGCGAGCTCGGCGAGTGCGGCACCTGCACCGTGCTGATCGACGGGCGCGCGGAGCTTAGCTGCCTCGTGCTCCCCATCCAGGTCGAGGGACGCGCCATCACCACCATTGAGGGGATGGCCCGCGGAGCGGAGCTTCACCCCCTGCAGCAGGCGTTCGCCGAGCTTGGCGCGGCTCAATGCGGTTACTGCACGCCGGGCATCCTGCTGTCTGCCAAATCACTGCTCGAGACGAACGCCCGCCCGTCGCGCGACGAGATTCGCGAAGCGCTCGCCGGGAACCTGTGCCGGTGTACGGGCTACTCGAAGATCCTGGACGCCGTGGAGCTTGCAGCGGGCCGCATGTCATGACCCCAAATGGCAAGTTCGGCGTCATCGGTAAGCCACTTCCTAAAGTTGACGCCGTCGCGAAGGTCACCGGCCGGGCGATCTACGCCGACGACATGCTTCTCCCCCGCACCCTTCACTGCCGGATCCTGCGCAGCCCGCACCCCCACGCGCGCATCCTCTCGATCGACACGTCCGCGGCGCGGCGCATTCCCGGGGTCCAGGCCGTGATCACCGGAGCCGACCTTCCGATCAAGTTCGGCATCCTGCCCGTGACGCAGGACGAGCGCGCGCTCGAACACGAGAAGGTTCGCTACGTGGGCGATCCGATCGCCGCGGTGGCCGCGATCGATGAGGAGATCGCCGCCGCGGCATGCGACGCGATCGGGGTGGAGTACGAGGTCCTCGACGCGGTGATGTCCATCGACGAAGCGCTCGTCGCGCCCAAGGACGAACCCATCCAGGATTACGGCGGTCCCCACAACATCCATAAGCTCGTGGCCCTGGAGTTTGGCGACGTCGAAAGTGGGTTCACACGGGCGGACCACATCCGCGAGGACGTCTTCTTCTTCCAGGGCAGCACGCACCTGCCGATGGAACAGCACAGCGCGACCGCGACGTACATGGACGGAAGGATCACGCTGTGGTCCTCCACCCAGGTCGTGCACTATGTGCACCGCGCCCTGTCCAAGGTGCTCGAGCTGCCGATGAACCGCATCCGCGTCATCGGCGCGGCGCACGGCGGCGGCTTTGGCGGCAAGACGGATCCCTTCGCGCACGAGATGATCGTGTGCAAGCTCGCGATGATGACCGGCCGGCCGGTCAAGTGCACGCTGACTCGCGAAGAGGTCTTCTACGCGCACCGCGGCCGGCACCCCGTCCTCATGTGGGTTCGGACGGGCGTGACACGCGACGGCCTGATCACGGCGATGCATTTCCGAACCGCGCTCGACGGCGGGGCGTATGGCTCCTACGGCGTGGCTTCGACTTTCTACACCGGAGCGCTGCAGACCGTGACCTACGACATCCCCGCCTACCGATTCGAAGGGTGCCGCGTCTTCACCAACAAGCCACCGTGTGGACCCAAGCGCGGCCATGGCACGCCGCAGCCCCGCTTTGCGTTGGAGCTGCACCTCGAGAAGATCGCCCTCGACCTCGGCATCGACCCCGTGGATTTGAAACAGCGCAACTTCGTCAAGGCGCACACGAGGACCGTGAACTGGCTTCGCGTCACGTCCTGCGGGCTCGACGAATGCACCGAGCGGGTGATGACCGCCTCCGGGTACAGAAATCGCGAGAAGCGCCCCGGGCATGGGATGGGATTCGCCATCTCGAGCTATCTCTCTGGCGCAGGCACCGCCATCTACTGGAACGACATGCCCCACTCCGAGGTCCAGATCAAGGTGGACCGCGGCGGCGTGACAGCTTTCTGCGGCGCCATGGACATCGGACAGGGGTCGGATTCGGTGCTCGCAACCATCGTGGCCGAGGAGCTCGGCCTGCAGCCCGCCGACGTTCGCCTGGTCACAGCGGACACCGACACGACGCCCATCGACCTCGGCTCGTATTCCTCGCGCGTCACATTCATGGCCGGCAACGCGGCCATTGAGGCCGGCCGAAAGATGCGCGGCATGCTGATCGAAGCGGTCGCGGCGAAGATGAAATGCGACGCCGCGGCGATCGAGGTGGGAAGCGGCCGCATCGGCGACTTCAGCTTCGAAGAGGCGAGCGTTCTCGCGGAGGGCCGCTTTGGAACCCTCACCACGGCAGGCAGCTACACACCGCCCAAGATCGCAGGCCCTTACAAAGGATCAGGCGTCGGCCCGAGTCCCGCCTACAGCTACACGGCGTGCGTGGTCGGCCTCGACGCCGACGCGCGCACAGGGCTGGTGCGCGTCAACAAGATCTGGATCGCGCACGACGTCGGCCGCGCGATCAATCCCCTGCTTGTCGAGGGCCAGGTTGAGGGCAGCGTTTACATGGGGCTCGGCGAGGCTCTCATGGAAGAGCAGGCCTTTCGCAAGGGCCTGCACAAGTGGCCGTCGATGCTCGAATACAAGTCGCCCACGTTTCTCGACATGCCGGAGGTCGAAACCTTCATCGTCGAGACGGTGGACCCGGAAGGGCCTTACGGCGCCAAAGAGGCGGGACAGGGTCCTTTGCTGCCCGTCCCTCCCGCGGTGTGCTCGGCGGTGTACGACGCGCTCGGCGTGTGGATCGACGAGGTGCCGGTCACGCCGGAAAAGATCGTCGAAGCCCTGCGGCGCAAACAGAAGGGAGAGCCGGCTCGATTCGGCCCCGCGCGATTCCCCACCATCCCCTATCCGCCAACCATAAAGGTCGAGCCACCGCCGAAGGATCTGGACCGTGCTGCGGCTGCCTCGATTTAAGTACCTGCGGCCGAAGACCGCGCGCGAGGCGGCCCGTATGGCCGCGGACCTTGGACCGCGCGCGATGTTCGTGGCGGGCGGGACCGACCTCTTTCCCAAGCTCAAACGCCGGCAGTTCGACATCGAGACCTTGATCGCGCTCGACTTTCTGCCGCGCGACATCCGAAACGGTTCGATCGATTGTGTCGTCGGTGCGGGCGTCACGCTGGCCGCCGCCAGCCGCGACGAGCATCTCACGCAGAGCTTCGCCGGCTACGCGGAAGCGGCGGGCCTGGTGTCCTCTCCTCCCCTGCGCAACGCGGGGACGGTCGGAGGCAATCTCTGCGTCGACACGCGATGCAACTACTACGACATGACCTATGAGTGGCGGAAGGCCGCGGGATTCTGCATGAAGAAGGATGGAGACATCTGCCTTGTCGCGCCGAGCAGCCCGCGATGCTGGGCCGTCTCGTCATCCGACACGGCGCCGATGGCGATCGCGCTTGACTGCGTCGTGAGCCTGACCGGGCCGGACGGCGAGCGCGAGCTGCCGGTCTCGGCTCTCTATCGCGATGATGGAATCGAGTACATGGCCAAGCAACCGAGCGAGGTGGTCACGTCGCTCAAGCTTTCGGCGCATCGCGACACGAGAACGGCTTACGCGAAGGTCCGGCGGCGCGGCTCGATCGACTTTCCCATCGCGGGCGCCGCGGTCGCGATTCAGCTCGACGGCGACCGTGTTGTGCGGTGCCGGATCGTGCTCTCGGCCGTGGCCTCGCACCCGCTCGAGGCGACAGCGGCTGAAGCGTTCCTGAAGGGCAAGCGTGTGGAGGCGGATGCGATCCGCGAAACTGCTGACATCGCAGCCAAACCGGCCAAACCACTGGACAACGCCGATCTGAGTCACTTCTGGCGAAAACGGATGGTTCGCATCGTGGTGGAGCAGGCGCTGCTGGAAGCAACGACCAAAACGCCGGGCTCGAAGGTTAAGCTTCTAGGTCAGCCCCAAGAATGATGCACTCCCGCAAACGCCAATCAGGACAAGGAATGGTCGAGTTCGCGCTCATCCTTGCACTGATCGCCTTGATCGTCATCGTCGCCCTGCTCGCGACGGGAAGCCAGGTCGTCAACCTGTACTCCGACATCGTCCAGACGATGTGCCTCTACCACGCGGGCTGCTGACGACCTGATCCAGGGCGCCTAATCCGCGATCGCCGCCGCCGCCGCCTGAGCCGCCCGCTGCGCGTTGGCGCGGATCAGCTCGAAGTCGCGGTGAGCCAGCGCTTCAGGCGGAAAGAGCGATGCCGTCAGCCCCACCGCCTTCACCCCGAGCCGCAGGTACGCGCCGATGTCCTCGATCGGCACCCCGCCTGAGACCCAGAAGGGCACACCACCCATCGGGCCGTTAAGGGCCCGGATGTACTCGGGCCCTCCTACCGGGCCGATCGGAAACACCTTGACAATGGCGGCGCCCGCGACCCTCGCCTGGTAGATCTCGGTCGGGGTCAGCGCTCCGAGCACACACAGGATGTCCTCCTGCCGGCAGGCGTCGCCCACCTCCGGCAGCAGCACGGGAGTAACCACGAACGAGGCGCCCGCATCCTTGGCTTCGCGCACCGCGCCCGGGTCCCACACGGTCCCCACACCGATCGGATAGCGACCCCCCGTGGTGGCGATCAGCCCGCGGATTAGTTCGAAGCAGTGGGGCACGGTCTTGGTGATCTCGATGGTCCTCACGCCTCCCTCCAGGGCGGCGAGGCAGGCCTGGAAGCCGGCGTCGGAGTCCTCCGTGCGCAGCACGCCACAAAGACGGTTTGGGAAGGCCTGGTCGATGCTCCGCACAGCCGCATGAATTATCGCCCGAACCGAGTCGGCCAACCCCACCTGGAGGTTGGGGATATGTAAGCTGGTACATACGTATGACCGGGGCCACGGCGACGGAAAGCTCTCGGGACCAGATCATCCATGCCGCGGCCGACTCGCTGCTCGAGAACGGCTACTCGGGCACCAGCGTCCGCTCCATCGCGGCAAAGGCCGGAGTCGCGATCGGCAACCTCCAGTACTGGTTTCCGACCAAGTCCGAGCTCCTGGTCGAAGCGTGGCGCTACCTCACGGCCCGCTCGGTGGATCAGCTGCGCTCCACCCTCAACCAGCTGACCGACCCGCTCGAGGTGCTGGAGATCGGCGTCGAGTCGCTCTGGGACTCCCTGCGGCGCCTCGGTGACATCCAGCTCGCTGCCTTCGACCTCCTGGTGCAGGCGCCGCGCACCGAGCGCCTGCGGGCGTACCTGCCGGAGCTCTTCACCAGGTACCGGGAGGTCATCCAGGAGCAGCTCGACCGGCTGGAAGAGGACGGCCGGATCCGCCTCACGGTCCCACGCGAGGTGCTGGTTCCGCTAGTCCTCAACACCGTGCTCGGCTTCGGTCTGTACTACGTCGTGACGCGCGACGACGAATCGTGCCTGAAGGCGCTGTCTGCGTTCCGGCAGCTGGCGGGCTCGCTCGTGGAGCCCGTCTGATGTCCGTCCACCTGCTCGACCGCGAGCTCGACCGGCTGGAAGGCCTGTGGGAAGACGGCCTCTCGGACGCCTACCGGTCGTACCTCGACGCGGTCGCCGCCTATGAGCCCGCCCTCCAACCCAAGCTTGCCCTGGCGGCTGCATTGGTTGAGATGGGCCTCCGGCTCCAGGGCCTCGGCGGCCCGGCGGCCGCGCCCCCCACCCTGCTGATGGGCGACCTATGTCTGGCTCGCTCGTCGAGGCTGCTGGCCGGCGCCGCCCCGCAGAGCGTCCAGATCACCTTCGCCCGAGCGATCGAGGAGATGTCAGCCGCGGCCGCCGCCGGGCGAGCCGCCCCCGCAACGCGTGAGCTCCTGCTACGAGCCCTCGAGGCAAGGTGATGATCGCAAATCGCGTTCGATTCGAGACCACGCATACGACCGAATTCGTCGACATCACCAACCGGCTGCGCGACGAGGTGCGGCGCTCCGGCATGCGGATGGGCCGGCTGCACCTCCAGTCGCTGCACACCACGCTCGGCCTGGCCGTCAACGAGAACGAACCGCTGCTGCTTCGGGACTTCGAGGGGATGCTCGCGCGGCTCGCACCTGCGAACGCCGGCTACGAGCACGACGACTTTGCGCGCCGCTTCGACATCGCACTGGATGAGCCGGTCAACGGCCATGCCCATTGCCGCCAGCTCCTGCTGACCGGCTTCGCCACGGTTCTGGTCGAAGACAGCGAGCTGGTGCTGGGTCGCTGGCAGTCGGTTTTCGCGGTCGAGCTCGACGGTCCGCGCCACCGCGAGCTGGCGATCCAGCTGGACGGAGAATTTGCTTCACCTCCCCGCTCGCCTGGGAAGGCGGCCCCGCTCGCGAAGCGAGCTCGGAATGGTGGGGGGAACGGAGCCGGCAACATCGGGCATGATCTGATCGAGCTCGAGCTGGCTCGCCAGCTTCTGGTCGACCCCGGGCCGGTTTCCGAGCCGATGCGACGGCTCGTCGAAGCCGGCGGCAAGCGCCTGCGGCCGAAGCTCGTCCAGCTCACCGCCGGCATCGGCCCGCGCAGCGAGCCCCTCCGAGCAGCTTCACTGGCCGCCGCCGTCGAGCTTCTCCACAACGCGACTCTCATCCACGACGACTATGTCGATGAGAGCACTCACCGGCGCGGGCGCCCGACCGTTGCTGCCGCGGAGGGTCCTGAGCGCGCCATCGCGGTCGGGGACTATTACTTCGCCAAGGCGACGCGGCTCATCGCGGAAATCGGAAACCGCGCCGTGACCTCTACGATCGCCGAAGCGCTCGACGCCATCTGCGCATCGCAGATCGACGACGTCGCGCTTCGCGGAAGGTATCCGGGCGATCACGATTCTTACCTGCGCGTCGTTCGGGGCAAAACCGCCGCGCTCTTTGCCGCGGCCTGCGCTTCGGGCGCCCTGCTCTCCGAAGCGAGTCCCGAGATCGTCGCTTCGCTCAGGCGGTATGGCGACCTGCTCGGCGTCGCTTTTCAGATGGTGGACGACCTTGTCGACTTCAGCCCCAGCTCGGGGAAGCCCGTCGGGCTGGACATCCGCCAGCGCGTGCTCTCCCTACCTCTTATCTATGCCGCCGAGGACCGAAAGGTCGGGCCGGAGATCCGGCGTCTGCTCGAAGGCAATCTGGGCGATGCAGAAGTCGGCCGCGTCGCCGACCTCGTGGCGTCAAGCGACGCGTTGGAGCGAGTGCGCGGCGAGGCGCAGGCGCTCGTCGACGCTGCGGTTCGCGAGCTCGAGACCATCGAGCTCGATGGCTGGCGACCAACCTTGATCCGGCTTGCGCACTCGGCCGTCGATCGACTCTCGTAGCCGATCGGCTCGGCAAGGTTTGCATCGAACCGCCGTTTGGTCGAATAGGGCAGCCGTCATCATTCGGTTGCATAATCCGCGGCGCCCTGAGGTGATCCCATGCTTTCCAGGAGGGTCGGCCGGTTTCGTCCCGTCGCGCGCGCAGGAGTCATCGCGTCTTCACTTGCGCTGATCGCGACGGTGTTTTCGTGGAGCGCGGCCCTTGCCTCGACGGCGATCGGGTCCGCGGCCGGTAACACCACGTGCAGCGCCGGATTCGACACTGTCCAGGTTTCGTGGTCCTCAGGCACCTACGCGGTCCCGGCCGGCGGCGGCACCATCACGTCGTGGAGCACGCAGGCTGGTCCGCTTGCCGGCCCGGTCGGCCTACAGGTGTGGCGACCAACCGCGACCGCGATGAGCTACCAGCTGGTGGGAGCAAGTCCGCTGGTAACCCTGGTGCCATCGACCTTGAACACCATCAACCTCGCGACGCCGATTCCAGTGAAAGCAGGTGACCTGCTCGGACTCCGCATCGAGGGCCGCGCCTTTTGCCTAGTGACCAGCTCGATCGCGACCGACACGTATGGTGGAAGGCTTGGCGCCACGCCGGCGATGGGTGCCATCGGCGCGTTTTCCTCCAACCAGTTCGCCCAACTCGACATCGCGGCGACCGTAACCACCGCTGTCACAACGCCATCGCCATCGCCCGTCACAACACCTTCGCCATCGCCCGTCACAACACCACCGCCAACAGGTGACCAGGGCGGCCAGCGCGGCAGCGGAGACCATCCGTCATCGAGCTGCAGTTCCAACGCTCCGTTCGGGGCCAAATCGACGGGCAAGTCCGACTGGGACTACGGCGACACAGACGGCAAGTTCAGCCGCCACGGAAACCACAAGCACAACTGCGACGACTGACCTAGCGCGCTAGTCCTGGCGTCCACCGGCAGCGCGCCGTCCGGGACGCCAGGCCGGCGCTTGTCAAGCCTGGGAAGCGGCGCCACCTGAAAGGATTCCCACCGTTCCCATCGCCAGGCTCCGGTAGTTCACATTCGACCATCCAGCCGCACTTGCCATCTCACGAAGCTCTTCGGGCGTGCGGTACGAATCGACCGTGTCGCTCAGGTATCGGTAAGCCGCCGGTTGTCCGGACAGGGCGCCGCCGACGGCCGGCAGAACAGTTCGCAGGTACAGCCGGTAGGCGCCGCCGACCAGGTTCCTCGGCGGACGGACGAACTCCAGCACGACCGACCGGCCGCGAGGCTTCACGACCCGCTGCATCTCGTGGAGCCCTCGGACAGGATCGGCCAGGTTGCGCAGGCCGAACGCGATGGTGGCCGCATCGAAGCTTGCGTCGTCGAACGGCAGGTTCAATGCGTCGCCTTCCAGGAACTCGACGGCCGGATGGTCGCGCCGGGCGACCTCGAGCATCTGCGGGCTGAAGTCGATGCCCACGACCCGCCCGCCGCTGCCGGCGATCCGAGCCAGCACGGCCGTCAACTTGCCGGATCCACACGCGACGTCCAGCGCCGAGCCGCCTGGCGCCAGGGCACTGGTCCGAGCCGCCTTCCTACGCCAACCGCCATCAGTCCCGCCCGACAGCACCGTGTTGACCAGGTCGTAGCGGCGGGCGATGCGGTCGAACATGGCGCGCACCGCCTGGGGGTCGCGTTCGCCGATTCTTACACCCGCTGCCAGATCGACGCGATGCCTTGCCCGACGCCGATGCACATCGTCGCCAGGCCGTACTGGACGTCGCGGTGCACCATCTCGCGGACCAATGTGCTCACGAGTCGGGCGCCGCTGCTGCCAAGTGGATGGCCGAGGGCGATCGCGCCGCCGTTGACGTTGACCTTCTCCTCATCGATGCCGAGAAGGCGCACGCATGCAAGCGCCTGCGAAGCAAACGCCTCGTTGATCTCGACCAGGCCGATGTCGGAGGGCTGCAAGCCCGCTTGCTCGAGAGCCTTCAGCGACGACGGCACCGGGCCGATGCCCATGTAGTTCGGATGGACTCCGGCAGGAGCGGCCGACACCAGGCGCGCCAGCGGTGTCAACCCGCGTGCTTTAGCCGTGGCGGCCGACATCAGCACGAGCGCCGTCGCGCCGTCGTTGAGCGGTGACGAGTTGCCGGCGGTGACTGACCCCTTCTCTCTGAAGGCCGGACGCAGCCTGGCGAGCGCTTCGAGCGAGGTGTCGGGCCGCGGCCCTTCGTCGAGGCTCAGCTGGATCGCCTCGCCTTTGCGCTGTGGAACAAGCACGGGGACGATCTCTTCCGCCAGCCTTCCCGACTGCTGCGCCGCCACGGCGTGCTGATGGCTGCGCAGCGCGAAGGCGTCCTGGTCTTCGCGCGATATTTCGTACTTCTGAGCCACGCGCTCCGCCGTCTCACCCATCTGCAGGGTGTCGTACATCTCGGCCATCTTCGGGTTGACCATGCGCCAGCCGAGCACCGAGTCGAAAACGGTCTGCGGACCGCGTGGAAACGCTGAATCGGGCTTGGGCATCACCCACGGAGCCCGGGTCATGCTCTCGACCCCGCCGGACAGCATGATGTCGGCGGCGCCCGTCTGGATCTCCCGTGCGGCCGCGATGGTCGCCTGCATGCCCGAGCCGCAAAGCCGGTTGACGGTCTGGCCCGGCACCTCGACTGGGAAGCCCGCGAGCAGGAGCCCCATGCGCGCGACGTTCCGGTTGTCCTCGCCTGCCTGGTTGGCGCAGCCGAAGATGACGTCGCTCACCTCACTCGGCTTGATCTGCGCACGCTCGCAGACCTCCTTGAGCACGATCGCCGCGAGGTCATCTGGCCGAACGTCCTTCAACTGGCCGCCGTAGCGCCCCATCGGGGTGCGGGCGGTCGCCACGATCACGGCATCCATGAGCTCTGTCACTTTTTGACTCGCTTGGACAGGAAGGTCTGGACTCCCTCGGCGAACTCGGAACTCGCCGCCTGCGCCTCCTGCAGGTAAGACTCGAATTCGAGGGCTTCCTCGTAGCTCGATTCCAGAGCGTGGTTGACCGCGCGCTTGGCCGCTGCCATGGCCTGCCTCGGCTGCGCCGCGAGGTGGCCTGCCAGCTCGCGAACCTCGGCTTCGAGCTTGTCGGCCGCCACCAGGCGATTGATCACGCCGAGCCGGTGGGCGTCGGTCGCCGAAAGGGGCTTGCCGCTGAAGAACATCTCGTACGCGACGCCCGTGCCCGCCAGCCTGGGCAGCAGCCAGCTCACGCCACCGTCAGGCGCAAGCCCGATGTTGACGAAGGCTTCGAGGATGTATGCCTCGGGCGTCGCGATCCGGATGTCGCACGCCAGCGCGTAGCTGGCGCCGATTCCCACCGCCGGGCCGTTCATTGCAGCGATCACCGGCTTGGGCATGGTGCGCAGCCTGATGAGCATCGGCATGTACTCGTTGCGCAGCACGTTGCCGACGTCCTCCGGAGTGCGCATTCCGCCATCTCCGCCCTGGGCCATCTCCGTAACGTCGGCGCCCGAGCAAAACGCGCGACCTGACCCCGTGAGGACGACGACCCGCACGGATTCGTCGCGCTCGGCCTGCTTGATCGCGTCCCCGAGCTGGCGGCGTGTGATGGCGCCGATCGCGTTCATCTTTTCCGGCCGGTTGAGCCGGATCCAGCCAACTGCGCCTTCCGTCTCGACTCTGACTTGGCGCTCGACTTCAGCTGCCATCTATACGTTCATCTTCCTTGCGTTCATCTTCCTTTGAATACGCCCTTTCGTTTCTCGAGGAAGGCGTGCATTCCTTCCTTCTGGTCCTCGGTCGAAAACAGGAAGTAGAAGCTCTTGCGCTCCCCGGCCAAGCCTTCCGACAGCGGCGACTCGAATGCCTTGAGCACCGCTTCCTTGGCCATGCGCAGGGCAAGTGGAGGCTTTTCGGCCAGGTGCCGAGCGGTGCGCCTGGCGATCTCGACGGTCATCTCGGCCGGCACCACCTTGTTNNGCGTGCCGCCGGCGCCGGGAATGATCCCGAGGTTGATCTCCGGCTGGCCGAGGCGCGCCGTGTCGCCGGCGATGATCAGGTCGCACATCAGGGCGAGCTCGCAGCCGCCGCCCAGCGCGTAACCGTTGACCGCGGCGACCAGGGGCTTGGCGAAGGCGGCGATCCCGGCCCAGCGTCCGGTCTGGTCGCGCCGCAGCTGGTCGACGGCCGTGCGGTCGGCCATGTCGCTGATGTCGGCCCCCGCCGCGAACACTTTCGGTCCGCCCGTGAGCACGACCGCACGCACCGTTTCGTCGGCGTCCAGCTCGCCCAGCGCCACGTTGACCTCGCGGATCAGGTCAGGGCTGAGCGCGTTCAGCACCTTCGGCCGGTTCAGCGTCACTGTGGCGATCGGGGCCTCGATCTCGACGAGAATGTGCTCGTAAGCCACCGCAGCCTATCATCCGTCATATGGGTTCGGGCACGCTGAGAGACTCCTTCGGCCGGGTCGCGGACGACCTCCGGATCTCGATCACAGACCGCTGCAACTTCCGCTGCATCTACTGCATGCCCGCGGAGGGGCTCAAGTGGCTGAAGCGCGACGACATACTCCGGTTCGAGGAGATCGTGCGACTGGCGCGGATCTTCGTGGAGCGGTATGGCGTCCGGACGATCCGGATCACGGGCGGAGAGCCCCTCGTTCGCATCAAGGTCGAAGAGCTCATCGGTTTGATCAACGCGATCGACCCCACCCTCGACATCACGATGACCACCAACGGGGTGCTGCTTCGCGACAAGGCCCTCTTGTTGAAGGAGGCGGGACTGAAGCGCATCAACATCTCGCTGGACACGCTGAGCATGGAGCGCTTCCACGAGATCGCCCGGAGCGACCAGTTCAGCCGCACGATGGACGGGATCCAGGCTGCTCGCGAGGCGGGCCTGTGGCCGATCAAGCTGAACATGGTCGTCATGAAGGGGCACAACGACGACGAGGTCGTCGACTTTGCCCGGCTCGCCCGCGACGAGGGCTACGAGGTCCGCTTCATCGAGTTC
>PLYZ01000028.1:0-8535 GCA_003151935.1 Candidatus Dormiibacterota bacterium | reverse complement strand
TTCTGCACCGCGTGCAACCGCATCCGGCTCACAGCCGAGGGCGGCCTCCGCACCTGCCTCTTCTCCCTGAACGAGACCCCACTGCGCGACCTCATGCGCTCAGGCGTATCCGATGACCACCTCGGCAGCGTGATCGAGACCGCGATCTGGCGCAAAGAGGAAGGCCACCTGATCAACCAGCCGGGTTTCATCAAGCCGGCGAAATCGATGTCCCAGATCGGCGGCTGATCGACCTGGTGCTTCGACCCGAAGAAGGTCCGCGTCCTTACACCGTCACGGAGCTCGCCAACGAGATCAGGCGCGAGCTGCGCCCGCTCACCGCGCTGCTGCTGAAAGGCGAGGTCAGCGGCATGAAACGTGGGCCGTCGGGGCATTTCAACTTCTCCATCCAGGATGGCGTGAGCCGGCTGGATGCCGTGCTCTTCGCGGACGACGCGCGACGCGTAACGACTCTCCCGGAGGACGGACAGGTCTTCATCTTTCGGGGCCGGATCGACTTCTTCGGCAAGACGGGGAGGCTCAGCTTCATCGTCGACCAGGTCGAGTTCGACGACGTCGGCAAGCTGCGGGCGCGGCTCGAGGAGCTGAAGCGCCGGCTTGACGCCGAGGGCGCGTTCGCCGCGGCTCGCAAGCGCCGGCTCCCGTTCCTGCCGCGGGCGATCGCGCTGCTCACCTCGCCCACCGGCGCCGTCATCCACGACCTGCAGGAGACGATCTGGGAGCGCTACCCGAACATGGGAATCGTCGTCTACCCGGTGCAGGTGCAGGGCGCGGCCGCGCCCATGAGCGTCGCGCGCGCGCTCAGGCGCTGCAACCAGGAGGACCTGGCGGACGTGATCGTGCTCGCTCGCGGAGGCGGGAGCTTCGAAGAGCTCTACGCCTTCAACACGGAGATCGTGGCGCGGGCGATCCTCGAATCCCGCCTCCCGGTGGTCACCGCGCTCGGCCACACCTCGGACCGCACCGTGGCTGACCTCGTGGGTGACGCCGAGTGCCGGACTCCGACCGAGGCGGGTGCGCGCGTGGTGCCGAAGAAGTCGGATGTGCTGGCCCAGCTGCGCGACCGAGGCCGCCGCCTCGACCGCGAGATCGCACAGCGCCTCGCACGCGAGACCGAGCGGCTCGCGAACAAGAAGCAGCGAATGGTCCAACTGCTCCCCGCGCTGGTGCGTCACCGCGTCGAGCGCCTCGCCCGCGCCGCCGCAGAGCTCAAGCGGCTGAGCCCGCTCGCGCAGGTGGCACGCCGCGAGGACGGACTGCGAGAGCGTGCGCGACGCCTCAACGTCTCCGCCGCGGCCCGGCTGAGCCGCAGCCGCAACGCGCTCGCCGCACGGCGCGCCACCGAGCGCCTGGATCGTGCGCTCACCGAACGGTTCGCAGCCGCGACAAGGGGGCTCGACCACCGGCGGCAGCGCCTGGTCGCGTTGAGCCCGGACGGCGTGCTCTCGCGCGGCTACAGCATCACGCAGGACGCCGAGTCCGGTGCCGTCCTCCGCAGCTCGGACGGGACAGCCGTCAACCGCAGGGTGCGCATCCGGCTGGGAGCCGGGAGGCTCGGAGCCAAGGTCGACGAAGTGGAGTCATGAGCGACGAGCTGACCTACGAGCAGGCGCTGGAAAAGCTGGACGAGAAGCTCAAGCTCCTCGAAGACGGGGAGCTCGGTCTCGAGGACGCGCTCAAGGCGGTCGATGAGGCTCGAATCTACCTCAAAGTGTGCACGGACCGCCTCGAGGTGGCCCGGAAGAAGATCGAGATCAGGGCCGAGCCGGAAACAGCTCCCGAGTAGCTAGGGCTCGGCATCGACGAACGGCTTCAGGTTCTCGATGTCGGATTCATCAAGGCGAGCGAACAGCGCCATGTCGTCCGCCCGTTCGATGGACGAGATCGGCAGCACAACATCCCGCCTGAAGAAGCCCTCTGGCCTGATCACGACCGCGGCCAGCTTTCCCTGGTCGAACAGGACATCGCGAACAGTGCCGAGGCGGTGCCCGGTGGTGCCGAGCATCACGTTTTCGCCGCTCTCGATCTCGATCTCGCCAGCCGGTTTGTTCGCGATCTCTTCTGCCTTCGGCAATCCGAGGCCACCGCCGATGAGCTCGCCGGTTTCGACGACCGCGTCCTCAGGCGACAGGGGCTCGCGACGATAGCTGAGGTAAAGCGGCTGCTTGCGAATGTCGGCGCCTGACAGCGAGAGCCGGACGAGGTCGTGGGTGGCGGACTCCACGGCGGTGATCGGAATGACCACCTCGTCGGTCGTAAAGAGCTTCTCGGCTGAAAGTAGTCGCCCAGCGAGTGTCGCCTCGTCCTTCACCACCAGCGCCCGCGCCTCGAACCCTTTCTCGTCGACGATCACGCTGACCACGGTTCCGGCCTTCTGGCCGTCACTGTCGACGACAGCCGCGCCGAGGTGGAAGTCGGAGAGCTCAGGCATCGAATTGATTATCGGGATTATCCGACCGTGGCTGGAAGGTCATCCGCGGTCGCCGACTCCAACTGCTCGTTCATCATGCGGAGTCGCTGGCTGAGGTTCTTGACGAACTCGAGCAGCACCTCGGGGTGCTCGTGGACGATCGCCTGCATCCGGTCGCGTCTCAGAACGCGCACGGTCGTGCTCTGGGTCGCCTCGGCGCTGGCAGAGCGCGGCTGGTCGTCGAAGACCGACATCTCCCCCACCACCTTGCTGGGCCCGTGCCTGGCGAGGGTGACCTCGTGGCCGTCATGGTCGAGGTGAATCCGGACCTCGCCCTCGAGCACCACGTACAGCTCAGCGCCGACCTCGCCCTTCCTGAAGATCGACTCGCCCTTCACGTAGTGCCGGGTCACCATCAACCGGTCGATGCTCGCCAGCTGTTCGAGGGTGAGCGTGCTGAAGAGCGGCACGCGCTTGAGGGCGATCAGCTCTTTCATCTGATCGCCCGGTCCGCGAGAAGCCGCGCCGGCGGTCTCCTTGACCCACTTGTCGTGATGGTTCGCGAGGGCTTCGAGCTCTGCATTGGTGAGGGGGCGAGCCGAGCCAGAGTCCAGCGACTCTGGGTCGAGCAGCTGCGCCAGCGGCCCGGCGAGCCAGCCCGGGCCGAAGTTTATCAACGTTTCCAGCGCCTCCACCCTCGCCTGCACCTCATCTGACATGAGGCCACGTTCGACAGTCGCGAATCCCCGTTTCCCGTGGAGCGCTCTCATCGCTGAGAGCCCTGAGTCGATGCCCTTGCGGGCGTAGTCGTCGAGACCGATCCGCAGCAGCGCGTAGCCGGCAGCTTCGCCTCCCTCCTGCTGCGATGCCGCCCGGGCAACCCGCGCGGACAAGCGGGCCAGGTGCAGCGCGTCGGCAAGGTGGGACTCGAGGTGGCCGCGCGCTTGCCGGAACAGCTCCGGGCGGCCGCTGCGGATGAGGGCCTCGATGACTGCGGCCGCGGCCTGGTCCTGCGCCGCGAGCAGCGGCAGAGTGAGCGCCAGAGCGTCCGGCGATTGGGCCGCCATGGCTTCCGCTGCGAGGCGCCGGACATCGCGGTCACCGCTCGCCAGGCCGTCGGCCAGCGCCTCCGCATAAGCCTGGTGCTGGTCCACGGGTGGAGTCCACCTGACCGCCTGCCGCAGCGCCTCGCGCCGAACCTCGATGTCGTCGTCGCGCAGGCACGCGATCAACGGGTCGGCTATCCCCGTCACATCGCCCTTCATCTTGGCGAAGCTGCGGATCGACTCCAGCCGCACACGCGCATCGCGATCGCGCATCGCCGTGACGATCGTTTCGTGGTCTCCGACGAAGGAGGCCGCCCACACCGCCGCCGCACGATCCTCCGTCAGGCTCGATTGCCAGAGCGCACGCAGAAGCCCATCCGAGCGTTCCCACCTGCGGTTTGAGCCGGCGACCGCCGCTGCCGCGCGCACCCAGCCGTCGGTGTCGCTCGCGGCCGATTCCAACTGCTCGAGGGTGATGCTGGCGGGCGCCGCCATCTGGAGCGCGAGGCGGCGCACGATTGGATCGTCTGCCGTCAGGAGGTCGGGCAGCAGCGCCGCAAACGCCTCTGGCGACGCTTTGCCGAGCGCCGCGGTCGCAAACTGGCGGACCTTGTCGTCACCGGCGCGAATGTAGCCCTGCAGCTCGGCAACTTGCTCCGGGCTAGACCGCCCGAGGGCTTGCTGGAAGTCCGCGAGGCTCAAGGCGTGGGTGCGCAGGCGATCGTAAATGGCGGTGACGTAGAGGCTCCGAACCCATAGCGCGGCAAGGATGAAGAGAATCCCGATCACGACTCCGAGCATGGCCACGGTCTCGACGCTTGCGGCGATCGTCCGCTGAACCACGAGCAGGCCCACGCCGGTCACCACCGCCGCCCCCGGCAGCACTCCGTTGTCGAGCAGCAGCTTCAGCTTGGGGCCGACCTGCGCCGGCAGGGCGCTGCCGAGGACGTTTTCGACCGGGTCGTCGAGCCCCGTCTGCAAACCATTCCGCACGACGAAGAGGAAGAGCGCCGTCGACAGCACGGGGGCGATCGCCACCGCCGTGAAGCCGATCAGGGTGAACATCGGAAGCGCCATCAGTGCGTTCTTGACGCCGAGCTTGTTGAGGACCCAGGGCGTCACGAACAGGCTCACGACAAGCTGCACCAAGTAGCTCACGAGCCACGCGTTGCCGATCAGGATCGTCAGCGACTGCAGGTTGTTGTGCGTGGCCTGGACGAACAGCACGGCCACCAGGTAATCGCCGATGCGGCTGGCCACCTGGAGGGCGAGCGCGAGCAGAATCAATGCGAGGACGAGGCGGCTGCCGGTCACGTAGCGAAACGCTGCTTTCAGCCCGGTCAGCACACCGTGCTTCTTGAGGGCGGCCTCGTGGTCGGCGAGGAACTCGTCGGTGTCGTCAACGAAGGCGGGGCGGAAGAGCGTTCGCTCGAGGCTGCGCGACATGATCGCCGCGGCGATCGATCCGAACGCCCAGACGAAGATCAGGGGCTCGGTCGCGTAGACGGCCACGATCGTCGTCGTCACCCCGGCGAGGATGTACCCGATGCTCGAACCCGCCGCGATGACGGGGAAGATTCGCTTGCCCTCCAGCACGTTGAAGTGCTGGCTGACGAAGCTCCAGAACGTGAGCATCACGAGCTCGAATGCGACCGAGTAGACGACGTAGGCCGCAAAGGCCACTGCCGAGTCCTCGCGGATGACGTAGGCGGCATACACGGCAATCGCCGCGACCGCGTTCGCACCCAGGGTGATCCGGAACGAGCGCCCGACACCGTACCGTCGGGTCACCACGCCCTGGAGCGCGATCATGGGCCAGCCGGCGAGCGCAAGGACGATGAAGAACAGCGGATAAGCCTGCGGCCCAGCCTTGTTGAGGAAGATGGATTGCGCCGCGCTGAACGCGGTGTACAACGCCCAGCCGAGGACGATGGCGAAACCGGCCACCTGCAGGGTGCGGTTGAGCTCTGTGCGGCGCACGTGCAGGAACTTCGCCAGCAGAGGCGACATCGCGGCAGGCCGCACGAAGCCCTGGACCTGCATCAGGTTTGCTGTACGGCTGCGATCCTTTCCAGCGCGGCGATCCGCTCTTCGATCGGCGGGTGNNCCTTCGGGTTGTCGATGCACATCGCGGCGACCGCGTGGTTGAACTTCTCCATCGGCTTGTCGTTCTGCGCGATCTTCTTCAGGGCGCTCAGCAAGCCCTGCGGGTTACGGGTCAGCTCAACACCGCTGGCGTCGGCCAGCGATTCCCGCTGCCGCGACAGCGCCATCTGCATGATCGGTCCGACGATCACGGCGATGAGGCCGAAGATGATGCCGATCGCGAGGACGACGAGAATCGCGCGTTCGTCCCGCGTCCTGATCCTGAACGCGCCCTGCCAGACGACGCTCGCGATGAGGGCCGCCATCCCGATCATCGTCGTGACGATCAGCAGCAACCGGACGTCGTAATTCTTGACGTGGCTCATCTCGTGGGCCAGGACGCCCTCGAGCTCTTCGCGGTTCATCATCTGCAGCAGGCCTATGGTCACCGTCACCGCGGCGTGCTGTGGATCACGTCCGGTGGCGAATGCATTGGGGCTCGGGTCGTCGACGATGTAGACCTTCGGCACCGGCACGCCGTCGCCGATGGCCAGCGTCTGGACAATGTTGTAGAGCTGCTGGTACTGCTGCGGGTCGGCCTCGTGCGCCCCAACCGCCGCCAGCACGGTCGCAGCGCCGAAGAAGTAGGAGAAGGCCGCGGCGGCGATGCCAAGCAGGCCGAGGATGATCGCTCCCGCGATCGCGGTGCTCAACCCGCCGCCAAACTCGCCGATGACAAATCCGGCCAGCAGCCAGACGAGGAGGAACAGCCCGATCAGGATGATGCTGTTCCGCTTGTTGTGCGCGATCTGGTGATACATCTGGGTCCTCTAGTTTGCCGTGCGCTTCGGCCTCTTCACAGTACCTTTTACGCGCTCGGCCGCCCACCGGCCCCAGATCTGCGCCCACACGAGGCCGTTGCCGAAAGCCGACTCGTCCTCGGCGTGGTGCTTGAAGTGGTAGGCCCACATGGACCTGTGTCGCTCATACGACATCTGCCGCTCCGCCTCGGGCGTGGCCGGCTTGACGTGGTGGGTGGCGCCCGCCGAGGGCTGGTAGAAGACCTTCCATCCGCCGAGCTTCAGCCGGTAGCAGAGATCGAGGTCCTCGCCGAACATGAAATAGCGCGGATCGAAGAAGCCGACCCGCTCCAGGGCGGCCATGCGCACCATCAGGCACGCGCCGGACCCTGCGTCCATCTCATGCACATCCGATTCGGGGAGATGACCCATATTGTGCCGGCCAAACCTGGGGCTCTTGGGAAAGAGCCTGCTCAGGCCTACCGTGCGGTAGAAGAGGGTTCGAGGTATCGGAAAGGCCCGTCGCGCGTCCGGATCCAGGCCCCCGTCCGGCAGCACAAGCCTCGGGCCGACGGCGCCGGCGTCCGGACGCGTCAGCAGGAAGTCGGCCATCCTGCCCACCGACTGCGCGTCCACGGTCACGTCGGAGCTCAGGAGGAGGACGAAGCGGCCCTGGCAGCGCTCGAGGCCGATGTTGGCGGCCCGGCCGTAGCCAAGGTCCTTCGGCTGCACCAGCACGGTCGCCTGTGGGAACTCATCCGTCACGGCGGCCGCCGACCCGTCTGAAGAGTCGTTATCGACGACCACAGCCTCAACTGGAACATCCGCGGTCGTGAAGAACGCCTGGAGACACTGGAACAGCAGGTCCTTGGCGTTGTGGCTGACGACCAGTGCTGAAACGAGGGGCTTGGCTTGATCGGGCATCGGAAACGCATTATCCCCGCCGGGAAGGCACGGACGCGTCAAGTAGAATGCCCGGGACTGTGCAAACCGGCGCGCGACTGGGTCTCGGCCAGCGCCTGGCCCAGGTCCGGCAGAACCGGTTGGTCCGGCAAAACCTGGTCCTGTTCGCAGGCGGCCTGGTCGCCGGCATTGGCGGCTTCGTTTACCACGCCATTGCCGGCCGCGTCCTCGGACCGGCCACCTACGGTCAGGTCGCATTCCTGATCGCGGTGTACGCGGTCGGAACCGCCCCCGCACTGATCCTGATCGTGGTGCTGGCCCGCTACACGGCCACGCTCGCGGCGAGGGGTGACGCCGGGGTGCGCTCGCTGCTCGGCCGCACGGCGCGACTCGTCGCCATCCCCTGCCTGGTGGCGGTGCTGCTCACGTCTTTGCTCGCGCGGCCGGTCGCCGCCTTCGAGCACCTTGGCTCGACGATCCCGATCCTCATCCTCGGCTTCTCGATCGCGCTGATCTGGCAGGTTGCGATTCCGCGCGGCATCCTCCAGGGCCTGCAGCGGTTCCCGGCCCTCTCCCTGAACCTCTCTCTGGAGCTCGTGGTCCGCACCGTCGCGGTCTTCATCCTGCTGAAGGCCGGCTACGCGGTCTCCGGGGCGATGGCTGCCGTGTTCCTGGGCCTTGCGGTCTGCTTCGTGCTCGGCCTGTACACCCTGCGGGACCACTTCAAGCGGGTCGGCGCTCGGGTTCAGCTGCGCGTCATGGCCGGGTTCTCGCTGACCGCGGCCGCCGGAATCATCGGAATCCAGATCCTCTACAACCAGGACGTCATCCTGGCCGAGCACTACCTCAACAGCCACGACGGAGGCATCTACGGTGGGCTCAACAAGATCGGCACGATCCTGTTCTTCCTGACCCTGAGCGTCAGCCAGGTGCTCTTTCCTCGAGTCGTCGAGGCGGTGGCGAACGAGCAGCACCCGGGCCGCATCCTTCTCTACTCCGCCGGGATCCTCTCAGCGCTCGGAATGTGCGCGCTGCTCGTGTTCGCGGTCGTGCCGGGGCTGGTCGTCGGCGTCCTGTTCGGCCCGCGGTTCAGCGACGCGACACCGTATGTGTTTCCGGTTGGCGTCATCGGCCTGGCGCTAGCGCTGGACAACCTGTTGGTGCAGTTTTTCATGGCGGTCCACGACAGGGTCTTCGTCCCGATCCTGGCGCTCGCGGTCGTGGCGGAAGGCGGGCTCATCTTCTTGTTCCACGCTCGAGTCGGCGAGGTCGTGCTCGACGTGCTGGTGGC
>PLYZ01000020.1 GCA_003151935.1 Candidatus Dormiibacterota bacterium | reverse complement strand
CTCGAGCTGGAAGCTCGAGAGCTCGAGCACGACCCAATGGTTGGGGGTGATCTCGTCGAGCCGGTCGAGCACCGTGTCACCGATGTTGCCGCCGACCACCACCGGCCGGTCACCAGCACCGAGCACGACCCCGGTGAGAGCGGTCGTGGTCGTCTTGCCATTGGTGCCGGTGATTCCGACCACCGAGCCTGGACAGAGCTTGAGAAAGAGATCGATCTCGCTCGAGACCCGTAGGCCGCGCGCGCGGGCGTCGTTCAAGAGCTGCGCGTCCCACGGCACGCCCGGGCTCGCGTACACCACGTCGACGCCATCTAGAGCCCCCGATTCGTCGCCGAGGTGGAAGTCGACACCGGCGGGCATCAGCGAAATCGCTTCGCGCAGCTCCCGTGCCGGCTTGCGATCGACCACGCGCACGGTCTCCCCTGCGCGGGTGAGGTGGTTGGCCAGGGCGATCCCGCTGCGGGCCGCGCCCACGACCAGAGCGGTCAAGCGACCAGCCGCGCCACCCCGACAGCAGCCAGCGCCGAGACTAGCCCCGCGCCCCAAAAGGAGAGCGCGATGCGGTTCTCAGACCAACCCGCGTGGTGGAACGTGTAGTGAATTGGGGTCATCGTGAAAACTCGGCGTCCGCCGCTGGCCTTGAAATAGGCCACCTGAATGATGACAGACAGCGTCTCGAGTACGAACACCAGTGCGACCAGCGGCAACAGAATCAGCATCCCCTGCTGAATCGCCATCGCCGCGAGCGCGTAGCCGATCGCGAGCGCTCCGGTGTCGCCCATGAAGACGCGCGCGGGGTAACGGTTGAAAACGAGAAACGCGACCAGCGCGCCGCACAGGCTCATCGCCACGGCCTTCTCGCCCGCGGGAGCGCCAGGTAGCAGCAGTACGAGCGCCGCGACCGCGATCACCGAGAGGCCGCCCGCCAGCCCATCCATGCCGTCGGTGAGGTTGACCGCGTTGGCGGTGGCGACGATCGCAACCACCGCGAGCGGAAACACCACCCACGGCGTGGCCGGCAGGAACAGCTGATGCGACGTGCCCTGGACGGTGGCGAGCCACGCGACCGGGACGGCCAGGACAAACTGGATCGGGAACTTGAGGCGCGCAGGTATTCCCCGGGTGCCCACAACGAGCTTGCTGCGGTCGTCGGCGAACCCGATGAGCCCGCCGAGCACCAGGCCGGACACCGCGGGCAAGGCGCCGTTGTGACCCGCGAGGAACGCGAGCGCGCCCGCGACGATCGCGATCGCGATGAAGAGCACGCCGCCGGCAGTTGGTGTGCCCGCCTTCTTCTGGTGTGAGTCCGGCAGCTCGTCCTGGATGACCTGCCCGGCCTTCATCCTTCGCAGGACGCGAATGGCCGGCGGATAGAGGATGAGCGCGATGACGAACGTCACCACGAAAGTGATCAGGTCGAGAATCAATTCGAGGTCAGCTCCCGGACCACCTCGTCGAGCCGGACGCCATGCGACCCTTTGACCAGGACCCGGTCGCCCTCGCGCGCATTGCGGCGCACCCAGTCGACCGCTGCCGGCCGGTCCGGCACAAGCTCGGCACCGGCCGATTCGGCCAGGACTCGCGCCCGCTCCCCGTCCACGACGCACACCGCGTCGAACACCTCCGCGGCGCGGCGACCCACGCGGCGGTGCGACTCCTCGGACACCACACCGAGCTCGCCCATCTGTCCGAGCACCGCTAGCAGGCGCCCGCGTCGGGGACTCTCGGCGAGCGCTTCGAACGCCGCGATCATGGATTCCGGGCTGGCGTTGTAGGCATCGTCGATGATCGAGTAACCGGCCGCGACAGGCAGCTCCTGGAGACGGTGCTCGACCGCAACGTGCTCGAGCGCCGCAGCGCCGTCTTCGAGGGTGATGCCCGCCGCCACTCCCGCCGCGAGCGCCGCCACGGCATTGACCGCCTGGTGCCGGCCTTCGAGCCCGAGCAGGACGTCGACTCCGCGGACTGAAAACTGGCCGCCGCCACCGTCCAATGCGCGATACCCTTCCGCCCGAAAATCACCGATGGCCACGCCAAAGCTGGTCACCCGCGCGGAGGTCATCGCCACCAGCATCGGAAAGAACTGGTCCTCTGCGTTGAGGATGGCGGTGCCACGCTCGGGGAGGCCCGCGACCATCTCACCCTTGGAGCGCGCCAGCTCCTCGCGCGACTTGAAGAACTCCATGTGAACGGTCCCGATGTTGGTGATGACGCCAATCGACGGCCGCGCCAGCGCCACCAGCCGCGCGATGTCGCCCGGATGCTGCATTCCCATCTCAAGGACGAGCGCCGTGTGGTGCGGCTGAAGCGCCAGGACGGTGAGCGGGACGCCGGTCTCGGTGTTGAGGTTGCCGATCGTGCGCATGACGTTGAAGCGCCTGCCGAGGATGGCGGCGATCATCTCCTTGGTGGAGGTCTTGCCGTTGCTGCCGGTCACGGCTACCACCAGGGGCATGACGTGTCCCAGCGTGTAGGACGCAAGCGCGTACAGGGCCGCCCACGTATCCGGCACACGGATCGCGGCGATCCCGGTCGGGACGTCGGTGCGCCGCTCGACCACGACCGCGGTGGCTCCGCGCTTGAGCGCGTCGTCGACGAACCGATGTCCGTCCATCTCCGCGCCACGCAAGGCGAAAAAGACACCTCCGTGCACGACCTCGCGCGAGTCCGTGTGGAAGGTCGAGAACGTGTTGCCGACCTGGGTCCCGCCGACCTCGCCGCCCCCGGTCGCCTCGAGGATCTCGAGGAGGCTGAGCTTCATCAGCTAAGTGTCGCGCCACTTACGTAGAACCGTTACGGCGTTATGTGCCAGTCCACGACCGTGGCCTGGGCGATCTTCTGCCAGATCGGCCCGGCGGTGATGTAGCCGTCGTTCAGCGTCCAGTCGCTGCTGCTGCCGGCGGCGTGGGGCTTGCGCACGACGACCAGCATCGTGAACTTCGGATTCTGCGCCGGCAGGAAGCCAACGAACGATGCCCACACGTCCTGCGTGTACTGCCCGTTGACCGGGATCTGCGACGTGCCGGTCTTGCCGGTCTGGTCTAGCTCGAAGCCCTTCACCCGCGAAGTGAATCCCGAGCCGTGCTGCACGACGTTTTCCATCATCGCGGTCATCTGCGCAGCGGCGCTCGGGCTGATCACCTGGCGCTGCGGCTGGAGCAGTAGCGGGTTGATCGCCGTGCCGACCCTGTCCACCACGTGTGGCGGCGCGTACTTTCCGCCGTTGGCGATCACGTTGACCGCCGCGAGCATCTGCACCATGTTGACGTCGATGCCCTGGCCGAACGAGGCGGTGGCGTACTGCGCATCGGCCATCTGTGCGGCCGGCGGCGGCGGCACGGTCGTCTCGCCGGCCACGTCGATCCCACTTGCCTTCGTCAGACCGAAGCCCTGCAGGTAGCTGTAGAAGGCGTCGTGGCCCTCCGCCAGCATCGCCTTCATCGCGCCCACGTTGAGCGAGTCCTGAAGGACGTAGTTGTAGGTGATGTTGCCGTGGTTCTTGCGATCCCAGTCGTAGATCCGGTAGCCGCCCACGTTCAGGTATCCGGGGTCGTTGATCACCGTGCTGGGTGTGATCGCCCCTGAGTTGATGGCCCCAGCCAGCGTGGCGACTTTCATCACAGACCCTGGCTCGTAGACGTAGCTCGAGACGTTGTCCTTGAAGAGCGCCGGATCAGTGTGGGTGAAGTCGTTGGCGTTATAGCTCGGGTAATCCGCCGACGCGATGATTCCGCCCGTGGTCGGGTCCATGATCAGCACGCTGCCACTCTCGGCGTTGTCCTTCTTCACGCCGTCGGCCAGAGCCTGCTCGGCCGCGTACTGGATGTTGGCGTCGAGCGAAAGCACGAGGTCTGAGCCGTTGACCGGGTCCTGGTGGGTATGCGAGCCGAGCACGATCTCTCGGTTGGCCAGATCGCGATAGCTCGAGATGTATCCGGGGGTCCCGGCCAGAGCTTTCTGGTAATAAGCCTCCAGGCCGTACTGGCCATCGCCGCTGTAGTTGACGAAGCCAAGCAGGTTCGCGGCCAGGGTCGTGCCGGCGCCGATGCCGGGAAGGTAGGAGCGCTGCGTCTCAGGCTCGAGGCCCACCCCGGGCAGCTGGAGCGCCGTCAGCTTGTCGGCCTTCTCCTTTGTGAAGCGGCGCGGAGAGATGTACGCGAACTTGGCGGGGGACGCGAGGATTGTGGTCACGGTGGTCTGATCGGCGCCGAGGACGGAGACAAGAGCGCTGGTCACACGTTGGCGCCAGGCCGAAGGCACCTGGTCCGGGGAGACGAAGGCCGAGTACACGGTCGTGTTGACGACCAGCTGCGTGAGGTTGCGGTCGAAGATGGCTCCGCGGACGGCGGGCAGGTCGACGACCTCGCGGTACTGCGCCTGGGCCTGCATGGCGAGCTGGCCGTGGCGCGCGACCTGCCAGTAGGCGAGGCGCGACCAGACCATCCCGGCCAGGACCAGCGCCACCACAACCATTGCGAGGATGCGGAGGCGCGTTGAACCGACGTGCTCCAAACGCGGGGCCCTTCCGCGGACCCCGAGCGACACTTAGTGTCCCGACCCCGAGTTCCGCCGGATATTTCGCGGCATCGACGGGCGGAGCCAAGGAGAGTGTGGCGCCAGGAGGAGCGCATCCGTTGATGCGTGACGACGCAGCGCCAGGCCCCTCGACGCCGGCTTCAGCGCCCTTCTCGGGGTCCCCGCGAAATCGCCAGATTTCGTGGGGTGAGTCGGCGCCCGCCCGTCTAGGCCGCGAAGATCCAAGGAACTCGGGGGCCGGGACACTACCTGGTCGCCGCCAGCACGTCGCGCGTGCCGCCAACGGTGTTGATCACCGCCGCGACGGCTCGCGCCCACAGAGGCGTGGAGTCACCGGCGGTGGCGCCGACGGGTGCGGTGAGGTCGATCGCGACCGGCTGGCCGCTGACGTAGCCCGAAGGCACGACGCGCTGCATGCCGCTCTGCGCCGCCTGCTGCTGGACCTGCGCTGGAGCGTGCAGCGTCACCTCCTGATACCGGAGCTGGTCCTGCTCGGCGAGGAGCTGGCGTTGCTGGTCCTGGAGGCGCGCGATGTCGTACGAGGACTGCGTGATCTGGGCGGCGATGCCGAGGTAGAACAGCACGACGATCAGCACCGCGCCGAGGCCGAGGTAGGCGTGACCGAACGAGCTCAGATGCAGCCTTTCGGCCGCGGTCGCGCTCGCAACCTGCATGAAGCCGCGCGTGCGCCGCCTGCGCCGCGGGGCGGGTGCGTGCTGCGCGCCTGAGACGCTCAGGCGGCGTCGCGCCAGGATTCGGGTCGATATCAAGACGTATGCCTCATTTGTTTCTTGGACGTGGGCTGCGACGCTGGGGATTGGTGCCTGGTGGCCGGGGGGGTTAGCTCGGCCACCAGGACTTGTGGAGTCAAAGTTTTTCCGCCACTCTCAAGCGCGCCGATCGCGCTCTCGGGTTGGCCGCGATTTCCTCTTCGGAGGGGCGCACAGGACGGCGGGTGACGATGCGGAGGGTTGCCCGGTGGCCGCAGGTGCAGACTGGCTGCTGGGGTGGGCAGATGCAGTCTTTCGACTCGACGTTGAAGAATGACTTGACCAAACGGTCTTCCAGGGAGTGGAAGCTGATCGTCGCCATACGACCACCGGGATTAAGTGTCGTAAGAGCTGCTCGCAATCCTGCTTCGATCTCGCCCAGCTCGTTATTGACGGCTATGCGGAGACCCTGGAACGTTCGGGTCGAAACGTTGATGTCGCGCGGCCATGCCGCTTTTGGAATGGCGGCCTCGACGGCCTGGGCGAGATCGCCTGTGGTGCGCAGCGGACGCCGCGCCACGATGAACTGTGCGATCCGGCGAGCCCAACGCTCTTCGCCGTATTCCCGGATGATCCGCTCGAGCTCGCGGACATCCGACTCGTTGATGATCTTCGCCACCGTCACGCCGGCGGTTGGATCCATCCGCATGTCGAGCGGGCCTTCCCTCTGGAAGCTGAACCCGCGCTTGGGGTCGTCGATCTGGTTGCTGGAGAGACCGAAGTCGAAGAGGACCAGGTCGGCTTTGTCAAATCCGTTCTGAACGCTGATCGAACCGAGCTCGGAGAAGCGCCCTTGAACTACGACCGCGGCTGGCCCGAACCGGGCCAGGGCCACCCGCGCGGCTTCGACGGCGGCGGGATCGCGGTCGATCCCGAGCAGCCGGCCACCGGGTGTAATCCTCTCCAGGATCTGGCGGGCATGGCCCGCCTGCCCCACAGTGCAGTCGATCGCGACCGCCCTGAGGTGGGGCTGGAGCAGCTCTATTACCTCTTGTAAAAGTGCGGGTTGGTGCGGACTCAGTGCGCTGAGATCACCCTGTCAGCGAATTCGGTAAAGCGACCTTGCGCGTCGGCGTTGTAGCTGTCCCAGCGGCCCTCGGGCCAGATTTCCACCCGGGACCCCGTGCCGATCACCACCACCGTCGAGGGGGATTCGATCCCCGCCAACCGGCGCTGTTCCGGCTGCAGGCTGATCCGTCCCTGCCCATCCGGCTCGAAGGGGTCCGACATCGGGTAGAGAGTCCTGGCCAGAGCGCGCTGGTCCGGTCCGGGCAGCGGGCTCCGCAGCTCCTGCGCCAGGGCGGCCCAGAGGTCCGGAGGGTAGATCGCCAGGACGTTGTCCTGGCTGACCGACACGAAGCTGCCCTCCGCCAGCTGCTTTCGAAAAGCTGCCGGTATGGCCAGCCTGCCCTTGTCGTCGACTCTCACCCTGTGTGCCCCGGTGAACACTCATCGGGCCTCCCAGAAGCTGCGACGGTCACGCTGCCGCCGGGCGCACAGGCTGCATCCGCAGCCGTGGAGCTCGAGCGGCAGGCGATTGCCGTCTTTGTCGAAGCGGTGGTTCGCCGGCACCGGGCGTCCATCGCGGCTGCGGGGAGAAGTGGCATAGAGGAGGTGTATGGCGTGCTGTACCTGGACGTAGGGTGCGACGTATGCTTCAGCGTTGCTTTGGCTCACCACTTCTCCCCACTGATCACCGCGATTCGCCGCGAACACTAACCACGCACGCTCAGCCTGTCAATACCCTTACCACAAGATGTAGAGAGGCTCGGAGAGCTCTTTGAGGGGGCGCCCACGACATCTTGTGCCCGCTCGTGCGAGAGTCCCTAGATGGTGCGGCGAAACTTGATAGCGCCGAACATTAGTTTGGATATGGCCAGAGGGCTCGAGGACGCCTTTGAATGGTTTTCTTAACCGCTTCGCTTCAGCAGACCCAACCTTTTGGCGCGGTTTTCGGCCCAGCTGAAGACCAGGATGCTGAGCGGGATCATCACCGCGCCCATGCCCAGCAGGACGCCGATCGTCGCCAGCTGGTCCGGCAGCCGCGCCCCGTCGAGCAGGCTGCGGCGGATGCCTGACAGCGCATAGGTGAGCGGGCTCGCGGCTCCCGCGATCTGCATCGGAACCGGCAGCACGCTGAGCGGGTAGTACACGCCGGAGACGAGCAGCAGGAAGCCCTGCAGCGCGACCGACATCTGCTCGCCCTTCTGAGGTGAGAGGAGCGGCAGGACCGACGTCAGGATGCTGAGGCCGATCAGCGGAACGGTCGAGGCGGCAAGCACCGCGAGCGCGGCGGGAATGTCGGCGTGGGAGAAATCGAGGTTGAACATGAACGCCGCGATGAGCAGCACCACGAACGTGCGGATCAGGCCATAGCCGATGGCGAACAGGCAGATGCCGAAAAGGTGCGTGACGCGTCTCACCGGCGCCATGAATGTGTACTCGATGGTGCCCTCCCATCTCTCCCAGGCGATCGCGTAGGCGGCCTCCATGAAAACCAGGGAGAGGTAGCCCCAGAGCAGCGCGCCGATGAGCAGGTAGAGCTGCGCCTTGCTCAGGTCGAACGAGCCGTTATGCCCGCCGAGAGTGCCAAGCCCGGAGGCCAGAAAGCCGATCGACAGCACGCTGACAAGGCTGTAGAAAAGCCACACGAGCTCCCAGAGCCAGTAGCGCTTGACGACGTGGAGCTGCCGCTCGGCGAAGCCGTAGAGCGCGTTCAGCTCCGTGTGCCGGATCCCGACTCCGACGCTCATGTCGCGTCCTCCTTCCCTTCAGCGACCGCGAAGCTCTTCCCCGTCAGGTGCATGAAGACGTCCTCCAGGGTCGGGTCGGCCTTCCCGTCTGCATACAGCCGGCACAGCTCATCCGGGCTGCCGTCCGCCAGCACGCGGCCACCGTCCATCATCAGCACGCGGTCGCACAGCTCGGCGGCCTCGGCCATGTCATGAGTGCACAGCAGGACCGTGACCTCGCGCTCGGCGCGGAGCATGTGCAGCAATGCCTGCACCTCTTTCTTGGATCGAGGATCGAGCCCCGTGGCGGGCTCGTCCATCAGGAGCAGCGAAGGCGCGGTGAAAAAGCTGCGCGCGATGGCGACCTTCTGCTGCTGTCCCCGTGAAAGCTGTTTCATGGGCTGGTCGACGGTGTCCAGTGGCAGACCTAGCTTTTCCAGGATCGCCATGACGCGCAGCCGCGTGCCGGCGGCTCCGCCTCCGTAAAGACGCGCGGCGTAGAGCATGTTCTCCCAGGGGCTCAGCTCTTTGAAGAACGCGGCCTCGACCGAGACCCGATTGACGTGACGCCTCACCGACAGCGGTTGTGCGACCACATCCCAGCCGAACACCGTTGCCGTGCCCGAGTCGGGCGTGAGCAGGGTTCCGAGGATGCGGATGAGCGTCGACTTGCCGCTTCCGTTCGGCCCCAGGATCCCGGTCACGCCGCCCGCCTCCACCACGAGGTCGAGCTCGTGCAGGGCGACTTTGTCCTTCCACTCGCGGCGCCACCAGGGCGCGCCGGCTTCGCGCTCGCGGCGCCGGAACGCTTTGCTGATTCCGTGGATCTCGATCGCGGTCATCACTCACTCCTCAATTCGTCAAGACAAAGAAAAAGGACCGTGCGGTGGCCCAACTACCGCACGGTCCTCTGTCGGTGCTTTTTGGTTTCTAGGTGCTGGCTACCTGAACAGACTCAATGTGCGGCAAGAAGGCAGACTCCGCCCTCAAAGGCGAAAGTCCCTTCATTGATGCCGCCCATTAGCTCACTCCTGAACAAACGTGGATACACCCGGGTGGGTGTAATACGCCGCGTAGCCTAATCGCCATTAGGGATCAAGTCAAGACGCGACCTGGTCGAGCACAAACGCCGTGATCAAGGCCTCTTCGCGCCACGAGTCGTAACGCCCGGATGGGCCCGAGTGGCCCGATCCCATCTCGGTCTTCAACAGCACCGCGCGGTCGCCGTGATTCAATGACCGCAGCTTGGCGACCCATTTCGCGGGTTCCCAGTACGAGACGCGCGGATCGTTGAGGCCCGCGGTCACCAGCAAAGCGGGGTAGGCCGCCGCCCGCACATTGTCGTAGGGCGAGTACGCCTTCATGTACCGGTAGAAATCGGCGTCGGCCGGGTTACCCCACTCGTCGAACTCGTTGACGGTCAAGGGCAGCTTGTCGTCGAGCATCGTGGTCAGCGCATCGACGAAAGGCACCTGCGCGACGGCGCACGCGAACAGGTCGGGCCGCATGTTCAACACGGCGCCAATGAGCAGGCCGCCCGCGCTGCGGCCGCGAATCGCCAGCCGGCGCGGATTCGTGTAGCCCAGCTCGACGAGCTGCTCGGCACATGCGATGAAGTCGGTAAAAGTGTTGGTCTTGTGGAGGAACTTGCCGTCCTCGTACCACTCCCTCCCCATCTCGCCGCCGCCACGCACGTGTGCGATAGCGAAGACGAAGCCGCGGTCGAGCATGGTCAGGCGGGCCGGGTCGAACATCGGGTCGCTTGACAGCTCGTAAGCACCGTAACCGTTGAGCAGCGCCGGACTCGAGCCATCGCGCCTTATCCCGCGTCTATACACGATTGCCATCGGCACGCGAACTCCATCCTTCGCAACGGCCCACAGACGCTCGGTCACGTAGTTGGCCCGGTCGTAGCCGCCGCGCACCGGTTGCTCCTTGACCACGGTCCGATCGCGAGTGCGCATGTCGTAGTCGACCGCGGAAAACGGTACGGTCAGGGACGTGTAGTAGAACCGCATGACGGGGCTGTCGTAATTGGGGTCTGAGCCTGGAAACGCGGTGTAAGCGGGGTCCGGCTGGGTGACGACATGCAGGTCGCCGGTGTTGGAGTCGAGCACTTCAAGGAGCTGCAGCCCTTCGGATCGCTCGCCCAGCACGACGTGGTCGATGTGCACGTCCGTGAAGTTGAGGCGGACTCCGGCGCGTTCGGGGACCACCTCTTCCCAGGAAGCGCGGCCCGGGCTGGACACCGGTGCCGCCATCAGCCTGAAGTTTCGCGCACCGTCGTTGGTGAGGATGAGAAACCGATCGCCCTGGTGGTCGATGTTGTATTCGATTCCGTGACGCCTGGCCTCGACGAGCTCGGGCTCCGCCTCAGGCTGGTCGCTGCGAATGAAGCGGCTCTCGCTGGTCACCTGGCTCGTGCTCGTGAAGATCACATAGCGCTCGCTCTTGGTCTGCTCGACGCTCAGCTCGAAGCGCTCGTCATCCTCCTGCATCACCAGCACGTCGTCTTTCGCTGGAGTGCCGAGCACGTGGCGCCAAACCTGGTACGGCCGCACCGCGACGTCGGGCATCACATAGAAGAAAGTCCGGCTGTCGGCTGACCAGGCGGAGCCGTAGTAGACGCCGCGGATGACATCGTCCAGGTCCGCGCCGGTGGCAAGGTCGCGGAAGCGGAGCTCGTGACGCTCCGAGCCGTCGAGGTCCACCGCGTAAGCGAGCAGCTTGTCGTCCAGGCTGCGTTCGACGTAGCCGAGATCGAAGTATTCATGCCCCTTAGCAAGCTCGTTGCCATCGAGCAGCACCTCCTCCGGCGCTTCCATGGTCCTGTGTCGCCGGCAGTAGATCTCGTAGTCCAGCCCCTCGACGGTGCGCGTGTACGTCCACCAGCCCTCGTATAAAGTCGGCGCGGAGGTGTCCGTCTCCTGGACCCGGCCCACGATCTCCCGGTAGATGGTCTCCTGAAGCGCGAGCGTGGGCGCCAGGACGGCATCGGCGTACGAGTTCTCCGCCTCCAGGTACGCGATCACCTCGGGGTTGTCCTTCTCCCGCAGCCAGTAGTACGGGTCGACACGGCGATCTCCGTGCGCTGCCAGCACCCTCGGGCGGCGCTGGGCGAACGGCGGTTCGGGGGCGGTCTGTGGAGCTTTCAACCTCGATCGAGTCTAGGCGGGGTCGGTGGCCGCTGCGTTACCCCGAAAGCGCGCGGACCGTCTTATCTCTGATGCGCCGTTTCATGCCATTCCTGGCCGCGCCGCTCGCTCTAATCATCTTCGCGTGTGGAGCAGCGACAGCCGCCCCGGCCGCCCAGACCGTGACCCTGGGCGAGAAGGACGCGGGGAGGACGATCCAGGTGCGGGTGGGCGACTCGGTACAGATGCAGCTGGTGGAGAGCTTCCCGGTGCCAGGCTCGTCCCTGGTTTGGGACGCCGCCAGCACCGACGCGTCGGTCCTGGCGAGAGTGACGACGGAGCGCACGCCGCAGGTTCACAGCGGTCCGGGCAGAAGCGACACCTACACGGCGTTTTTCAACGCCGGCGGCGCGGGCCAGGCCATGCTCAATGCACATGGTGCGACGAGCTGCGAGGCGATGGCCAAACGGAGCTGCCCTGACCGGAACTTCACGATCACGGTCGTGGTCGCCGGCTAAAAAGGAAAAGGCCGGGCGGATCCGCCCGGCCTGCCCACGGTTCTCGCTACGCCTTTCCGGCCTTCATCTTTTCGAGGAGCTCGGCGAGGCGATCCATCGAGTCGTCGGATCCCCTCTTCATGCCGGAGGCGATCATTCCGTCGCGGTCCTCAACCGACTGGAAGACGGCCTGCTGGACCAGCCGGGTCTTGTCGCCCATAGGTTCGAAGGTTGCGGTTTGAAGCACGACGTGACCCGGGACGCCTTCGAACTCGAAGGTCGTGACGGTGCGCTCTGGCGCAACCACGTCGTGGTGGACGCCGCGGAAAGCGAACTCGTGGCCGCTGCCGTCGCTCTGGACGATTCGCCACTCGCCGCCTCGGCGCGCATCGAACTTGTCGATCCGGTTCGTGTACTCACGAGGACCCCACCACTGTGCGAACAGCTTGGGATCGGTGTACGCCTTGAACACCAGTTCGCGCGGCGCGTCGAACACCCGCGTCATCACGATGTCGAACTTTCCGGGGTCGATCACGTACTCGGTCTTTGACATGGTGCTACCTTCCGTCTTCTTGTCTTCCATCTGATCTCTTCTCCTTTTTCAATTGCTCAAGATAATCGTCGAGACGCTCGAAGCTTTCGTCCCAGAACCGCCGGTACTCCCCCACCCAGTCGGATACCTCTTTCAAGCGCGGTGCCTCGAGGCGGCAGGGCCGCCACTGGGCGTTGCGCCCCTGCGTGATCAACCCCGCCCGCTGCAGCACTTTCAGGTGCTTCGAAACCCCCGGCAGGCTCAACTCGAACGGCTGGGCCAGCTCCGTCACCGAAGCCTCCCCCGCGGCGAGCCGGGCCAGGATCGCCCGCCGCGTGGGGTCGGCGAGGGCGCCAAAGGTGACGCTCAACTGGTCGGATGGGCTTATTCTGCTCATTGGCTAATTAACTAAATAGAAGAATACACAGCGCCTAGGCCGTGTCAAGTCCCGAAGTTGACCGATTTCAGCCGACCGAGAAAGACTTCAGCCGGTGGTCGCTGTGCCGTAGCGGAGGTAAACGACCCCGCTCGCGAAACGACGCTCGTCCAGCAGCTCGAGCGTCAGCAGGGCATTTTCGGGAAGGGACTGCTTGCCACCTCCAACCAGGATCGGCGCGAAGAAGAGTTGGAATTCGTCGACCAACCCCGCCTTGATCGCCTGGGCGGCAAGGTCGGGACCGGCCACCGTGATATCGCGTCCGGCTGCCATCTTCAGCTGCCGGATCGCTTCGGGCTCAAAGTCATGCTCGATACGCGTCCTCGCGCTGGATGGCGTGTCCAGCGTCCTCGAGTACACGATCTTGTCGGCCGCCTGCCAGATCCGGGCAAAGTCCCGAACCACGGGCGCCTTGTCGGCGAGGAGATCCGGGCTCTCCCAGAAAACCATCACCTCATACATCCGGCGCCCATAGAGATAGGTGCCAACCGGCCGCTCGAGGTCGTTGACGAACGCGTGGACCTCCTCGTCGGGCGCCGCCCAGTCGAAGTTGCCCTTCTCGTCAGCCACATAGCCGTCGAGCGACGTGATCGCCGAGTAGATCAGCCTGGCCATCGTGGGCCTATGAAGCCCGATCGCCGATGACGGTCAGGACGACGTTCCCGGTCTTCTGCTCCGTTTCGACGTACCTGGTCGCCTCGACCACGTCCTCGAGCGGGTAGCACCGATCGATGACAGCCCGGTACTTGCCGGCCTCGATCAGCTGCTTGAGGAAGAGCACGTTCGCCTTCGTGTAGTGAGGTGGTATCGGGAACAGGACTTTCTTGTCTCCGATCCGGGAGGTCCACAGCGCCAGGGTGAGATTCCGGAAGAGGCCATCAGTCGCCACGTAGGCGCCGCCCGGCTTCAGTGAGCCTTTGCACCTCGCGAACGAGTGCTTGCCGACTGCGTCGAAGATGACGTCGTACGTTTGGCCGTTCTTGGTGAAGTCTTCCTGCGTGTAGTCGATCACCCTGTCTGCTCCGAGCGACCTCACGAGCTCGAGGTTCTTGGTGCTGCAGACAGCGGTGACGTCGGCGCCGAAGTGCTTGGCCAGCTGCACCCCTGCGGTGCCGATCGATCCTGAAGCCCCGTAAACGAGAATCGTCTGCCCCCTCTGGGGGTGTACCGAATTCAGGCCCATCAAGGCCAGGATTGCCCCGTCAGAAACCGCGGCAGCCTCTTCGAATGTCATGCCGACAGGCATGTGCGCCAGCGGCGCAGTCTCAGGCATGCAGATGAACTCCGCGTGCGCACCAGACCTGAATCCTGCGGTGCTGCCGAAGACCTGGTCACCAACCGCGAATTCGCCGACCGCTGCGCCGACCGCTTCGACCTCTCCCGCCAGCTCGGTGCCGAGGATCCGCTGCTTCGGCCCGCGCAGGCCGAAGAACAAGCGGGCGAGGATGGGCTTGCCTGCACGAATCCCGCAGTCGGTCCGGGTCACAGTGGTGGCGTGAATCCTCACGAGGACTTCGTCCGCCTTGGGGACGGGCCGCTCGACGTCTTCGAGCCGCTGAATCTCTGGCGGCCCGTACCTGTCGTAGACAACTGCTCTCATGAGTCTGCCTTTCTCCTCTCGTTTGGCTGCGAGCGCCGGATCGGACTGCTGTACTTCCACATCCGACCTGCTCGATAGAGCTCCGCAGGCTTGCCGCCGGGCGCACCGGGCCGAGCTCGGCGCCCGGTCGGGATCACCCAGCCGTCTACCGTGACGACGCTCCTGCGGAAGTTCGCGCCGTCGAGCTGCACGCCCCAGACGGCCTCGTACACCGTCCTCAGCTCGGCCAGGGTGAAGGTCGGTCCGACAAATGCCGTTGCGATGCCCGTGAGGTCGAGGTCGGCGCGGACTCGCTCGACCGCATCGCGCACGATCTGCGCGTGATCGAACGCCAGCTCGATCTGCTCGTTCAGCGCTTCGGATACCGGAATCAGAGCGGCCTCTGCGGCGTCGGTGCCCGCGACGACCGCGCCCACCTCGCGAATCACCGCGAGATAGGCGACCGTCACGACGTTCATGCGAGGGTCGCGCCCAGGATCACCGTAGGCGCCGAACTGGGTCAGCAAGCTCGCGCTGTCGACGCCGGTCTCCTGGGCCAGTTCTCGCTTCGCCGCCTCGCCCAGCGTCTCGGTCGGACGCTTGAAGCCCCCCGGGATCGCCCACATCCCCTTGTACGGCGCCACCCCACGACGCACGAGGAGCACGTGAAGCCGGCCGCCGGACATCGTCAGGATCACGACGTCCACCGTCACCGCGAACGCCGGGAACCTTGACGGGTCGTAGCCTGCCGGCACCTGCCCTCCTCCGGTTTTGGTCGTCACGACTGTTACCCTAGCAGAAAGTTCTTGTCTTGTCGACCAAAACTAGCAGCGGGCGTCACAAGGCTCGCTCCTTCCAGCGTTGAACGTTCACGCCGCGGATGAGGAGCCACAGCATTAGCGCCAGTTCCGCGACGAAGCCGGGGGCCTCGATCTCGACCAACATGCGGTTTGCGAGCAGCGGGTAGAGAAAGATCAGCCAGAGCAACCCTGCAATCGCCATCAGCACACCCAGAACGCGCGGCATGAATGTCGACCTGAAGATCAGATAGCCGTCTTCACCACACAATCGTGGGGTTACTTGTTCACGCGTTCGTCACGCGGGCGGCCATGGTGCCACGTGAACCCTACAAAATTGTGTAACCCGGACTGTGCTGTTCCAAAGGACTTTTTTAAACCAGTAAAATAGGACGACATAACAGCAAAGGAGCGGCACGTCTACAACATGAAGAAGAGCTCCGCGCAGAAGGTCGAGGCTCCATCTCAGCTAATAGGCGCAAGGATCAAAGAACTGGGCGACTGGCGGGGCAAGACTCTCTCCAGGCTTCGCGCCCTAATCAAACAGGCCGAACCCGAAGTGGTCGAGGAGTGGAAGTGGAGAAAGCCTTCTCATCCAGGGGTTCCGGTGTGGTCTCACCAAGGTCCGATCTGCACCGGCGAGACGTACAAGAGCGTCGTGAAGCTTACATTCTTCAAGGGGGCCTCGCTGAAGGACCCTTCGGGACTGTTCAACTCAAGCCTCGAAGGCAACACCCGGCGCGCAATCGACTTCCACGAGGACGATGAAATCGATGAGAAGGCTTTCGCAACCCTCATTCGAGCTGCCGTTAGCCTGAATGAGTCCTCGTCCCGCTAGCCCCTGGATACTGCTATCCAACTCCTCTACGCAAAACCACGAACCCTGAGTGTCTAGCAATCCATCCGCCGCTCAAACATCAGTAGTAACCGCCCAACACACTCTTGTCTGCACGCGAAATATCAACAGCACAGAGTTTCGCCTACCGATGATGTGACCAAGGCGTGAACATCGACGTGTAGAAACCCGGGCGTGATTTCCATTGGCAAACTAACGTCGGTCGAAGCTGGTGGAATGTCTGCAACACGCCGTCGCAGATCACGCAATCGACTATTACAGCGGCAATGGAAGACCTGGCCGAGCTGCGTACTAAATGCGTACTGGAGAGCCCTCGGTCTCGCGGCCGCGGGCTCTTTTCGTATTCAAAACTGGCGTAGGTGGGTCGAGGGCGGACTGTAAGCCGGGTTTTGTATCCCTTGCGGGATGGTGACCATCTGTCTGGGACGCCGGTTGCCCGGCGCCTCTAGCGACCGATACCCGAGGGCTCGGCGAGCCGCCGTGAACGCCCTCCTATTTGGTCTTGCTCCGGGCGGGGTTTGCCTGGCCGGCCGGTCACCCGGCCGCCGGTGGGCTCTTACCCCACCTTTTCACCCTTACCTGACAGCCCGTCTCCGGAGACACGCACTGCCCGGCGGTAATTTTCTGTGGCACTTTCCTTCGGGTCGCCCCGACTGGGTGTTACCCAGCGCCCTGCTCTTTGGAGCCCGGACTTTCCTCCAACCGCTTATTAGGTGGTCGGCGGTCACCCGTCCGCCTCGGCCCGGGTTAAGTCTACCCAGACGCCTTGGGCTTCTAAGCGCGCTCGTCGAGCGCCATGTTGACCAACTTGTCCGCGGCCTTGTTCTGGCTTCTGTCCACGTGTCGGAGGCTGACTCTGCCTGCGTACGGTTTGAGCAGCTCGACCACCTGGCGGTGAAGCTCCTTGAGTTCCGGCTCTTTGACCCTCCATTTGCCGTTCACCTGTTCGACTACCAGCTTTGAGTCGAGGTAGACGTCAAGGTGGTCGGGCTTCCAGTCAGCGATCGCCTTCAACCCGTCGATAAGGGCGTGATACTCAGCCTGGTTGTTTGTCGCATGGCCGATGAAGCGGTGGAACGTGCGCAGCCGCGTCCCCTCCTCATCTTCGATCACAACCCCAATCGCCGCCGGACCGGGATTGCCCCGAGCGCCTCCGTCTGCACGTAGGTGAAGAGTTTTCAGTCGCGGACCAGGATGCGGCCGCAGTTCTCGCAGTGCACGAGCTCATCGCCTTTGCGCAGCAGCTGCATGCCGGATGACGTGACCGTGACGTGGCACGCGGAGCACTGGTTGTTGACGACCTGGGCGACCGCCGGTCTCATGCGCATACGCGAATAGGCCGCCTGCGCCGCCGGAGGCGCCTGCTCCCAGATCGCGTCGCGCTCGGCCTCGACCTCGGCCAGCTCCGTCGTCCACGTCTCAAGTTCCGACCGAATCTCAGGTTCCTCGGACGCGGACTGCTTACGAGCCTGCTCGAGCTGGTTCGTGGCTTCGCGGACGGCCTCGTCGGCGGCGTCCGCGTCCTCCATCAGCTTCAGCTCCGCATCCTCCTCCTCGGCAAAGCGCTCTTTCATGTGCTTCACCTCTTCGGACATCTGCAGCAGCTCGCTGGGGCTGCGAATGCGGCCGCTCATCAGCTCTTTCTCCCGGGTGCGAAGCCGCGAGCGATGCGCCTCGCGCTCGTGGTCCGACTCGCGAACGCGGGCCGCCGTCACCTCTTGCGCCGCACGGGCTTCCACCAGCGTCTCCTCTCGCTCGACGATCTCGGGATCTGACTCTAGGCGCGAGTTGGCGCGCTCGATATTGTCGCGAAGACCTCGTTCCCTTTCGACCAGGCGCTGATGGTCGAGCAGGAGCTGGGCAGGTCGTGTCACTCAAGCACCACCAGCACCTGGCCTTCCTTGACCACGTCCGTCTCTTTCACCCGGATCTCTTTGACCGTGCCTGCGCGCGGCGCGGTGACCGCGATCTCCATCTTCATCGACTCGAGGATGAGGAGCACGTCCTCCTCGGCGACCTGGTCGCCCGGCTTCGCGGTGATTTTCCAGACGCTGCCTACCAACTCTGCTTTTACTTCGACGGTCATTGCCTGCTTAGGCCCCTCACCCTGGCCCTGCGCGCAAAGCGGCGATAAGGATTAGGACTCACTGATTGCTCCCCGATGGGGAGAGAGAAATCCTCTCCAGGCCCAGCTGCTCTCGGGCTTCGGCGATGCTTGCCACCTCGCGGCCCAGATCGCGGGCCAGGCGGCACGCCTTCTCGACCAGGTCTCCGTTGCTTTTCGCCATCTTTCCTTGCTCCACGTAGAAGTTGTCCTCGAGCCCGACGCGCACGTTGCCTCCCATCGCGATCGCCGCCGCCACCAGCGGCCACTGGTTGAGACCGATGCCGATCACCTGCCAATGTGAGCCCTGCGGCAGCGAATCGACCTGGTCGACCAGGTGGCGCGTCGTGCCGGGGATGCCGCCGAGGACACCCATGATGAGGCTGAACTGGTAGGGCGCGTCGAGCACCCCCATGTCGATGAGCGGACGGGTATTGCCGATATGGCCTGCGTCGAAGCACTCCATCTCCGGGCGGACCTTCGCGCTCTTCATCGTCTCCAGGAACATCTGGATGTCGCGAAACGGGTTCGCGAAGACGTGATCGTGATAGAATGCCTTCTTCTTCTCAGAGTAGATCGCGTAGTTCATCGAGCCCATGTTCAGCGCGGCCATCTCCGGCCTCAGCTCGCGGATGTGCGCGACGCGCTCCTCGGCCGGGATGCCCACGGCTCCGGTCGAGAAGTTGACTATCACGTCAGTGCGCGCACGCACCTCGTTGAAGATCTCGGCGAAGGTCTCGACGCTCCACTCCGCGCCACCCTGAGGGTTGCGGGCGTGGATGTGGACGATGGCCGCACCGGCGTCGACCGCGCGGCTCGCCTCCTCGCCGATCTCCCGGGGCGTGTAGGGGATGGCAGGACACTGCTCCCGTGTGGCCAGCACCCCGGTAAGCGCCGCGGTGACGATGACCTTGCTGCGCGCAAGCGCGGGCAGGTTGGGACCTACTGAATGCATCTAGACCGGAATGTTCCCGTGCTTGCGCCAGGGCCGGTCGATCCTCTTGTCGCCCGCCTGCTCGATGCCCCGGACGATGACGCGCCGAGTCTCGGCCGGGTCGATGACGTCGTCGATCATCGCCCACCCCGCGGCGAGGTACGGGTTGATCTGCTCGCGGATTGCCGCGATCATCTGAGCGCGCGCAGTCTCTGGATCCGCCGAGGCTTCGATCTGCTTGTTGAAGATGATGTTGACGGCACCCTCTGGTCCCATCACCGAGATCTCGGCCAGCGGCCACGCAACCAGCACATCGGGCTCATAACCCTTGCCGCACATCACGTAGTAGCCGGCGCCATAGGCCTTGCGCATGATGATGGTGATCTTCGGCACCGTGGCCTCTGCCGTCGCGTAGAGCATCTTGGCGCCGTGGCGGATGATGCCCTGCTTCTCGACCTGCGAGCCGACCAGGAACCCGGGCACGTCCATCAGGTAGACCAGCGGCACATTGAACGCGTCGCACATGCGGATGAAGCGGGCCGCTTTGTCGGCGGCGTCCGAGTCGAGAATTCCGCCCTTCTGCATCGGCTGGTTCGCCACGACACCAACCGCATGGCCTGCGGCGCGGGCGAGGCCGATCACGATGTTCTTGGCCCACGTCGGCTTGATCTCGAACCAGGTGTCCTGGTCGAACACGGCCTTGATCACGCGCCTGACGTCATAGGCCGTGCGCGGGCTGGCCGGGACGATCTTGTCGAGGCCTTCGACCGAGCGATCGGGTGGATCCCCTGTGTCGACAAATGGCGCGGCCTCGGTGTTGCTGGACGGCAGGTACGACAGGAAACGTCGCACCATCTCGATGCACTCACGGTCGTCAGAGACCTCGTTGTCGCCCACGCCCGATTCGTAGCAGTGGACCTGGGAACCGCCCATGTCGTGGTCAGTCACGTCCTCCCCAGTCGCCGCCTTCACCAACCGCGCGCCGCCGAGCGACATGGACGAGGTTCCCTTCACCATCGGAACGAAGTCGGCGAGACCCGGGATGTACGCGGTCCCGGCCGAGCAGGGCCCGAGCATGGCCGCGACCTGCGGGATGACGCCCGACATCACCACCTGGTCGGCGAACAGGTAGCCCGTGCCGGCAAAGGTCGAGCCGGCGGCTTCCTGGATACGGGCGCCGGCCGAATCCAGCAGCCATACGATCGGCTTGCGATAGCGGAGCGCGAGCTCGCGGACCCGGGCGGCCTTGAACTGCTCCCCCACCGCACCCATCGATCCGGCCATTACGGTGAAGTCGTAAGCGATGACCCACACCTGGCGTCCCTCGACCAGGCCGTGGCCGGTGACGACACCATCGGCCGGGGTTCCATCCGGGTCTGACTCGCCGCCGCGCACCGGCTGCTGGTGAGCGAGCAGTCCGAGCTCCACGAACGTGTCCTTGTCGAACAGCAGGTCGAGCCGCTCGCGGACAGTCAGCTTGCCGCGCTCGTGCTGCTTCTTGATCCTCGCCTCGCCGCCCATGGCGAGGTTCTTGGCCCGCCTGGATTTCAGGTCTGAGATCCCGGCCCCGTAGTCCTCGCCCACCGGGGGAATTCTATTTGCCTACCAAAAGGTCGGGCCGATTCCCCCAGCGGTCGAGGAACCGGTACATATTGCGCCGGGATAGGCGCTGGCGCTCCTTCGGATCCGTCGCCTCCCACAGCCGGTGCTCGTGCTTCTCGAGCGGCAAGTTCGGTACCACCAACGCACGACCGCCCCGGTCCCGAAGCCGGAAGCTGAACTCGATGTCGGCGATCCGGTAGAACTGGAACCTCGGGTCGAATCCCTCCAGCGCCTGCGCGTCGGCGCGACGAAAGGCCATGCAGTAGCCCTCGATCGCGTCCACCTCCGGCCCCTCGCTGGCCGCAAACTCCTTCGGCGTCCCCTGGCCGCGCAGACCGTACGGACCGGCCACCGCCACGGACGGATCTGCGAGGGCCTTGATGAGCGGCGACACGGCGTCCCCGGTCAGATCCACGCCCGAGTCGAAGAGAATCACCACCTCGCCCGCCGCCGCCTCGATGCCCGCGTTGACCGCCCCGGCGAACCCAAGCGGAGGTTCGAGGCGGAGCGAGCGGAAGCGCTCCGCGGCGCGGCTATCGAGCCAGGCCGCGATTCGGGTGTCGCCCGAGTTGTCAACGATGAGGGCTTCGAAGTCGGCCTTGCAGTGGGTAAAGACGGAGAGGAGCCAGCGCTCGGCGTCCGGCTTCCAGCCCTGCACGACCGTGAGCAGGGTGACCGCGCGCGGAGCCGGCTGCTCGCCCTTGCTCGGCGGCGCGATCAGCGCCTGCAGCTCGCTCCCCTGGGCGCTGTCCACGACGTCCCACCCGCCCGCGCGGAGGCGCTGGCGGATGGCGTCGGCGGCTTCGAAGTCCTTGTCCCGCCTGAGCCGCACGCGCTCGACGAGCAGTTTGTGGGCCTCTTGTTGGTCTAGCGCTTTTTGGCCTTTACGGCGGCGGTGAGCGCGGGGACGATCTTAAGGGCGTCGCCAACCACTCCGAGGTCGGCCATCTTCATGATCGGCGCCTCGGCGTCCTTGTTGATGGCGATGATCACCTTCGAAGCTTTCATCCCGACCGTGTGCTGCATAGCTCCCGAGATCCCCACCGCGATGTAGACGCCCGGGCGCACCGACTTGCCGGTCTGGCCGACCTGCATCGAGTACGGCACCCAGCCCGCGTCGACCACGGCACGGCTTGCCCCGACGGCGCCACCCAGCGCGCCCGCGAGGTCCTCGAGCAGAGGGAAGTTGTCTGGACCGCCCATACCGCGGCCGCCGCTGATCACGACCTTGGCGTCCTCGAGCTTCACCTTCTCCGAGGCTTCGACCACGCGCTCCAGGATGTGCGCGCGCTTGGAGCCCGCATCGATCGTCACGCTGAGCTCCTTGACCTCCGCGGTCCCGCCGGCCTCGGACGATTCGAACGACTTTGGCCGCACGAGGATGATCGCGGGCTTCTTGTTGGCCTTCATCGAGGCGATCTTCGCCCCGCCGAAGTAAGGCACCTTGGCCACGAAGGCACCGTCCTTCGCGACGATGTCTGCCGCGCTGGAGATGAGCCCGACCTCGAGCCTGGCGGCGAGCCGGCCCGCCACGTCGCGCGAATCCGGCGTGAAGCCGAACAGGATGAGGTCGGGAGCGCCCTGCTTGTGAAGCGCCGCCAGCGCATCGGTCGCCGGCTCTGCCAGGTAATCGTCGAAAGCCTTGTCCTCGTTGACGTGGACCACCTTCGCGCCGTGTTTGCCGAGAATCGCTGCGGCCGCTTTGGCACCAGTGCCCAGCGCGATCGCCTCGACGTCGCCCAGGTCGCGCGCTTTGGCCAGCAGCTCGAGCGCCGTCGGGTTCACCTTGCCCTGGTTCAGCTCGGCGTAGACCCAGATTTTCGCCATCAGATGACCTTGGCCTCGGCGAGCAGCTGCATGATGCGATCGACCGCCGCGCCGTCGTCCTGGATCACGACGCCGGCCTTACGCGTCTCGGCGTCGGCGAGTCCCTCGATCGTCTCGGCTCCCTCGCCGCGCTCGATGCTCAGGTCGCTCAGGCCGACCTGCTTGATCTCCTTGGAGCGCGCGGCCATGATCCCCTTCAGGGAGGCATAGCGCGGTTCCGCAATGCCGGCGGTGACGGTAATCAGGGCGGGAGTCGCAGCCTCGAGGACCTCGTATCCGTCGGCAGTCTGGCGATGGATTTTGAGATTGGAGCCGTCGACCTCCACCTTCTTGGCCATGGTGAGCTGGGGCATGCCGAGGAGCTCCGCGAGCATCGGCGGAACCATGCCGGTGCTTCCGTCGTACGACTCCGTCCCGCAGATCACCAGGTCCGGACTCTCGGCCTTGATCGCCGCGGCAAGCGCCCGCGCCGTGAGCAACGCATCGGCCCCGGCGAGCTGAGGATCGGTGATCAGGATGCCGCGGTCGGCGCCCATCGAAAGGCCCTTGCGTATGGCGTCCTTTGCTCGCTCCGGCCCCATCGAGACCAATACGACCTCGCCACCATGAGCCTCCTTGAGTTGCAGAGCCTCCTCGACCCCGCACTCGTCGCCGGGATCGAGGACCACCTCCTTCTCGCGCGAAAGGGTGTTGTCCGCCTCCAGGGTGAGGGCGGAATTAGGATCCGGGACCTGTTTCACGGTGACGACGATTTTCAAAGCGCTCGTCAATTATCGCTGCCCCGCAAATTCGGCATGGAAGCGCTCCAGGTCTTGCGGCGTGTTTAGGCTCCTGAACAGCTGCGAGTCGAGGCCTTCGAGCCACGTGACGTCCAGCTCGGCGGCCAGGTCGGCGGCCTTGAACCGGCCTGCGTTGAGCGCGCCGGTGATGAAAGGCAGAGCGGATCGCCTGTAGGCTCCGCAAACCGGCTCGGGACGGCCCCCGATGCGCGGGATGGCAGCGTCGCATCCACGGGCGGCAGCGATCGCCATCTGAGCGACTTCCTGCGTCACGTAGGGCATGTCGCACGCGACCACGAACATCACCTCGTTGCGCGCCGCGACAAGCCCGGCCTCGAGGCCACCCAGCGGACCCGCCGACGGCTTGCGGTCGAACACGACCCGGTACGGTACGGGCTCCTCGAGCTGCTCCGGCTCGCCGAACGAGACCAGCACCTCGGAGAACGCGGGAGCCAGGCGATCCGCCACAAAGCGCAGCAAGTACGTGTCCCCCACCTCCACCCAGGCCTTGGGGCGGCCCATCCGCCGGCTGCCGCCGCCGGCCAGCACCAGCAACGAGGCTTGCATATGCTCATCATCGTCCTGCGATGAAAGCGATCGACTTCCACGTTCACCTGCCCACCCCCGAGTGGCTCGACAACTCGATGCGGGGCTACGTCGAGGCGGCCGAGACCTACTTTCGCTCCAAGGTTGCGCGGCGATCGCTCGACGAGCTGGCAAGCGACTACGAGGAGCTGGACATGCTCGCGGTGCTTCTTGCCTGGGACGCCGAGACGGCGACGGGCCGCCCGAGGGTGCCGAACGAGCTGGTCGCACAGGCCTGCAAAGACCACCCGAAGGCTTTCGTCGGCTTCGGTAGCGTCGACCCGCTGAAAGGAGAAGGCGCAGTCGCCGAGCTTGACCACATCGCGGAGCTAGGACTGAAAGGGGTAAAGCTGCACCCCTCCCTCCAGGCTTTCGCGCCCGACGACGAGCGGTACTGGCCGTTGTACGAGCGGTGCGAGGAGCTAGGTCTGGTGCTGCTGTTCCACACCGGAACGAGCGGCATCGGCGCCGGGCAGCCGGGCGGGCAGGGAATCCGCCTCGACTACGCGCGCCCGATCCGCCTGGACGCCGCCGCCGCCTCGTTCCCCGACCTGAAGATCATCGCCGCCCACTTCGGCTATCCCTGGCACCTCGAGCTGCTCGCAATGGCGCTGCACAAGACCAACATCTACATCGACATCTCCGGCTGGGCTCCGCGCTACATCCCGGCCGAGGTGATGCGCGACATGAAGGGCCGGCTGCAAGACCAGTTCCTGTTCGGCAGCGACTATCCGTTCATCGATCCGAAGCGCTGCCTCAACGAGCTGAGCGGGCTCGACCTACCCGACGAGGTCCTTCAGAAAGTGCTGCTAGGCAACGGCAAACGACTGCTCGGCCTTTCCTAGACCGTTTGGGGCCGGAACCCGCCGATGCCCGCGATTGCGGGTTTGCTGACGGCACTAAGCGCGCGGGAGCCGGCACGCGCGGGCATCAAAGTTCTCTAACCTGGATTGTCGTAGCCGGCCACGAGCCGCGCCGTCGCGCTTGCGTGCACTGTGACGGTGCGAGTGAACACGCTGAAAGGCAGCGTCACGGACTCGCTTGTGACGAGCGCCACCTCGACGCCGCTGATTGTGGACGCGTCAACGGTCGCGCCCGGCTCCTCATCGACGAGCGTCTGATTGGCGACGAGCTTGACCGCGGAGGTGTTGAGGGTGAGTGCCCCGCTTGACCGGAGCGCGGCTGCGTTCAGCTGCTGAGCCGCCGACTCCGCGGCCTGCGCGGTCGCGGCCTGTAGGCCGGCCTCGCGGCCGGCGACGATCGTGGCGTCGACGGCATAGGCCGCGACCGGCAGCAGCACGACCGGAAGGACGAGGGCGAAGAACGCGAGCACCTGTCCGCCTTCTTTCGAGGTATTGGTCACGGCCGGTGGCTTCGCCACGACTCGAGCGGGACGGCGGCGTGAGATACAAGCGTCAGCTGCCTGGGAAAGACAGGCGCCGCCCACGAGATGTCGACGGTGCCCGAGGCCGTTGCCTCGACCTCACCGGTCCGGCTGAACTTGCCAACGGAGATGCTCAAGTGCGGGGAGCTGAGTGGATAGCCGGCGGCCATCGAGGCGAACCTGGCCTGAGCTTCGCTCTCGGCGCTTACGGGATCTGGCGCGCGAGAGGCCTCGGCGGCGGCAGCCTGTGTCGCGGCTTCGAGGCCCGCCCGCGCATCCACGACTTGCACACCGGCGGCCGCGCCAAGCGTCAAGAGAAGAACAACCGGCGCGCAGAGCGCCAGCTCGACGAGCGACTGGCCTCGACTCATCGGTTGAACGTCTCTTTCTGAATTACCACGTGGGCGCTCAGAGGCAAGCCTTCTGGTGGTCCGAAGGGGACGAGTGCAGGCGCCGAGCCGCCGACGTCAACCTGCATCGCCGAGCCAAGGTCCGTCGCGCACACCCAGACCGGCGGTCGCGCTCCGCCCTCTGCGGGACACCAGGCGCCGGCTCGCGCGCCGACCAGGCTGGGCGTAAGGACACGCATGGTCACGATTTCCGCGACTCGAGGACTCGAGCCCTCGACCGACGCGGCGCGGGCGCCCGCCAGCGCTGCCGACCTCGCCGCAAACGACTCCTCCCCCCACACGGCGAGCTCGACTGAGCCGAGCACCAGCAGGAGCGCTACCGGCCACGCCAAGGCGAACTCCATGATGGCCGCGCCGCGCTTCCGACAAGCGAGTCTCAACGGAGGCTTCTCTGAAGGACAGAGACCGCGGGGAACATCAGGACTCCAAGGAACGGCAGCAGTACCGCGACCGCCGCCGGCAGCAGCACATGGTTCAGCGCGCGCCTGCTCTGAGCGATCAGCTCGCGCCGCTGAGCGCGTCGCAAATCGGTCGCAAGGGCGCGGACGCCCTGGCTGGCGGCGGTGCCGTAGTCACGGCTGGCGGCCAGGATCGTGGCCAGGCTGCTCAGAGCGGCGATCTCGTGCTGGTCGGCGTAGTCGATCAACCGAGCCTCGAAAGACGCCGAGCCGACGACCTGCGACGCGATGAGCATGCGACGAAGATCGATCGCAAGCTCGCTCTCGACCTGGACGCACACTGATCCCAGAGCTGCGAGCGCGCTGCCTCCGCCGCTCAACTCCAGCGTGAAGAGCTCCAGAAGAGGAACCAGCTCCCCTGACATGCGCCGGCGACGCTTTTCGACAGCCGCGTTCAGCGTGACCGCGAATGCCACGCAGCCGCTCAGGAATCCGCACATCGCAACGATGCCCGAGACGGCGGCCCCAAGCGCGCCCAGGCACAGCGCGAACGCAATCGCCAAAACTGCGACGCGCTCTCGGGTTTCCTGCCAGCCGGCAAGCTCCAGATCGCGAGCGAGCCGCCGGCGGACGAGGCCTACGGGCACGGCGGCACTGATTTTGTTTTGCTGCTGCTTGAGCCATGTGAGGTCAGGGGCCGCCGGCTCGTGCGCGGCCACCAGCACCGCGCCTGAACAGAACGCGCCTGCTCCGATCGAAGCTACGACTATCCATAGGTCAGGCATCGGTCAACCGCACGCGCTGCAGGCCCGGCAGCTCCAGCAGCCGGCGCATCCACGCGTAACCAGCAGCCATCACACCGAGCATCGCGAGGAGGAACGCCGACCCCGTGGGTTGGTGGAACGCGTCGAGATAAGGCGAGTGGAAGGTGGAGAGAATCAACAGGAATGCGATTGGCAGCGCAACGATGATGGTCGACGCAGAGCGCGCCTGCGCCTGCAGCGCGCGGGCCTCACGCTCAACCTCCTGCGCGGTCGTGACGGACGACTCGAGGTCGGCGAATAGGGGTACCAGCTCGCCGCCGCCTGGACGCTGGATAAGGACCGCGGCGGCAAGCATGTCGAACAGCGGCTCGCCGATGCGCTCGCGCGCCTCCTTCCATGCCTGTCTCCGGCCGATCGACCTGGCGGCGATGAGGCGGAACTCGCCCCTGAGAGGAACGGGCCCGCGCTCGGCCAGCACCGCAATCGCCTGGTTCACGCTCGGAGCCCCTGTCTCCAGGAGCTGCCGCAGCATCCTCGTCGCTTCCAGCACCGCGTCCTGGCGCATGACCTGTTGAGCCCGCAAACGAGCCGTCACCACGGCCCGAACCGCTGACGCGCCACCGGCCGCAGCGGGAACGGCCAGCACTACGAGTCCTGTCATCGCCGTCGCCGTCACGGCTGCCGCGAGCGCCGCACAGCACTCGCCGGCGACCAGGGTCGGTCCGTCGAGCCACGCCCAGCCTGTCCCTGCCGAAAGGCTGAGCTGTCGCGACCACCACCTGGCAAGTGGGCGCCAGAGCCACGCCGGAACGACCGGCGCGGGCGCGCCCACCGCGAGAATCGCGGCTAGCACCCCGAGTCCTGCGCTCAAGGCGGCCGCCGTTTCAATCATCGAAGCCGTCCAGCAGCCGCGACGGATCGCTCACGTCGGCGAGCTTCGCCCACACGCGTTCGGGCATCGCCGCGGGAGAGCCGACCCGATGCCAGCGGCCGTCCGGGCGCAGCGCGACCAGCTCCTGCAAAAGCGGCCGCCCGTCGTCGAGACCGGCGACGCAGCTCACCGAAAGCAGCTTTCGTTTCCTGGTTTCCGACAAGGTCGGCTCGCTTTGCGAGCGGTTGGCGCCGCCCCGAACGATCGCGGCGTGCAGAACAAGGTCAACGGTGTTCACGACCTCTGCAAGCACAGCCTCGGAGCGCGGCGCTTGCGGGTTGCGAAGCGCGAGCCGGACCAATCGCGGCAGGGTCTCGCGTGGGCTGTCAGCGTGCAGCGTGCAAATGGAGCCCGGATGCCCTGTATTTCCTTAAGGTGTACGGACTCGGACTATCCCAGCTGCCCGAGAGCTCGAGCTAGCCGCCGATTTCTGATCATCCGCAGGCGGTTCGGGTCCGTCCGGGTGGTGTGACAGGTCGAGCCTTAATGGGCGAGCTGAGCGGCCAAGAGCCCCCTCGAACGAACTCGATCGGTCACGTGCTCACTGAGAGCAGCTCGATTACAAAGATCAAAGTCGAGTTCGGCGGGATGCTCGGCCCACTGGGATTGGTCTCCCCGCCGGCGCCGTATGCGAGATCTGGTGGGACGGTCAGCCATCGGATGCCGCCAACGCGCATTCCAACCACACCTTCGTCCAGTCCCTTGATCACCTCGCCCTTTCCCAAGGTGAAGGTGAAAGGCTGGTCATGGTCTGCGCTCGAATCGATGCGAGTCCCGTCGCCAAGCCATAGCGTGTAGCGAACGGTGAGCAGCTTTCCATCTGCAGTGGCAGCTCCGGATCCGACCTTGACGTCTGTCCAGTGCAGGCCATTCGCTTGCGACGTGACTGCTCCGCCACTCGTGTCGCTGGGTCCTGGGAACGCGTCGACAACCGATGCGGCAAGTAGCGCGCCGGCCGCAAGACCTGCTACCAAACCAACCGTCAGCTGAGTCTGCCTCGGCATGATGAGTGTTGGCGTTGAGTCAGCGGGTTCAGCTGTGGACCTGTACGAAACGACAATGCTACGGACGTAGGCCACCAGGCCGACGAGCACAAAGAGCACGGCGACCACCAGTCCAACCCGCGAGACGGCGTCCCGTGTTGGGAGAAGAAGTAGCGGTATCAGGAGGACGAGCGAACCAGCGCCTACCAGTGCGCTCGCCCACCCCTGAAGATTCGCGACTTCGGGTGAGATGTTGTTTCCGAGCGGCCATTTCCAAATGCCTTTCATCCAGGAGGGCAGCCTGGATTTGGCAATCACCCAGGCCCCGAACGGGATCCCAGATGCGCCGCAGAGGACCAGGAGTACCGCCCCGACTGCGCGCCACAAGACGCCCACACCATAGACGTCTGACGTCAAATTTCCTCCCTTACGACCACCTGAAGGTGGGCCCGAGCCGTCGACGCGTCAGCTGTAACCGCTGACCAGGTCTTCCCGTTGACGATGCATGTATGGGGCTGAGGGCCTGACCCGGTGCGAGTGAAGATGATCCTGCCGGGGCCCACCCGGACGGACCCGAAAACGCTTGGGGATGAGGCTGGCGTCCGTACACCTTAAGGAAATACGGGGCACCCAGCGATCGTGGCGAGTCCAGACCGGCTGGGAAGAACGGGCTCGTGGCCTCCGTGAGGGCAGGCACTTCTCAGCTGGTGACGATTCCAACGTCGGTTGATGCACCACCAACCGATCCCGACTTTTCCCGACCTTTCCCGACTTGGCTGCTATATGAGCGCTGCGTGCGACTAGCCCGGCCTACTCACCGTCCGGACCGAACGAGCAAAGCGATCAGCAAACCCACGAACACCAGCACGGTGACAACGAAAGGTGATCAGGCGCGTCCGCCACGGGTGTGCAAGCACACTGTTCCCAGCCTGGGTCGCCCGGGCGACAGAACCGGGAAAGCGACGGTTGAGATCGGCCGGCGCGTAAGTGTCTTGCCAGGATCCCAGCAACCGGACGCCCGCCTTTCGACTCAGCTCCTCGAGCCCCTCTGCCGGAATCAGGTCCGCAGACGAGAGTCGAAGGATGGCCCGGTCCGAGCTGTCGATGAACAGAAGTAATCCATAGGGGCGACCGCTTGCTGGCGTCAGTGTGCACAGCTGGAGATGATCGACCTGGGATGCATCGACTCCAGTCCGGCGGCCCAGTGCCCCGATCACGCCAACCCGGCCGTCCGCCAGGAACAGGCCTGCGTTTGCAAACCGGAGCCGGGCGTAACCCAGCATCACCAGGACGAGCGCCGACATGCCGGCCGCAAACACCGCTAGGTCGCCTGTCCCGCGAGCGCCGATCAGCAGCCGGACGGCGACAGCCAGCACCAAGACCCCGGCGACGATGGGAATCGCGCGATCAAGTCGCGCCGGTGACCCAAGAAGGCGGTCCTGGCCCTGGAAGTGCAAGACGAGATCGTCTGGCATTTCGAGAACGTCAGCCCTTATGCCAACGGATCGACGGGAGGAAGGTGCCATACGACCAGAAGACCATCAAGGCCTCGAGTGCAGTTTGCTCATCGGCAGCGGCTCCTTTGGGCCAACTCTTATACGGCAGGATGGCGCGCCGCCTCGTCGCGCCGCTCTCGTAGAGGAGGGAGCGCGTCCCTTGTTGCTTGGTGTAAGTAAGGGTCCCTCCGCCACGGCGGTAAACCTTGGCCACGACTCTCCGCCGCCCGCGAAGGCGCTCGATGGTCTCGATAAAGCGATTCGGATCCCGGCCACCAACCCAGCTGTCGATTGGCACAATCCTCTCGTCTATGTAGACGCACCGAAACCGCAGCTGAGCCCACATTTGCCGAGGCAGACGAGGCTTTAGTAGATAGTCGTCCCACCTGGCGCTCGTGATCTGCCCAAGTGACTGACTGCCATGGTTGCGGGTGGGAACGATCTCGCCGAGGAACAGAAACGGATCGCGCGGCCTCGGCTGACCGAACAGAGATGTTCCTTGAGGGATTTGTAGGGTGACCTTCCACTTTGGTCGTTTGACCGGATCGCCGGGAAGCCGCAACTCGCGCCGGATCATGTCTGGAGTGAGAATCTGCCAGCGCTCCGTAGTCAAGCTGGCGAACACGTAGGCGGTCCCGCCTCCAATAGCGAGATCTCCACCCCACTTGAGAGCAACCGCGCTCCCAAGAGAGTCCAGGATGCGGCTTGGAGTTGACCCGCTTTGGTGGACACCCTATGGGTTGACGGCGACAGTGTTGCGCATCACCTCCTGCGTTGCGGCTTGAGAGCCGCGTTGAGAATGGTAGTGACGTCGACGAGGTCGTCGAGGTTCGGATTGGTGGCGCGCCACATTCTTGCTTCGTCACGCTGCCGGCAGGCGCGTTGGCGGCAGAGGTTCGAGCAGTAGAGGCGACGACGTCCCTGCCCTGATCGCTGGATCGGCCGGCCGCAGATGATGCAGACCACTGCGTGTTACGAATCGTATTCATTTCGTAACCCGCTCCGCTTCCCGAGCCTTCAACCATTGGAGTTCGAACTTGGCTGGCGATTGCATGCCGAGGCCGGGCAGGCTGAGCGAGGAGTGGCGGCGCTCGGTGTTGTAGTAGCCCTCGATGAAGTCGAAGACCTCCATGCGTGCTTGGGCTCGAATGTGGAAGGTCTGGCGGTCGAGCAGCTCGCACTCGAGGGTGGCGAAGAAGGACTCGGCCATCGCGTTATCGAAGCAATCGCCGCGACTGCCCATGGACTGGACCAGGCCCGCCTCGCGGATGCGCCGACCGTAGGTCAGGCTGGTGTACTGGCAGCCCTGATCGGAGTGAGCGATGGCGCCCCGGGCCTGGCGTCGGCGGACCGCCATCTCGAAGGCTTGGACCACCAGCTCGGTGTGGAGGGTGGTGCCCATGGCCCACCCGACAATGCGGCGAGAGAAGACGTCGAGGATGATGGCCAGGTAGAGCCAACCCTCCCAGGTCCGGATGTAGGTGATGTCACCGACATACTTCTCATCTGGCTTGTTCGCGCTGAAGTCACGGTTCATGAGATCGGGCGCCACGGCCAAAGAAGCGTCGCGCTTGGTGGTCTTTCGATAGCGGCGCCGGTGCGTGCCTTTGATCCCCAGCTGGTGCATCAGGCGGCGCACCCTCTTGCCGGAGCAGTGAACGTCGTGGTCGTATCGGAGCTCGTCCCAGATTCGCGGCATTCCGTAATTGCCGCGCGAGCGCGTGTGAATGGCAGCGATGAGCGCGCGCAGTCGCGCGTCTTCTTTCTTACGCGGGCATTCCGGCCGGGTCCGCCAGGCGTAGTAGCCACTCGGGGAGACACCGAGCAGCCGGCTCATTCGCCGCACCTCGTGGTTCGCCTTCTCTCGCTCCATGAACCGGAAGACCTCTATCGGGTCTTTCGGGTCTCCGCGGCGAAGAAGGCGGTGGCTTTTTTTAGGATTACCTTGTCCTCTTCCAGGTCGCGAACCCGCCGGCGCAGGCGGACCAGTTCCTGGCGCTCGTCAGTCGTCAGACCGTTCTTGCGCCGTCCGCTGTCGAGCTCGGCTTGCGCCACCCAGTGACGCAGCGATTCCGCGGAAACGCCTAGATCTTTGGCCGCGACGCTTACCTGGCGGCCGCCTTCACGAACCAAACGCACGGCCTCAGCACGGAACTCGGGCGGGTACTCCGGGGTGAACTTCCGGGGCATAGTGGGCCTCCTTGTGGGACTCATGGTCCCAAGTGTCAAGGTGTCCACGTAACCGGGTCAACTCCACTACCAAGAGATGGTCGACACATGGCGCAGTTTTGAGGACGAGGATGCCTCGGCTGGTAAGCACCTGTCGATCCTGCTGCATTGCGGCTTGGATCTGACTCAGAGCCGGACTTGGCTGGGATGCCCCGTTTGCACAGTCTGGGAGGCGAGTAACAGCGGAGTTGTCAATGACCACTGGCGAGCTAGTCAGCATCAGCCGGCGTCCATCCCACTTGCCAGCTAAGCGTAGAACGGGAGTCTCGACGGTCCCATTAGGGTAAATGGTGATCCCCTTAATGGCATGGATATCGATTCCGTCGAGTTCGACGCCTCCGCAATCGCCAGGGGAAGAACTGAGGGGAATTCCAGCACATGCTTTCGCGGGGCCTCCTGCCACCGCGACGACCGGCGCGGACACGATGTAGTTCTCTAAGCTCGCTTGACCTTCGCTACCGCAGCCCGCACCGACAGCAAGAGTCCAAGCTAGGATCCAGAGTAGAGACCGTGGCCTGCCGGAAAGACGGATGCCACTCGCGCCACCCGTGATGACGGCCACCTTGCCTTCGAGTCGTCGCCATCGGCCGCCTGCCCGGTATTCATCGCATCGAGGGCCCGTGCGCTCTCCTCCCCACCTCGACCTAAAACAACGATCTAGCGAGCCGCGGGGGCGGGCTCGGACCCACGTGGAGGTGGAAGGCGACACGATGGGTGGATGAAGTGTAGTTTGGCTAGGCACGGCGACCGACTAGCCACAGTGTCAACCCAAGAAGCAAGAGTCCCAACAAACTGAAGATGGTCGCCTCGATACTTTGGAAGAGCCAGAAGCGGTCGCCTGGCTGATAGGCCTGCAGGACCACGGCTCCGTGGTCGCGGAGGCACGATCCCCAATCGCCTTGGATCTGACTACATGTGTTGACAGCAGCCTGCCATTGCGAATCGCTGAGCGCATGACCCGTCAGGTCAAAGTGACGCTGGTCGCCCAACATCCAGGCGTCCATCTGGCCTGCGAGGTTTGTACTGACATCCCATTGCAGCGGGGGTAGGAAGTTCGGTCTTGCTAGAAAGACGACAGCCAGTCGAAGTCCGACATAACCGACAAGAGCTACGGCCATAGCCGGCACAGTCCTGCCAATCATCGCGCCCGCTGCGATGCCTAAGGCGAGCGAGAAGAAGGCATAGGAGGCATAGGCGGGGCCCTGGATGTCATATTCCTGCCACTGGCTGGAATTCACAACTGGTTGTGCTTCGAACCAGACGCGGCCGGCAACCGCAAGCGAAACGGCGAGGAGAACGGTAACCGCACTCAGCAGACCTAACTTCGCAATCAGCCAACGCTGTCGCGTAATGCCTTGGCTCCAGACGAGTTGGTCTGTGCCCTGTTCAAACTCGCGTGCTAGCAGAGGGGCGCCGATGAACACTCCGGATAGGGCTGGCAGCCCAATCAGGATTCCCTTGATCAACAAGCGCAGAGTTCCGAATCGGTTGAGGAATGCTTGACCGGCCGAGTCGCAAGAATCGCCGGGGCACGCGGTGTTTACTAGATGAACCAGCGGCTGGGACATGATGAAAAAGATGGCGACAAACACCAGGGTCGCGACGACGAGAAGCGTCGCCACCAACCCTTCCATGCGGTGTTGGCGCCAGACCAGCCAGGTCATCCCGCGGCCTCCTCGAGAGCTGGCGCAGGCAACGTCGAAACCGATGGATTCCCGAGGTAGGCAAGCACCATGTCTTCCAACGACACCGAATGGGTCTCCCAGTCGGACCTCACAGGGTGTGTGCCTACCTTCACCAACAGCGCCGATTGTCGTTCTGTGTGAGTCGCCTGGACGACACTCTGGTCGCCCGCTAGGTCGGCTGGATCGAGGCTGGGGGCGATGAGCAATTTGTGCATCTCGAGGAGAGCCTCGATCTCCCCCATCACCTGGACGCGGCCGGCATTGAGGATCACGAGATGATCACAGACCCGCTCCAGTTCGGCGACCACATGGGATGAAAGGACAACTGTCAATCCATCGGTGGCAACAACTTGGACCAACTCGCTGAGAAACTGGCGCCTTGCCAACGGGTCAAGGTTCGACACGGGCTCGTCGAGTAGAAGCAGGTCTGGTCGCTTGCCGAGCGCAAGCGCAAGGCTTACCTGCGCCTGCTGTCCGCCAGACAGTTGGCCAAGCTGTCGATCTTGCGGGATTTCGAGTCTGCGCAAGCGCCCGGCCGCGGCAATTTGGTCCCAGCGGGGATTCAAACTGCGGCCCAAGTGGAGCATTTCGGCAACTGTGAATCTGCGGTACAACGGACGGTCTTGAGGCACAAAGCCCACACGGGCGAGCACCAGGGTTGCGTTAGTGGTCGGCGACCAACCGAAAACGCTGATGTCGCCGGCACTGGGCTTCAGGAGACCAAGAGCCAAACGCAGAAGCGTTGTCTTTCCAGCTCCGTTCGGCCCAACCAAGGCGCAGATCCGACCGGCTGGGATCTGCAGGTAACAATCGCGCAGCGCCCATCCAGTGCGGTACCGCTTTCCCAGACCGGCCGCACGAATCGCAACGTTCATGCCACACGCGCGCTTTGTGTCTCTTCGATAGCCAGATTGACAATCGCCAATATGCCTTCTTGGTCGAGTCCGGCTTCGGCCGCCCGCTTCAGCCAAGCGTCAAGGCCACGGCGAAGGTGACGCTGCACTGCGGGCTCTAGCTGTGCCTTGATGCCCTGCGTGATAAAGGTGCCCAACCCGGGCCGGCTAGTGACCAAGCCCTCGACTTCCAAGTGTCCGTAGGCCTTGAGCACGGTGTTTGGATTGATGGCGAGGCGAGCCACCATCTCACGCGCAGTCGGAAGTCGGTCGCCGGCTCGCAAAGTCCCATTTCGCACAGCGCGCCTGACCTGGTTCACGAGCTGCATATAAGTCGGCATGCCCGATCTAGCGTCGAGATGGAAATGAATCACTTTTCACTACTCCTCTAGTGGAATAGCGAAATGGTATCACGGGACTCAGCTCAAGCGATGCAATGAAGGTGGCGCATAGCGAGGTCTGTCAAACCATCCCCTTTTGGCGAAGTCAGCTCGACCTCTGATCGGTCGCGTATCGAAAGCACAGCCACTGTCCGAGCGATTCCAACCTCGGTTGATTCACACGATCCGCAGGGTGCCCCGTATTCGCTATAAGTGCATCAACTTGAACTCGGCCCGAGGGTTGGATGTCGGCAAAACTCGCTTCGGGCGAAGCAGCGCAGCAGTCAATCCCGGCCGACCTAGGGTGGTGGACCCAGGCTTACAGCGGTCGAACCAATTAACAGAACTTAACGGGCGAGATATCCCACTCGCCCGGTGACGGCGCCGCCGCCAATCAGCTCAGGGAACTAGACGGCGAACTCATCGCCCTCTTGTCACGGCGTGACAGGTATCAGCGCAAGCCTGCTTCGCCGTTAAGCCACCGAACTCGGATTCGAGCCTTTGTGACTGGGGCTATTTTGGGGCTGTGGCGACTCTGCGACACCCTATGTAGGTTTCTGTATACTCGGTAAGATGCAGGTTGGAAGCAAGGCTATTACGAAGGTGCTGATCGAGTTCCTCGACCATCCCTCTCGGGACCAATATGGCTTTGGTTTGATGGGTGAGACCGGAGTCAAGAGCGGATCGCTTTATCCGATTCTGGATCGGTTGGAGCGGCACGGTTGGATCGAGAGCCATATGGAGAACATCGACGAGCGGGTCGTCGGGCGGCCGAAACGCAAGCTCTACCGGCTGACTGGCATGGGCCAGACGGAAGCTACTCGGGCAGTAGCCGACTTCTATCGCGACCTCGAGCCTGCTCCGCGATGGCTGCCACGGCTGGAGCCATCCTGATGTCGCAGCTCAATTGGGTGGTGGTGGCGTTGTTCAGCGTGTTCCTTTTCATCGCAACGAAGGCCATAGAAGTTGTCATTGAAAAGGAGTACACGAGTTGGTCGGCGGCCCTCGCTCGTCTGTGGGTCAGGGGCGCAGGGTTCATTAGCCGGTCGCACAGGGAGCAGTGGTGGGCGGATCTCCAATACCAGCAACATGTCGAAGGAGTCTCTGGCCTGGGGCATGCCATGTCGTGCCTTGTCAGCGCGCCCGTCCTCGCCCTGCGCGACACGGCGTCACGCGCTCGTGGACGGACCGTGGCTACCTTGAAATTGTTCGTTGATCCAAGTGTTTTCCGCGTGGACTCGCATCGAGATATCTCCGAACTTGGGCTATCGAGTCGCACAACCCAGATGCTCCGCAATCGGCGAGTTGCCACCGTCGACCAACTCCTGTCGATGAAGGAAGAGGAGCTTTTCCAAATTCGTAATTTTGGGCGCACAGCCCTGGATGAGGTTAAGGAGAAGCTAGTCGAGGGAGGCTTCGTCCAACCCGAAGAAATGGGCCCGGTCTAGCCGCCAGCAAGCACCCTCTGCATAGCATCGGCGGCATCGCCCAGCAGCTCCGGGTGAATGTCACCGTAAGTTTCCATGGTCCATGCGCACGTCGGAGTGGCCCAGGATTGCCGTGAGCCGTGACTCCCGAATTCGCACAGCTCAATCGCCGAGCCTGTCTCGATTATTCCCCGAGTTGGGGCAATCCACCGCTCGAGCAGCGGGCGCGGGAGTTGTGGATTTACCGCAACTGCCAGGAAGAGGCCGACGGCAACTGCGCTGGCGCCGCCGCGTTCATCAGTTCGCAAAACTGGCACCGCCAACTCGCGATACGCGCGCGCCGCTTCGAATGGGAGTTGACGATGGACCCGTTGGAGTTCAGGCGAAGTGCCGCTTAACGTCCGGAAAGTCATCGCAGGATAGAGCACGCATCAACCGGCCCAAGAGCTGTTCGACTACGTGGCCAGCGCTGGCCTCAATCTGTGTCACGTCTGCTCGCGTCGTGGCGGAGTATCGATCGTCTGGGTAAAAGTTTTCGGGCCGCCAATGTGTTCGGCTCCATTGGACTGCCGACACCGTGCTCGTGAGACCTGTGAGGCCTACGCCGAAATCCCAACTCCCGAGAAACCCAGCCTTCTCGCTTACGCGACCCGCAAGCGACACCATCCGGGCGGTCAAACCTAGACACAATTCGTCGAACACAAGTCGTGTGCTGTCCAACGGCGTGTGTTGCTGGTCAACGGTTGCCCTTCCGCACATCAGCCTGAGCACGCCATCCTCGCTGATCTCAACCTTTAGCATGCCGTCCTCTCGTCCTCTCCCTCCGTCGCGCTGAACGAATACTGCGTAGCTCGATCCCGCCCAGCCGTTCGGCGTTCGCGAGAAGTTACTAAGGCTGTCGGGAAAGTCAGGCTGGAACTGTGGACCTGCGCGCTTAGTCGCCGAGAGCAGTTCCTTGAAAGGATCGAGCCAGGGCGCAGTAAACACGGGCAGCAAGAATCGCTCGCGCGGCGGCACCGGGCTTGCTACCACGAACAGGTGACCGTTCTCGCGACTCTTTTCCGCAATCGGGTCTTGCGCCATCCACTCCAGTAAAAGGTCCCCCGCGTTTGCAGCCCAAGCGGCGCGCTGCGCCATCAGGAGCTCGACTTGCGAGTCAGACATCGGATACTTGGTCTTGTCGCCGCGAGCCCAGTACCGATGAGATGCCATGTGCGGAGCTCGGGGACTCGCCGGCACTCGGACCACCAGGTAGCCGCGGCCTGGCTGCGTGATGCTCGCAATTGATGCCGACGTGACATTCACGGGTTCGTCTATGCGGGTCCGGGCAACCTGCTCGATCCGTTCGGCTAGGCCGTCTAGCTGCACCGGCGCCAGGGCTGCCCCATGGTCTTCATCGACACCAATGAAGATGTAGCCGCCGTCAATGGCAAAGGAAGCGATGTCCGCCGCCAGTTCCTTGTTCGCTGCGTCGCCAGCCGGTAGCTCGCGTTTGATGTCCACCGTGTGCGTCTCATTAAGGAGGCCCGTTTTGGCTGCAGCGGCCAGCGCTTCCTCAGTACTCGGGGGCCATGAGTTAGCTGCGTGAAATGTGAGCGTCATGACACTCCCGAGGATACGAAACAATCCTTGAGGCGGTGGCCGACCGGCGTGTCAGGGTTTCACTGGCCAGGGCTTCAGGTGGGTTTCTGCAACGGTCCAGGCGGCGGCTTGGACGATGTGCCGGCGACTGGGCTTAAGGGGTCGGAAGAGTTTGTTATCAACTGAGAACCCTAAGAGCCAATTTGCTGGACAGCAACCGTCCGGGTTGCTACATCGGTTGCTACACCAGTACATAGGGCTGTCTCGTCAGCCTCCATCAAACCCAGGGCAGTTCAGGATGCTGAGGGGGCGCGGGATTTGAACCCGCGACTTCACGGTCCCGAACCGTGGTCGAACCATGTCCTCGCGTTGATGTGCCTCCGACTGGATAGACGGCCCCCGCTGAACTCGAATGATCCGGTTCAAGGTTGACGAGTCGCGCAACTCCTCGCCCCTCATGGGGCGACGTGTGTTGAGCGCGTTCGCCGCCAGGCGGTCACGACCCACACCAGGACGAGCAAGCCGACGGCGATCTCGGCAACCCACAGGACGGTTGGGCCCTTGTAGAACCCGACATAGAGCGGCCACAGCCAGGGCTCCGCGATGAAGGGCACAGCCACCGCGGCCCCGGCGACGAACGACCGCGATCGTCCCCACCAACGACCCAGGCTGCCGTATATGAGGCCGGCGGCCAGAGCGATGCCTACCCAAGGACTGACGAATTCGATCCAGTGGCTGGCGGAGGTCAACGCCACGGTCATCATGTCGGTCGAGCGCGCCAGCCCAAACGCGCTGGGGTCGAGGGTGAGGAATCTGCAGTAGAAACCCACGACGCATGCGATGTCCGCAACCGCTCCTGCGC
>PLYZ01000050.1 GCA_003151935.1 Candidatus Dormiibacterota bacterium | reverse complement strand
GATCTTGCAGTGGCCGAGCGCGACCTCGACCATGCGATCCGCGGTCTGCTCGCGGTTGTCGCGGTCGATCGCGTGCTCTTCGCGCATGCTCTTGTGCACCTCTTCGGGCAGCGAGCCGGCGTTGACCCCGATCCGGAACGGGATCTGGCGCTCCTTGGCGGCGTTGACCACCCTGGTCACCTTGTCGCGGTCGGGGATGTTGCCCGGGTTGAGGCGCAGACAGGCCACGCCCGCCTCGATCGCCAGCAGCGCCAGGGTGTGGTCGTAGTGGATGTCGGCGATCACAGGCAGTGGCGAGCCCTTGACGATCTCCTTGAGCGCCTCGGCCGCTTCATGGTCCGGGACCGCCGGACGCACAATCTCGCAGCCCGCTTCCTTGAGCTCGTGGATCTGGCGCAGCGTCGCCTTCACGTCGCGCGTATCCGTCTTGGTCATGGTCTGCACGGCGATCGGCGCCGCGCCGCCGATGACCACTCCACCGACGTTGACCGGGATCGACCTGCGGCGGGTGACCACGACTAATGCAGTCCTGGGAACTGGCCCGTGGCGAGGCGCTGGATGTCGAGGAAGGTGATCACCGCGGCGATCGCCAGCAGCGCGACGAGGCCGATCCGCTGGAGGTTCAGCTCGGCCGTCCGGTCAAACGGCCGCCTCCGGAGAGCCTCAATCAAGACGACGACGATCCGGCCGCCGTCCAGCGCGAGCAGAGGCAGGAGATTTGTGAATCCCAGCGCCACCGACAGCAGCGCCACCAGGAGGATGTACGTAGGCGGCCCCTGGCTCACCGCTTGCACGGCGGTGGCCCCGATGCCAATCGGTCCGGTCAGGCCTTCACGCCCGAGCAGGCCCCCCGGAACCGCGCCCGTGATGAGAGACCACAGGCCGGAGGTGATCCCACCGACAGCGGCGAAGGGGAACTCGACCCCGCTGACGACCGCGGACTGAACCGTGGTGAGCTGCCGGGGGATCCCGATCCCGACCAGACAGTTTCCCTGCGCATCGCACTTCGGCGTAATCGAGTAGGTAAATGACTGCCCGTTGGCGTGTACGCCGGAAAGGATGAGCGGCGCGCCGCGTGCCGCCTGCTCTTCCTGGCCGATCATGCCGGGCGTCTTGAGGGGTTTGCCGTTGGCCGAGCGGATACTGTCGCCGGGCTGGATTCCGGCCGCGGCGGCCGGCGAGCTCGGGGCGACGCTGAAGACCTTGCCGGGGTCCGTGTTGAGCTGGGTCAGCCCGAAGCCGGTGATCAGGAGCATCGCGACGAGGAAGTTCGCCGCGGGGCCTCCGGCCAGGATCACGATCCGCTGCCAGGCGGGCTTCGAGTGGAATCCGTTCGCAGCCTCGAAGTCGCCCGCTTCCATGCCCCCCATCCGCACGTAGCCGAGGATCGGGAACGCCCTCAGGGCATACAGGGTCCCACCCCTGGTGACCGACCAGAGCTTGGTGCCTGCCCCGACCGAGAACTCGATCACCCGCACCTTGAACAGCTTGGCGAAGAGAAAGTGCCCGCCCTCGTGGGGCGCGATCAGGAGCAGGAACATGCCCCCGACTGCGATCACGTACAGCACCGGTGTGAGCAGCTGGCTCATTTCGCCCTCAATTTACCGGACTTGTCTCTGACATACTCCCTGGCCCAACGGTCCGCCGCGAGGATGTCTTGCAGGCTGTCGCCGCCGCCCGGGAAAGCGGCCAGGGCCCGCTCGACAGTCCGCACGATGCCGCTGAAGGGAATCTCACCCGACAGGAAGGCGCTCACGGCCTCCTCGTTGGCCGCATTGAGCGCGGCCGGGCGACCGTGGCCGGCCTTGGCCGCCTCGCGCGCCAGCCGCACGGCAGGGAAGCGATCCTCGTCGAGGGCGTGGAACTCGAGCCCGCTCAGCTCCTCGAGCGGGGTTGGCTGCACAGCGTCGGGAAGGCGGTCGGGGTAACAGAGGGCCACCGAGATCGGCAGGCGCATGTCTGGGCGGCCGAGCTGAGCCTTGAGCGAGCCGTCCACGAACTCGACCAGGGAGTGCACCACGCTTTGCGGATGAACGCAAACGGTGACCTGGTCGAGCGGGATGCCGAACAGGTGGTGTGCCTCGATGACCTCGAGGCCTTTGTTCATCATCGTGGCGGAGTCGACCGTCACCTTCGGGCCCATCGACCACCTGGGGTGGTTGAGCGCCTGCTCCACAGTCACCTGGTCCAGGTCGAGCTCGGGGTGGGCCCAGAAGGGGCCCCCGCTCGCGGTGATGATCAGCCGCCTCACGGATTCGATCTTCTCGCCCCACAGGCACTGCCAGATCGCGCTGTGCTCGGAGTCGACGGGCCTGATGCCATCCTCGCCGGCCGCTCGCATCACGAGCTCTCCCGCCATCACCAGAACCTCTTTGGTGGCCAGCGCAACCCGCTTGCCAGCTTTGAGCGCCGCCATCGTGGGCGCGAGGGCGCGCGCGCCGGGAATGGCCACCACGACCACGTCACAGCGGGGGTCCGTGATCATCGCCTCCACACGTGCGTCGAAGTCCGCGTCGCCGGCCTGACCCTGCACGAGGTGCTCCGCGGTGCGACGCGTCGACCGGCGACCTTCGGTCAGGCCAAACAGCCGCAGCCTGGAAGGGTTGCGGTCGATCACGTCGAGGGTCTGCTGGCCGATCGATCCCGTCGCGCCTAGCACCGCCACGTTGATGGGACGGCTCGAGCGCCCCGGCCGGGGGCTTGTCATTTGATGAGGTGGAACATGGTCACGTAGAAGTAAACGAGGATCGGCGGAAACAGGATCGAGTCCAGCCGGTCGAGCACGCCGCCATGCCCCGGGATGAGGTGTGACGAGTCCTTGACCTCGGCGATCCGCTTCATCTGCGACTCCACCAGGTCGCCCACCTCAGCGCTGACGCCGACCAGTACTCCGAGCACGACCGCGTGCAACGGCGACAGTCCGAGCACCGCAGAGGCACCCACCAGCATCACGGCAACCGCACCCACCACGCCGGCGATCGCGCCTTCGACGGTCTTGTGCGGGCTGATCGTTCCGAAGAATGGGTGGCGTCCGATTCGGCTTCCGACCAGCAGCGCCGCCGCATCGCTCATGACCACGGCGAAGATCACGAACAGGGCCCACACCAGCCCGTCGGGCTTCGACGTGTAGAGGAGGAGGTAGTAGTTGAAGGGCATTCCGATGTAGAGGGCGCCGGCCATCCCCATCGCCCAGCGGCCGAGACCCTGCCGGCGGCCCGGGACGACGAGGAACGCGGCGAGGCCCCCGACCAGCGCGAGCGCGAGCACCAGGTTGACGTCGACATGTTTCAGCACGGTGCCGCTGTACGCAAAGAAGATGCCGAGCGGGACGAGCAGCCAGACCGGAGCGCGTGAGCCCATGCCATCGGAAAGCCCGATGAACTCCCACAGGGCCAGGCCCAAGAGGATCAAGACCAGCAGGTACGCGCCATAGGTCCCCAGCAGGGCGAGTCCGATAACCAGCGCCAGGATGACGAACGCGCTCAGGATGCGAACCGTCAGCGGGCTCGGCTTCCAGCGAGCGGCCAGCGAGGCGTGCTGGGTCGTCATCTAAGTTAGAGCGCCGCCGCTTCGTCGTCGGGGCGGCCGCCGAAACGCCGCACGCGGGACGCATAGTCGGCGAGCGCCGCCTTCAGGTCCTCGACATCGAAGTCCGGCCAAAGCGTTTCGGTCACGAGCATCTCCGAATACGCCGACTGCCACAGCAGGAAGTTGCTCACGCGTCTTTCGCCGGCCGTGCGGATGATGAGGTCGGGGTCTGGAAGGTCCGGGTTGTAGAGTCGGGAGGCGATCGCCGCTTCGTCCACCTGGCCGGGCGGCAGGCCCTCCGCTACAAGTTTTCTCACCGCGTCGACCACCTCGGCGCGGCCGCCATAGTTGAGGCACACGTTGAGCACCCCGTTGGTGTTGGCCGCGGTGCGCTTGACCACCTCCTCGAGGCGGTCGCGCATGCGGGCTGAGAGGTCGTCGCGCCTGCCGCTGACCACGATCCGGACGCCGCGCCGGTGCATCTCGTCGATCTCGCGCTCCATCGTCTCGTGAAAGAGACGCATCAGGGCGCGCACCTCGACCCGCGGCCGCGACCAGTTTTCAGTGGAGAACGCGTAGATCGAGAGCACGTTCACGCCGAGCTTTTCGCACGCGTCGAGCACGCGTTTGATGGCCCTCACGCCGGCGCGGTGCCCAAAGCTGGCGGGCCGGCCGCGCTGCCGGGCCCAGCGCCCGTTGCCGTCCATGATGATCCCGATGTGGCGGGGGACCTGGGAGTCCAAGGTCAGCACAGCGTACCGGTAGTGTCAAAAACCGACTTCCCAGCGCGGCAGGGGAGGCCGGGTTCAACCCGGCCTCGGCTTCGTCCAACTTGCCACCCAAACGCGGCCTGGAGTAACTCTAGAAAAATCCCATCCGTATACCGGAATGGGAGCAGCGCCTGCGGCGACGCCGCACGCGCGATGAGGGAAAACCATCCGGGTTTTCCCTCATACCTCTAGATCTCCATTACCTCATTTTCTTTGCGGGCGGCTAGAGCGTCTACTCGTTCGATCTGGGATTCGGTGATCTTCTGCAACCGAGCCGTCCCGCGCTTGGAGTCGTCCTCCGCGACCTCGCCCTGCTTCTGCATCTGCTCGATGCGGTGCATCTCGTCGCGACGCACGTTGCGGATCGCCACCCGCGCCTCCTCGGCCTTCTGGCGCACGAGCTTCACGTATTCGCGGCGGCGTTCCTCGGTGAGAGGTGGGATCGGCACCCGGATGACCTGTCCATCGCTCGACGGGTTGAGACCCTGGTCGCCTGAGCGCAGGGCCTTCTCGATCGCGCCGATCTGGCTCTTGTCGTAGACCTGCACGACCAGGAGCCTGGGCTCGGGCGCGCTGATCTGCGCCAACTGATTGAGAGGGGTCGGCGTCCCGTAGTAGGGAACCATCACCCTGTCGATCAAGGCCGCGTTGGCGCGGCCGGTGCGAATGGTCGACAGCTCTGTGTTGAAGTGCTCGACCGACTTGGACATCTTCGACTCCGCGTCGCGTAGAACGGGATCGATCATCACCCTGATGGAGCCCCGCCGCTCACCAGAGTTCCGATCTCCTCACCCATGACCACACGCTCAATGTTGCCTGGCACCAGGAGGTTGAAAACGACGATCGGCACGTCGTTGTCCATGCAAAGCGTCAGCGCCGTGTTGTCCATCACCTCGATTCCCCGGTTGAGAACTTCGAGGTATCCAAGGTGCTGGAACTTGACCGCGGACGGATCAAGCTTCGGATCGGCGGTGTAGACGCCGTCCACCTTGGTCGCCTTGAGGATGACGTCGGCTTCGATCTCGACGGCGCGCAGGGCGGCGGTGGTGTCGGTAGTGAAGTAGGGGTTGCCCGTGCCGGCGGCGAGGATCACGATGCGGCCCTTCTCGAGGTGGCGCACCGCACGCCGGCGGATGTACGGCTCCGCCACCTGCGGCATCTGGATCGCGGTCATCGTGCGCGCGGGAATGCCGATTCGCTCGAGCGCGTCTTGCAGCGCGAGCGCGTTGATGACGGTCGCCAGCATTCCCATGTAGTCACCGGTCGCACGGTCGAAGCCGAGCTCGCTTGCCGCGAGGCCCCGAAAGATGTTGCCGCCGCCCACGACGAGCGCGATCTGGACGCCCATCTCGTGCACTCGCTTGACCTGATTGGCGATGGTCTGCACGACCTGCAGGTCGATGCCGTAATCACGCGCGCCTCCTAAAGCCTCGCCGCTCAGCTTGAGCAGGATGCGGTTGTACTTCGGCGAGCGGTCCCCCATTTGTACGCCTTCTATCTTGCCGATCAGCTGGCTCAGGACTCCCTGATGTTAAAGCGCACGAAGCGCCGGACCGTGATGTTCTCCTGGAGCTTGGAGATGTGCTCCGCGATGTACTGCTGCACAGTGTGGCCGGGTTCGCGGAAGTAGGGCTGCTCCAGGAGGCAGCTCTGCTTCAGGAAGTTCTCGACCTGGCTCTCGACGATCTTCTGGACGATCTGCTCCGGCTTGCCGTCCTGAAGGGCCTTCGCCTCGAAGACGTTCTTCTCGGACACGAGCACGTCGTCCGGCACGTCCTCTCGCGAGACCCATCGCGGCTCGTAGCCCGCAATCTGCAGGGCGAGCTCTTTGGCCAGCTTTCTGAACTCGGCGCCTTTGGCTACGAAATCCGTCTCGCAGTTGACCTCGACGAGCACGCCGACCTGCGGCGGATATCCGTCACCCGTGTTGTGCAAGTACGCCTCGACGATGCCCTGGCCTGTCGCCCGGCCGGCCCGCTTGCTGGCCTTCGCGATGCCCTTCTCGCGCAGGATCGTGAAGGCTTTCTCGAGGTCGCCCCCGGCCTCTTCGAGCGCGTTCTTGCAGTCCATCATGCCGGCGCCCGACATCTCTCTGAGCTGCTTGACGAGCTCCATGGGAACTCCTGCCACTAGCGCGCCTCCTCCTCGTCGGCGGTGCGAACGAACTCCTCCTCAGAGACAGTCGGCAGGTAGTCCTCCTCGTCCTCGAGGTACTCCTCGATCTCCTCGTAGCGAGGCGTCTCGAGGAACTCGCGCTCTTCGACCTCGGGGAGGATCTCGCCCCGCGCCTGGGCCTCCTGGCGCCCCTCCTGGCAAGCGTCGGCGATCTTTCCGGTCAGGAGCTTGACGGCGCGGATCGCGTCGTCATTGCCGGGGATGACGTATGTGATCAGGTCAGGGTCGCAGTTCGAGTCGGTGATCGCGACGACCGGGATCTTGAGCCGGTTCGCCTCGGTGACCGCGATGTGCTCCTTCCGCGGGTCGACCACGTACAGGGCGCCCGGAAGCCGCTTCATGTCGGCGATGCCGTCGAAGTGGAACATCAGGCGGTCGAGCTCGTCCGTGAGGCGCTTGGCCTCCTTCTTGGACATCGACTCGAACTGGCCCTCCAGCTGCATCTTGCGCAGCTCCTGGAGGCGCTCGATGCGCTTTTTGACGGTGCTGAAGTTGGTGAGCATGCCGCCCATCCAGCGGCGGTTGACGAAGTACATACCGCATCGGGCCGCTTCCGTCTGAATGGTTTCCTGCGCCTGTTTCTTCGTGCCGACGAAGAGCACGGGGCGTCCGCTCGCCGCCACGCTGCGCACGAAATCCCATGCTTCGTCGAGCAGCCGCACGGTCTTCTGCAGGTCGATGATGTGGATGCCGTTGCGCGCCGTGAAGATGTAAGTCCGCATCTTCGGGTTCCAGCGGCTGGTCTGGTGCCCGAAGTGGACGCCCGCCTCCAGCAGCTGCTTCAAAGTCACTTGAGCCACGTTCGATTGCCTCCCTGTTGATCTTCCGCCCGGTTCCGGCCTCCGCTCAAGAGTCCGGCGCCGCCGGCGCCGGTTGCGAAGGACAGGGGCATTGCCCCGGGCGTGCTAACTCAGTCGAGTTGACTGGCAGTTGGGAGTATACCCAGCTCCCACAATCGACAATCAGAGGCCGCCCGGAAACCGGCCCGCGCAGACGCCAGTCGCGGTCAGCGCGGTCACGCCCGCTGTCACCTTCAAGTTGCCCGGAGTCTCGGCCGGGAACTGGATCACCGCGTCCGGCGCGAGCAGATGGTCCTCGTCGATCCAGCTGCAGGCGGCGTGGCCGGGCACGGTGGCATAAGGTCCTGGGCCCAGCTGGACGATCCCGGTGGCGGGCGGTGGCGCGCCCACCCCGGCCCCGGTGGCGAACAGGATGCTCTGGCCGGCCGGCGAGAGGCTCGTCTCTGAGTACCCGCTCCCGGTGGAGCCCGGCCCGGTCACCGAAACCGCCTTCGCCGTCCAGTCGTAGATGGTCGTCACGCCGTTGGCGTCCGTGCACCCGACCCCGGCTGCCGAAGGCCAGTAGCTCAGAGTGCAGTTCGTCGAGCGAATCGTCGCCATCCGCGCCGCGTTCGACGCATTTGCCACGTGCCACTCGGTCGGGGTCAGCCCGGCCGGCTCGAACGTGCAGGCCGGCACCACCGCCAGCACCAGCGCACCCTGGTGCCAGCCCATCGGCCAGAGCGTCGTTCCAGCCTTCGGCGCCGTGGTGGTGTAGATGTCGGTGTGGTGGCCACCACCGCGCAGATCTTCGACATACAGCCGCTCGTTGACCGAGCTGGCCGTGGAAAGATCCTCGACCAGCACGGCAATCCTCTGGTCGTCGGGACTGACCGAGAAGAAGCTGATCGTCGTTGGGCCGCCCGGCACCGTCGTCACGTCGGCCGCGCTTGCGGGAGGGACGACCATCCGGATCTTGGTGTCGCCGTCTCGGAAGTAAACCTCGTCATTGGTGGCGGACACGGGCGGTTCGAGGACCGCGCCGTCGTGTGCGGCGGAGCAGAACTGGACGGAAGGGGTGGCGATCGACACGGTAGCGGACACCGTTGCGTCGGGCTTGACGAGCTGCAGGGTTCCCGCCGAAAGGATCAGGCCGTACGTGCCTGTGAGCGGCGCCGCGCCTGGTGTGGCGCTTGGCGCGACCGAGGAGGTCGGCGATGGAGAAGCCGTGGCGGCCGGCGACTTGGACGAGCTCGGCGACCCTCCTCCGCAGGAGAGCACAAGTAGAGCCGTGGACAGGACGATCGCGCCGCGGCGCATAACGCACGAACTCTAAGGCCGCGCGGACTCTACGACGCTTCTTTCTTGACGCCCTTGGGTCCCGGGCACGCCGGATAGTCCGAACAGGACTTGAACATTCCGTAGCGTCCGCGGCGCTCGACCAGCGGTTTGCCGCAGATCGGGCAGGGCTCGTCCAGCAGCTTCGGTCCCTGGCCCGGCTTGCCGTCCTTGCCGATGTTGGCGCGGTACTTGCATTCGGGATAGCGGGAGCATGCGACGAAGGGGCCAAACCGGCCTGTCCTCTCCACGAGCTGGCCCTCCCCGCACTGCGGGCATTTCTCGCCCGTCGGCTTGGCCTCGCTCTGCGCCGCGTCGCGCTTGATGTATTTGCAGTCCGGGTACCCCGAGCAGCCGATGAACTCTCCATACCTGCCGGTGCGTAGCTGCAGCGGCTTGCCGCAGGTCGGACACATCTCCTCCAGCAGCTTGGGCTGCGGGGGCTCGCCATCGGGCGTCAGCGCGCGGCGGAACTTGCACTTGGGGTATCGCGAGCAGCCCATGAAGGGTCCGTACCGGCTCGCCTTGCGCACGAGGTGTCCTTCATTGCACAGCGGGCAGACCTCGTCCGTGTCGGCTGGCGTCGCCTCCTCGGCGGCGGTGAGCATCTGCTGCAGGGGCCCGTAAAAGTCGCTGACCACGGGTACCCATTCTTCGTTGCCGCTTTCGACCTCGTCGAGCCGCTTCTCCAGCGTTGCCGTGTAGTCGTCGTCCGAGATGACCTTGAAGTGGTCGACCATGATGGTGTTCACCGCTTCGCCGATGCGGGTCGGGTGCAGCCTGCGCTCCTTCAGCTCGACATAGCCGTGGTCTTTGATCGTCTCGACGATGGGCGCGTAGGTGGACGGGCGGCCGATGCCGCGCTGCTCGAGCTCGCGGATGAGAGTCGCCTCGGAGTAGCGCGGGGGCGGCTGGCTGAAGTGCTGCTCCGGCTTGATCCCGTGGTAGTCGAGGTCCTCGCCGCCCGCCAGCTCAGGGAGGTCGGACTCCCCATTCTCCTCTCGCGGCCAGACCTTGTAGAACCCGTCGAACGTCAGGACCGAGCCGTTCGCTCGAAATATGAACTCGCCGCCTTCGATCTCGACCTGAGTCTGGTCGTACACCGCGGGCGCCATGCGGCTCGACACGAAACGTCTCCAGATGAGGTCGTAGAGCTTGAACTCGTCGGCGCTCAGGTACTGCTTGATGGAATCCGGAGTCCGGCTGACGTCGGTGGGCCGGATCGCCTCGTGGGCGTCCTGCGCGCCGGGGCTCGCCTTGACCGCCCTCGCCGTGCCGAGGTACTTGTCGCCGTGCTTGCCTTCGATCCACGCGTTGACCCGCGTCTCGGCCTCGGCTGAGATTCGAGCCGAGTCGGTTCGCATGTATGTGATGAGGCCTGTCGATCCCACATCCCCGAGCTCGATACCTTCGTACAGGTTCTGCGCGATCCGCATCGTGCGGCGAGGGGCAAAACGCAACCGGCTGGACGCGTCCTGCTGGAGCGTCGAGGTGATGTAAGGGGCGTTCGAACTCTTGGTGCGGCGCTTTTTCTCGACTCCGATGACCCGGTAGGCGGCGCCCTCCAGCTTGCGGAGGATCTCCTGAGCCTCGGACTCGGTCTTGACCTCGAGCTTGGCGTCGGCCTCCGCCGCGACAGCCCCGCGCCGGCGGTTGAGCCTGGCCAGGAAATGGGCGTCGCTCGCCTGCTTGGAAAGCTCGGCGTCGATCGTCCACGACTCGACCGGGACGAACTTGCGGATCTCCTCTTCGCGGTCGACGACGAGCCGCAGCGCGACCGAGGAGACGCGACCGGCGCCGATGCCCTTCTGTACCTTCGCCCACAGGAACGGGCTCAGCCGGTAGCCGACCAGCCGGTCCACCACCCTTCGGGCCTGCTGGGCATTGACCAGCCGCATGTCGATCTCGCGGGGTGTCTCCAGGGCGCGGCGGACCGCATCGGCTGTGATCTCGTGAAACTCGATGCGCTTCGGCGACCGCAGGTTGAGCACCTCGGACAAGTGCCATGCGATGGCCTCGCCCTCGCGATCGGGGTCCGAGGCCAGGATGACGCCGCTCCCGTCCTTCTTGACCGCCGCTCTCAGCTCGTTGATCGTCTTCCGGCGGCTCTCGACCACCTCGTAGTGCGGCTTGAAGCCCGCGTCCACGTCCACGGCGAGCTCCTTACCTGGCAGGTCGCGGACGTGGCCCATCGAGGCGAGGACGTCGAAACGGTCACCCAAAAACCGCTTCAGAGTCTTCGCCTTGGCCGGCGACTCGACGATGATCAGCCCTTCTGACACTGCACCCTCTTTATTCCCAATCCAGGCCGTTTCTTCCCTCAGCCTGGTTCTGGGCGGCGAATCCTACGCTGGTTTCTTGTCCTTGTGCAATGCCCGAACGTAGCCGTCGTGGTGACGGCGCACAGCGCCGTCGAGCTCGAGCGCCGTCAGCCGGCCGAGTACCTCGGCGACCGGGAGCTGCAGTTTGCGGGCGATCTCGGCGGCGCTCAGGGCCAGCACGTCAGAAAGGTGGGAAACGATGCCGTCACGGCCCGGAAGGGGGGCGATGCCCAGGCTCTTGGGCGCCGAGAGTGGATCGTCGAGAACCTCCTGCGTAGCGCCCAGCGCGGCCAGCACGTCGCGCGCGTTCTGGACCAGGGCGGCCCCGTCGCGAATCAGCCCGTGCGTGCCCACGGAGAGCGGCGAGAACACGCTGCCGGGTACGGCCATTACCTCTTTATGCAGCTCCAGCGCGGCGTCGGCGGTGATCAGGGCGCCTGAACCCTGGGCCGCCTCGACCACCACCACCACGTCCGCCAGGGCGGCCATCGTCCAGTTTCGTGCGGGAAAGTTGTGCCGGCGCGGCGTCGTGCCGTCCGGAAACTGGCTCACCAGGGCGCCGCCGGCGGCGAGGATCTCCTCTGCCAGCCGGCTGTGGGCCGCGGGATAGACGATGTCCACCCCGGTGCCCATGACCGCGACTGTGACTCCGCCACCGAGCAGCGCGCCCCTATGCGCCGCCGCGTCGATGCCGAGCGCCAGGCCGCTGATGACGATCACGCCGGCACGGGCGAGGTGGGCCCCGAGCTGCTCGGCGACCGCTTCGCCGTAGGGCGAGGGGCGGCGCGAACCCACGATCGCGGCGCGCGGGCCTTCGGGCGGCGGCCACCGCCCGCGAGTTCGGAGGCCCGCTTCCTCAGGCAGCGACATCTTGAAGCCGATAGCCGAGCGCCTCGAGGATGTGCCGCTCGCCGATGTGCTCCGCGCCGTCGAGGTCAGCCGATGTCCGGGCCACCCTCCATGCCCGATGAAACCCACGCGCGGTGAGACCTCTCTGCTCCGCCCAGCGCTCGAGCGTGCGCCGTGAAGCAGGTTCCAGCCCGGCCAGCTTGCGCAGGCGAGCGGGCTTCAGCTGGGCGTTGAGACAACCCTGCCGATCGAGCTGGCTGCGGCGCGCCGCCACCACGCGCTCCCGGACCGCCGCTGAACCCTCCCCCGTCGGCTCCGAGGCCAGGGTCTCGAGCTTGACCCGCCGGACTCCGACCTTCAGGTCGATCCGATCCATCAGCGGACCGGAGAGGCGGCGGTGGTAGGCGTCGATTCCACCGGGAGTGCAGCGGCAGCTGCGCACTGGGTCTCCGGCCCAGCCGCAAGGGCACGGATTGGTTGCGGCCACGAGGGTGAACCTGGCCGGATACGAGACCGAGCCGGCGGACCTGGTGATGGTGATGCGCCCCGTCTCAAGCGGCTGGCGGAGCGCCTGCAGGACTGGCGATTGGAATTCCGCCAGCTCGTCGAGGAAGAGCACTCCGTGATGCGACCTGGAGATCTCGCCCGGTTGGGCAATCCCGGACCCGCCGCCGATCAGGCCGGCCATCGAGACGCCGTGATGCGGCGCGCGAAAGGGCCGGGTCCAATCCAGGGCACCTCGGCCTGGCAGCTCGCCGAGCAGGCTTCGCACCTGGGCGACCTCGAGCGCCTCGTCCAGCTCGAGCGGTGGCAGGATGCCCGCCAGGCAATGCGCCAGCATGGTCTTGCCGGCGCCCGGCGGGCCGCTGAGGAGCAGGTGATGCCCGCCCGCGGCGGCGATCTCAAGCGCTCGGCGGCCCTCCTCCTGGCCGTGAACCTCGGCCAGGTCGTGCTCCCACGACCCAGAGTCCCCGATCGCTTGGGCGCCGCTCGAGACGTACGGTTCGATCGTCTCGATGCCGAGCAGGTGGTCGATCACTCCCTTGAGGGACGCGCACGGCGTAACAACCAGCCCCTCGACGAGCGACGCCTCCGCCGCATCGGCCGCCGGCACGAAGATGCGCTCGAAGCCAAGCATGCGAAGGCCGCGTGCGGCGACAAGGATTCCGTCGACGTGCCGCACCGCGCCGTCGAGCGCCAGCTCGCCCAAAAACGCCGTGTGCGGAGGCGGCTTCTTGCCGGCGCGTGCGAGCGCAATTGCGATGGCGATCGGCAAATCGAGCGCGCTGCCCTCCTTGCGCAGCTCAGCGGGCGCGAGGTTGACGGTCAGGCGCTGCCCTGGAAATTCCAGCCCGCTGTTCTTGATCGCAGACCGCACGCGCTCTCGCGCTTCCTTGACCGACGTGGCGGCCAGGCCGACGAGGACGAACTTCGTGTCCCCATGGCCGATGTCCGCCTGAACCTCGACGCGGCGGACCTCAAAGCCGGCGAGGGTGCAGGAATCGACGGCGCCGAGCACGCACCGACGCTAGGGCAAGTTGCCCGCGAATACAGCCCCGGTTGTTAAGGCGCTACGGCGGTCCATCCGCCACTCCGGCTCACAGTGAAGGCGGTCGGGTCATGCCGGCATTGTCTGCCTCGGTGACAAGCTTGTGGAGGTGTCAGGCCTCGAGGAAATCGGCGACTTCGTCGTGGAAAGCCTGCGGCTGCTCGACGAAGACCATGTGCCCTGAGTCGCCGACGATGACCTGCCGCGCTCCCGGGATCGCGGCGCTGATCTCGGCCGCGCATACCGGACCGCATATGAAGTCGTCGTCACCGGTTATCACGAGCGTCAGCGCGGTGATGCTTGCGAGCCGGCCCCGCAGGTCGAACGTGTTGAAGATCCTTTCGTTGAAGAGTCGCAGCGCGTCGGCGTTGATCGTCTCGGACCGAAGTGTGTCGGCATAGCCCGCCTCCACCGCGCCGTAGCGCGCGAAGTAAAGAGGGAACTCACGAAAGAAGAGGTCTGCCAGCTGCTGATCGTCCACGAACGTCGCCTCCTGCTCCTCCTGCAGCGCCGCCGCGGCATCCGGGTACCACGGCTGTCCAGACCGTTTCTCCATCCCCGCGCGCATTGCCGCCTCCTGCTCGGGGCCGAACCGCGCCAGGCTCGACGCAAGCACCAGGCGGCTGACGCGTCCTGGATGTGCGGCCGCATATGCCTGCGCTACGGCGCCCCCGTGTGAGTGACCGAGCAGCTGAAGCCGCTCCTGGTCCAGGTGCCCGCGCAGCTCCTCCACGTCGGCGACGTAATCGTCGATCTGATAAGCGCGTGAGTCCGACGGCCGGTCGGAGCCGCCGGTGCCTCGAGGGTTGAGCATCACCAGCGTGAACTTCTCCCACAGGCCGGCCAGGTCGCCGAAATAGGAGGAGGAAAAGCCCGGTCCCCCCGGATGGCATACCAGCACTGGGCCGGTCCCCATCCTCCTGTACGTGAGTTTGCGACCGTCGCTGGTCCTGAATTTCACGCGAGACCAGGCTCCGGGGTCCACCGGCCGCCTTCCTCGAGATAGCCCGCGGGCTGCTCCGGCTCGTGGCTCAAGACCAACAGCCAGCGGTGCTTCTCCGCCTCTTCGAACAATCGCGCCTTTTGCTCGAAGACGCGAAGAGGCTCGAGGTCGGCCGCCATGTTCCACGGAACCTTGAGATGCGGGGCCTGGGGCACCAGGTCGCCCGTCACCGCGCAGGCCAGCTCGCCCGAGCGCAGCACCAGCACCTGGCTGCCCGGCGTGTGGCCGCCAACGTGCCGGATTTGCACCCCCGGCATCACCTCGGCGTCTCCATCCAGGAACTCCACGAGCTTGTTGCCGTCGTCGAGCGGCGTGAAGTCGTCGTGGACGTAGCCCGATTGGCTGCGCACGTCCGGATGGAGCGCGAAGTCCCATTCGGTGCGCTGGATGAAGTGGCGGGCGTTCTTGAAGGTCAGCTCCAATCCACCATGCTCATCGCGGCGCGTAAGTCCGCCGGCGTGGTCCCAGTGGAGATGCGTCGTGATCACAACATCGACCTCGTCGGGCCGGATGCCCAGCCGCTGGAGGGAATGCAGCAGTCCCTCGGGCTCGCGGAGCGCGACCTGTTGCGCTCGCTTCTCGCTTAGCTTCGTGCCGATTCCGGTCTCGCAGACGATGACGCGCCCGTTGATGCGTGCGATCAGGCATACGCAAGCGCATTCGATCATGTTGTTCTCGTCGGCGGGCTTCTGCTTCTGCCACAGCACCTTCGGCACGACGCCGAACATGAGCCCCCCGTCCGCCTTCCAGCGGCCTGACATCATTAGGTGAAGCTCGAGGTCGCCCAGCTGCATGGCGCCTACTATGCTGCGCGAAATGGCGGTCCCGGCGATACGGACGGCGAAACTCTCCAAGGACTACGGCGGCGGCCGGGGGCTCTTCGAGCTCGACCTCGAGGTGTCGCCGCAGGAGGTTTTCGGCTACCTCGGACCGAACGGCGCGGGCAAGACGACCACGATCCGGCTGCTCATGGACATGATCCGGCCCACTGCAGGCGCCGCCTACGTCTTCGGCCTGGACTGCCGGCGCGACTCAATCGCGGTCAAGCGCAGGGTCGGATACCTGCCGGGCGACCTGCCGCAGTTCGGCAGCCTGCGCGGCCGGGAGGTGGTCGCATACCTGGCCGGCATGCGTGGTGGCGTCGATTCCAGGGTGGTGCGCGCGCTCGCCGAGCGGTTCGACCTCGACCTCAGCCGCCGCTTCCGCGAGTACTCGAGCGGCAACAAGCAGAAGCTCGGCATCTTGCTTGCGTTCATGCACAGGCCGGAGCTGCTGGTCCTGGACGAGCCGACGGGCGGGCTCGATCCGCTGAACCAGCAGGAGTTCTATCAGCTGCTTCGCGAAACTCGCGACGGTGGCGCCACCGTCTTCCTTTCGTCTCACATCCTGTCTGAGGTCGAGCACGTCTGCGACCGGGTCGGGATTCTCCGGGCGGGCAGGCTCGTCCGGGTGGCAAAGCTGAACGAGCTCCGCGCGTCGGGCGAAACCAACCTGGAGGAGGTCTTTCTCAGCTACTACAGCGAGACCGATCAAACCCACAAAGCCCTGCCGGAATGATGGCAATCGTCCTTGGGCTGCGCCTCGGCCGCTGGGGCGTCATCGGGTTTTCTGTCCTGGCTTTTGCGTCGAGCTTCATCCAGGCGGTGGCGTTCTATCAGATCGCCGGCCACTCCGCGGCGCAGAGAGCCGCGTTCGCGCAGACCATGACGCAGCTCGCCTCGCAGCTCACTTTGATCCTGCCTCCACCCACTCGCCTCGACACCGTGGGCGGATACGTGCAGTGGCGGTCCTTTGGCGGGTTGGCGATCGTGTTCGCCGTCTGGGCGCTGGTTTCAGCGAGTGGCGCCGCGCGCGGAGACGAGGAGCGCGGCCTGGTCGGCGCGGTGCTGGCTGCCGGCATGACGCGCTTCGGCTGGCTCGCTTCACGCGTCGCCGCCTTCGCGGCCGCCTGCTTGATCGCCGCTCTCGCAAGTGGTCTGGGCCTGGTCGCCGGGGCCGCCGTCGAAGGCGAATCGATCGGCTTCTCTCCTGTCATTGAGGCGTGTGTCGCACTCGCCGCGCTTGGGCTGAGCTGCTACTCGTTGACGCTGCTGGTCGCGCAGGTGACCAGCGCACGATTCGCGACAGCGGCCGCCGGCGGCGTCCTGCTGACCCTGTTCCTCGCCAACACCCTGAGCCGCACCTTCACGTGGCTCACCTCGTGGCGATCGCTCTCACCGTTTCACTATTACGAGCTCAACCAGCCGCTCGTCCCCGGGGGTCCATTTGACCTTCGGGCGACACTCATCATGTTCGCGATCGCCCTCGTTGCGGCAGCAGCCGCCGCCGCGATCTTCCAGTCTCGCGATCTTGGCTCGCCATTGTTTCGCCCGCCGGCGCGGCGTCACCATGCCAGCTATGAACCGTCGAGCTCGCCGCTGTGGCGGATCGCAGTAGTGCGCGGGCTGTACGAGCGCAGGGGTGGGCTGGCGATGTGGGCGGCGGGGCTCGCCGCGCTCAGCGTGTTGTTCGTGACTGTCACCAAGGCCGTGATCCAGCCGTTGCTGTCGATTCCCGCCCTCACCCAGTACTTCGGCGGTTTCGTGGGCGGCCAGCTGTACACGTCCTTTCTTGGAAACTTCTGGCTCACCTTCGCGCAACTGTTGTTTGCCGGTTTCGCGATTGCGCAGGTCGCCCGCTGGTCCGCGGAGGACGCGGACGGCCGGCTCGAAATGACCCTCAGCACCTCGCAGTCTCGCGCCGGGGTGGTGGTGGAGCGCGCTCTCGTGCTCACACTTGGGGCCGCGCTGGTGGCAGCCGTCAGCGGCCTTGCGGTGGCCATCACCGCGCACTACCAGGCCATGAGCGTCAGCGCTGAACGCTTGACCGAGGGGACTCTGCTACTTGTCCCTTTCGCTCTCGTTTTCGCGGCCGCCGGCTCGGTCCTGGCGGCGTGGAATCCTCGGGCGGCGGTCGGCCTGCTCGGCGGCCTGGCCTTTGTCAGCTACCTGGTCGATGAGCTCGGACCCCTGTTCAAGTGGCCGGCGTGGGTCCAGGACCTCTCCGCCTTCAAGCTCTTCGGAATGCCGTTGTCGAGCGGAATCGACCTCGGCGGGCTCGCGATCATGGTGGCGATCATCCTCGTCGGGTTCGGAGCGTCGATACTTGTCATGGAGCGCCGAGACGTCGGCGCTTAACTGGGCGTTGAGACTAAATTCCGCTACCAACTAAAAGCAATCAGCAAGTCCGAACCCGCTCGCGCTTAGCGCGCTAGCCAACCCGGGTCAAGGGAGGTAGACTGCGTCGCCATGCCGAGATCGATGTGGAAAGGCGTCGTGTCGTTCGGGATGGTCTCGATTCCGATCCGCCTGTACAACGCGACAGAGTCGACCTCCAAGGTCTCGTTTCGACAGCTGTGCCCTGAGCACAAGGCGCCCATCTCCTACAAACGCTGGTGCTCGGAAGGGGACCACGAGGTCAACTACGGCGTGATCCTGAAGGGTTACGAGGTCGGCAAGGACCGCTACGTGATCATCGACGAGAAGGACCTGGACAACCTCCCGCTGGCGACCGCCCACTCGATCGACATCGAGGAGTTCGTCCCGATCGACGACGTGGAGCCCGGCCTGTATTTCAAAAACGCCTACTACATGGAGCCCGAGGAGCTTGGCAAGAAGCCATATCAGCTGCTGCGCAAGGCGCTCGAGGCGACGGGCCGGATGGCCATCGCGAAGATCGCGCTGCGCGACCGAGAGCACCTGGCCGCCCTCCACCCGAACGGCCACGGCATCCTGATGAACACGCTGAACTGGCCGGACGAGATCCGCTCCACCGAGGGCCTGAAGGGACTCGAGGGCGACGTCAAGATCAACCCGAAGGAGCTCGAGATGGCGAAGGCCTTGATCGAGAGCCTGGCCGACTCGTTCGACCCGAGCCGATTCAAGGACGAATACAAGGAAGCCGTGATGAAGGTGGTGCAGGCGAAGATCGACGGCGAGGTCATCGAGGCCCCCGCGACGCCGCAGACCGCCAAGGTCATGGACCTGATGGAAGCGCTTCGAGCTTCAGTCGAGGCTGCGAAGAAATCTCGCGCAACGCAGAAGCGTGTGCCGGCCAAGACGGAGAGGTCGCGCCGCAAAGCTTCCTAGTCGGCGGCTAACCTGAGCCGAGTGCAGGAATCGGATCAGCTTCAGATCGACCTCGAGAATTTTCCCGGTGAGATGCGGCCGATGCAGGCCGCCTCGGCCGAGGCGCCGTTCAGCTCGCCCGACTACCTGTTCGAGGTCAAATGGGACGGACTGCGCTGCATCGTGTTTCGCGACGTCGACGGGCGGGTCCGTCTCCAGGACCGCGCGCTCAACGACATCACCGCGGACCTGCCCGAGGTGGTGTCGGCCGCCAAGCGCATCCCGCCCGGAAGCGTCATCGACGGCGAGCTGGTGGCGACCGACAACGAAGGCCGGCCCGACTACCGCCGGCTGCGTGAACGGCTGGCGGGTGGCGCCGCGTTGAAGGACAAGATCCCCACGGCGTACCTCGCCTTCGACGCGCTCTACCTCGAGGAGAAACCACTTGTCAGGCAGCCGGTCATCCGGCGACGAGCGCGGTTGAGCAAGGCAGTGGAAGCAGGCGGCCACATCTTCGTGCCGGACCACATCGACGAGGACGGCGTCGAGTTGTTCGAGGCCTGCCTGGAGCGCGGCCTGGAGGGGGTGGTCGCCAAGCACAAGCTGAGCCCGTACGTGCCCGGGCAGCGAAGTCCGTTCTGGCTGAAGGTGAAGGCGGTCAAGTCCGACGATTTCGTGGTCATCGGCTGGATGGGAGACAAGCCCTTCGACGCGCTTGTGGTGGGATATCACGAGGACGAGCGGCTGCTTCCGTGCGGGACGGTAGGAGGCGGCTATGACGATGCGGCGACGCACGCGATCACCGAGGCGCTCGCGGAGCTCGCGACCGGGGAATCACCCCTCGACCCACCACCGATCATGGTCAAGCCGGTGCATTGGGTGCGGCCGGAGCTCGTCGTGAGCGTGCGCTACTCGGAATGGTCTCCTGACGGAACCCTTCGCTTCCCGATCTTCAACGGACTGCGCCCGGAGGTGCACCCCGCGGAGGCGATTCGGCACCGGCCGCGAGTCGTGATCTCCGGGCACGTCAAACCGGGCTCCCTCGCTTACGAACTGACCCGGTTCCCCTTTTGATGGAGCCCGCGATGGAACCGGTCAAGCCGGTGATTGAACCGGGTTTCGACGTGGTCACCGGCGCGTTCAGCTTCACGGGGCGTGCGATCGCCCTCCGCCTGCTCTCGGAGGAGCGTCGCGTCCGCACACTGACCAACCATCCAAATCGACCGGGAAGCGTGGACGTCAAGGTCGACGTTGCGCCGCTGCAGTTCGCGGACCGCGCCGCGCTCGTCGAAAGTCTTCGCGGCGCGGATGTCCTCTACAACACGTACTGGGTGCGCTTCCGCCGCGACAAGCTGAATTTCGGGGAGGCTATCGCCAACACCAGGATCCTGGTCGGCGCCGCCGCCGAGGCCGGCGTGCGCAAGATCGTGCACATCTCGGTCAGCAACCCGACCGCCGACTCGCACCTGGATTACTACGCCGGCAAGGCACGCACCGAAGACATCGTCCGGAACTCGGGGCTGCGCTGGGCAATCGTCCGGCCGACGCTCGTGTTCGGCAACGGGGACATATTGATCAACAACATCGCCTGGCTCCTCAGGCGAATGCCCTTCTTCCCCATCCCTGGACTCGGCGGCTATCGCGTGCAGCCCGTAGCCGTCGAGGACGTGGCCGAGATCGCGGTTTGGGCCGCTGAACAATCGGACAACGTGACGGTCGATGCAGCCGGCCCGGACACAGTCACGTACGGCGAGCTCGTCGAAGGGATCTCCATCGCCGTCGGCCGCCGACCGCGATTCGTCTACATGTCACCCAGGCTGACGCTGTGGGCGGGAAACATCGTGGCGTCACGCGTTCGCGACGTAATGCTCACGAAAGAGGAGCTGCAAGGACTGATGGAAGAGCTGCTCATCTCGCTGGAGAAGCCGCGGGGAACCCGACGGATGGACAACTGGCTGCTCACCAACGCTGAGACCCTCGGCCGCACGTATGCGTCGGAGCTCGACCGGCACTGGAGATGAGCGAAGCGCTGGTACCCTGCCGCTGATGGCCGTCCCCGCTTCTCCCGGTTCAATCGCGATCGAGGCCCAGGACCTCGTCAAGCGCTACGGCGTCGTAAGGGCGGTCGACGGTGTGAGCTTCCAGGTCCGCCGCGGTGAGATCGTCGGCTTCCTCGGCGCCAACGGAGCCGGAAAGACGACCACTCTGCGAATGCTGTGCGGACTCCTCACCCCGACCTCGGGACGAGCCCTCATCGACGGGTTCGACATCTTCGCGCAGCCGCTCGAGGCCAAAGCCCGGCTCGGCTACCTCGACGAAGAGCCATTCGTGCACCCGCACCTCACGGGTCGTGAGTTCCTCAACTACATCGCGGATCTCTACCGCATGCCGCGCGGCCCCAAGCGCCAGCAGCGCATGGAGCGCTTGCTTGGATTGTTCGAGCTCGCGGATCGAAACGGGGAGCTGATCGGAGCCTACAGCCACGGTATGAAGCAGAAGATCGGGCTGGCGTCCCTCCTGATTCGTGAGCCTTCCGTGCTGCTGCTGGACGAACCGACCAACGGCCTCGACCCCCGATCCGCCCGCCTTGTCAAAGATCTGCTGGAGGAGCTGGCCGCGCTCGGCACCACCGTGCTGCTGTCGACCCACATCCTCGAGGTCGCCCAGGCCCTCTGCAAGCGGGTGGCGATCATCGACCGCGGCCACATCGTCGCGACCGGGACGATCGACGAGTTGCGTGCCCAGGCCGGTTCGGAACAGGCAAGCCTGGAGGACCTCTTCCTGAAGCTCACCGCCGGGCCGGAGTCGAGGGAGCTCATCGAGCGCCTGCTCGCGCCCAAGCTGTGAGCGAGTCCGCGACCCAGGTCATCCTCAGGGCTGAGCTGCTTGGATGGCGGCATCGCCTCTTGGGTCGAGGCCCCGCCCGACTGGCCCTGCTCGGAGTCTTCCTGCTGGCGGCAGCTGTGTTCATCGGCGGTGGAGCCTTCACCGTCGGCGCAACCGCGGGGCACTTCCTACCGGTGGCCCGCGACACGATCCTCACCGGGGGTTTCACCTCGCTCTCCGTCCTGATGCTGGTGATCGGCTTTCCGACAGTGATCGCAACCTTCTTCGTCGGGCGCGAGCTGCTTCAGCTCGTGCTGGCGCCGATCCGGCCGATCGACATCTTCGTCGCGAGGCTTCTGCTCGCCATGAGCGCGAACCTCTTGATCAGCGCCATCCTCCTGATGGCGACCCTCGGCGTCGGCGTCGGGTCAGGCGCTCCGCTCGCGTTCTTTCCGCTGGCGGTCTTCCTGATCTTCGTCCAGGTGCTGGTGGTGACCGCTCTCCAGGCGATCCTGATGTCGGTCGTCCTCCGGTGGGTTCCTGCACGCCTTGCGCGCGACGTGGCCGCCGCCGTGGCCGGCCTCTCAGGCGCCGGCTTCTACCTGGCGTGGAACATCAGCTTGCGGCAGTCGTTCTCACCTCGGACCCACCCGGACCTCTCCAATTTCACCTCGCTCGTCAACCGCGTCGAGTGGCTGCCTTCGGCCTGGCCCGGCCACGCGCTGAGCGCCGTCATCGCCGGCAACACAACCGAAGCGGCGACCTGGGTGCTCTTCTCTTTAGTCCTTGCACTCCTGGTGCTCGCGATGGCCGAGATTCTGTACCGGCGCACCCTGCTCACGGGTCTCGGCGTTTTTGGTGGCCCGCCGGCGATCTGGCGGCGCGGCACCGCGAAGCAGGCGGTCGCCGTCGCCAGACCAGGGGCCGCTTCTCCTTTCCGTGCCATTGCCCTGAAAGACTGGCTCAGCTACCGGCGCGATATCCGGCGGTTGAGCCGGATGTTGCCCGCCTTTCTCTTCCCCATCGGCTATGCCTTTGCCTTCCTGCGGCCGTCGCGAAGCATCACCAGCTTCTGGACCGAGGTCTTCCTGGTCGGCTTCATCTCGATGTTCATGTCGACCGCGCTCGCAACGCCCTCGATTCCAAGCGAGCGGCGCGGCTTTCAGCTGCTCCGGATGGCCCCGATGACGATGGCTCAGGTGATTCGCGCCAAGGTCATGCTGACCCTTCCTCCGGTCCTGGTGCTGACCCTCGTCTTCAGCATGGTGGTGGCGTCCGTAAGCGGCAGCGGCGTCGCCCAGTACGCGGAGCTGGCCGTCCTCGTCGTCTGGCTGGGCACCGGCTTCGTCTCGATCGGGGTCTCAGCGGGGGCGATCAATCCACGCTTCGACGCTTCGGACGACCGCCGAGCGGTGGGGATCGTGGGCACGCTTGCGGGTTTGGGTGGCACGCTCGGATTCGGCCTTCTCAGCGTGGGTTCGCTGGCCCTTCTTGTGTTCGGCTACGCAGCCGCCCAGGGCATCTCGCAGCTGGGCCCGATCCCCGCCACTCCGGCGGTGGGCGCTCTCATGTGGGCGGGCGGGCTCGTGCTCCTGGTCGGAGCGGCGGCGATCGTGATCGTCCTCCTGTGGTTCGCCAACTCCCGCCTGCGTGCCTGGGAGGGCGCGATCGCCACCGTCTGAGAGATCAGTCGAAGGGGTCCTCAATCAGCTCGGACGTGAAGCCGCCGCCTGGCTTGACCGTCAGGCCGACCACCGCGTAGCGGATTGGCCCGCGCCATCCTGCTAGGGCGCGATACTCCGCCGCCGCCGCCATCAGTGCACGTCGCTTGCGTGTCCCGACGGCTTCCAGGGGCGTGCCGAACGCATCGCTGGTCCGCGTCTTAACCTCGACCACGACCAGCTCCTTGCCGCGACGGCATACGAGGTCCAGCTCGCCCCGCCGGGCGAGGAAGCCCGCGCCGACGACCTCGTAACCCCGTTTTCGCAGCAGGTCGGCGGCGGCCTTCTCTCCCGCTTTCCCGAGGTCTACCCGAGAAGAGCGGCTTCGCGAAACGGCGCCCATGACGTCCGGTGAATCGGGCTCGGGCCCAGGCGGCGGATGGCGGCACGATGCGCCGGCGTGGCGTAGCCCTTGTGGTCGGCGAACCCGTAGCCGGGGTACAGCCGGTCGTACTCGACCATCACTTTGTCGCGGGCGACCTTCGCGACGATGCTCGCCGCCATGATCGACGCGCACGTGCGGTCGCCGCGGACAACAGCCATCTGGGGAAGCGGCGCCTCGGGGACGTCCCACGCGTCGACCAGCAGGTACTCAGCCGCGATCTGCAGCCCGGCGACCGCGCCCGCGGTTGCGAGGTGCCGGGCGCGGATGAGGCCCAGGCTGTCCACCTGCGCGTGGTCGACGGCGCAAACCGAAAAGGCCAGCGCCTTGCGCCGGATTAACTTGTCGAGGCGCTCGCGCTCGGCTGCGGTCAGCAGCTTCGAGTCGTCGAGACCCGGGATGCGAACGCCGATCGGCAGCACCACCGCCCCGCCCACCACGGGTCCCGCGAGCGGCCCCATGCCGACCTCGTCGACCCCCGCGACGACCTGGTAGCCCATCGAGCTGGCCATGCGCTCGTAGCGCCAGAGCATTGGTCTCACTGCATCGAGACTAGCGAGCGCGGGCTGGGGAGGCCAGCGTCTTTACAGCGATTCAGGAGGGATCGCCCCACCCGGCCCTTACGGGCCGACCTCCCCGCATGGCGGGGAGGTGAATTTATCGCCCTCGATGGGGAGGTGAACTTACTCGCTTGACTCGGTGGTCTCCTCCACGGCTTCGACGCCTTCCTCCTGCGGCTGGTCTTCGCGGACCAGGCGCCTGCGCTCGCGGATGCGGGCTTCCTTGCCCACCTTTCCGCGGAGGTAGTAGAGCCGGCCCTGGCGCACGTCGCCGTGGCGCAGGACGTCGATCTTGTCGATGCGGGGCGAGTGGATCATGAAGGTGCGCTCGACGCCGACCCCGTGGGTCACGCGCCGCACGGTGAAGTTCTGGCGCAGCCCCCCGCCCGTGACACGGATCACCGTGCCCTCGAACACCTGAATGCGCTCGCGCGTCCCTTCCACGACCTTCGCATGCACCTTCACCGTGTCGCCCGCGCGAAGGGCGGGCACCTTTTCCTTTTGCTGCTCCTTCTCGAGCTGCTGGATCACGTTCATGTCTGCTTCAACTCCTTGGTATGTAAACCATGTCTTTGACTTGCTTGCTGGCGGCGCCACTGGCGGATGCGAGCGTGGTCGCCGGATAAAAGAACTTCGGGGACGCTCATGCCCCGATACTCGGCCGGCCGCGTGAACTGCGGCCATCCCGACGGTTCGATGGAAAAGCTGTCCTGCGCCAGCGACTCGGGATCGCCCACGACGCCTGGCACCAGCCGCGCGACCGCGTCGACCAGGACCATCGCGGGTATCTCCCCGCCGCTGAGGACATAGTCGCCGATCGACACCTCGCGCGCATTCAACGCTGTGCGAACGCGATCGTCGATGCCTTCGTACCTGCCGCACACGATGATGAGGCCAGGCTCGATGGCCAGGCTCTCGACCAGCCGCTGGTCGAGACGCTCGCCCCAAGGCTCCATGAGAATCACCGGCCCGGGGTTATGCGGGCGAATCGACTCCACGGCCTCGATCACCGGCTCCGGCTTGAGGACCATGCCCGGACCCCCTCCGAACGGCATGTCGTCGACCTGCCGGTGACGGTCGTGCGTGTGATCCCGGAGATCGTGGGCGTGAAGCTCGATCAACCCCTTCTCGATGGCACGGCCGACCACGCCCTGGTCGAACACCGGGGCGAACATCGCCGGGAATATGGTCACGACGTCGAATCTCATCTGTTCCTAGTCCCGCGCGTCCTCGACGCTGACCAGCCAGTCGGCGACCACGACCCGGCCGTGGTCGACGTCCACCTGGACCACCGCGTCTTTAGTCGCCGGGATGAGGTGCTCCACCGTTCCATCGCGGCTGACCCAGACATCGTTGGCGGGTCGCTCCAGGATCTCGGCGATGGTGCCGAGCGTCCGGCCTGAGCTGGTCAGGACCGCGAGCCCAACGACCTGATGGTGATAGAAGCGACCCTCGGAAAGAGGGCGGGCCTCCGTCTCGGGAATCTCGAGATAGCGACCGCGAAACAGCTCGGCCACCGTACGGTTGTCGATCCCGCGAAACTTCACGACGAAGCCCGGCAGCCCAGGACGGCTCCACTCGACCTCGCGCTCCGCGCCATCAAGCACCACCTTCGCGCCACGGCTGAACCGATCCTCGAAATCTGTCAAGGGCAATACCTTGACAGCACCGTCCGTGCCATAAGCGACGGTGACCTGGCCGACGCGGATCATCCGGTGGCACCGCCGTTCCGTGGCCCCCGTGATCGAGGCTCGTGCTGCGCCAGCGGCGAGTTGGCGAGGTCGACGAACACGCGCTTGCGGTCCTTGAGCGACGCAACCCGCACGAGCGTGCGGATGGCCTCGATGTTCCGGCCGGCCTTGCCGATGAATCGGCCCACGTCGCCGTCGGCCAGCTTGACCTTGATCGCCACGGTTCCGCCACCGCGCTCGAACGACTCGACGAGCACCTCTTCAGGCTTTTCTGCGAGCGACTTGGCGACGTACTCGACGAGCGCCTTGTAGTCCACTCCAGGACCCGCCGGGCCTTCCGGACGATCGCGCCGGAAACCGCCGCGGTTGGATCCGCCGCCGCGAAAATCACGCCGTGCCGGTCGACTTCTCTGCGTGTCGCTCAAGGATTCCCTCCCGCTTCAACAGGCTCCGGGCGGCCTCGCTTGGCTGAGCGCCCTGCTGGAGCCAGAGCTTGACTCTGTCCACGTCGATCTTGATCTGCACCGGGTCCGTCATCGGATCGTAGTACCCGAGGTGCTCGATGAACCGGCCGTCGCGCGGCGAGCGCGAGTCCGCCACCACGAGGCGGTAGAACGGGTGCTTTTTCGCCCCCATCCGCCTCAACCTGATCTTTACCAACCTGTGCCTCCTTTTCCGAACAGCCGTGGAAGGCCCACAGCTTTGCCTTTGCGGTTGACCGCACCGAACTGTCTGGCGAGTTTCTGCATTGCGTCGCGCGCCTTCAATACCCGGTTCACGTCCGCGGGCTCGGACCCGCTTCCACGCGCGATCCGCTTCTTCCGCGCACCATCGATGAGCTCGGGGTGCGATCGTTCGCGCGGAGTCATCGACAGGATGATGGCTTCCATCTTCTTGACCTGCCGCTCCGTGTCCTGGCCTGCGATCTGACTCTTGAGGGCTCCCCCACCGGGCATCATGTCGAGCACGCTTTCGAGCGAACCCATGCTGCTCACCTGCCTCATCTGCACCAGCATGTCGTCGAAGGTCAGCTGCCCCGCACGCATACGCCGCTCGACCTCGACCGCCTTGTCCTTGTCGAGCGTGCGCTCCGCCCGCTCGATCAGGGTGAGCACGTCACCCATCCCGAGGATCCGGGACGCCATCCGCTCGGCCTGGAAGACCTCGAGGTCCTGCGGCTTCTCTCCGGTTCCCGCGAAGCGGATGCGCTGCCCGGTCGCCACACGAAGCGAGAGGGCGGCTCCTCCACGCGCGTCGCCGTCGAGCTTGGTGAGGATCACGCCCTCGAGCCCGATCTCGCCGCCGAAGGCCTCGCCCACCTTGACCGCCTCCTGGCCGGTCATGGAGTCGGCGACCAGCAGGGTCTCCGTTACAGGGACCGCCGCCTTGAGGCGCTTGAGCTCCTGCATCAGGTCGGTGTCCACGTGGAGGCGGCCCGCGGTGTCCAGGATCACAACGTCGCACAGCAACCGCTTCGCCTCCTGGATCGCAGCGCCGGCAATCGCATCCACGTCGCCCTGACCCGAGTAGAAACTGACCTGGTTCTGGCCTGCGAGGGTCTTGAGCTGCTCGACGGCGGCAGGGCGCCTGAGATCGAGCGCGGCGACCAGGGGCTTATGGCCTTCGCGGCGCGCGAGGAGCGCGAGCTTGACGGCGGTCGTCGTCTTGCCTGATCCCTGCAGCCCGACGAGCATGAGCACGGTCGGCGGCGTGGGTGCGTAGCGCAGGCCTTCGGAGTTCCCTCCGAGCAGCTCCACAAGCTCCTCGTTCACCGCCTTGACGACCTGCTGCGGGGCGGTCAGCCCGGGCGCAACCTCGACGCCCTGCAGGCGGGCCCGCACCCGCTCCACGAACTCCTTGACCACCTTGAAGTTGACGTCGGCCTCGAGCAGGGCGAGCCTGACCTCGCGCAGGCCGGCCTCCACGTCCTCAGGTCGCAGGACGCCGCGCCCCGAGATCTTCTTCAACGCCGCGGTCAACCGCTCACTCAGCGACTCGAACATCTAGGTGGCCCCGTCCAACCGCACGAGGCGGCGCTTCAAACCGTCGAGCTCGCGCTCGAGGGCTTCCACAGCGCGACGCCTGCGGGCGGACTCGGCCAGGAGGCCGAGACGCCGCTCGTACTCCTGCATCGCCCGCGTCGAGCGGCGGACGATGTCGTGGACGGCGGCACGCGAGGTGCCCTGATGATCCGCGATCTCCGCGAGCGACCAGTCCTGACGCAGATAGAGGTCGACGACCTCGCGCTGGTGATCGGTCAGCAGCGCGCCGTACCGCTCGTAGAGCGCCAGAGAGCGGCCTCGGGCCTGAAGGGTGTCAAGGGCCATGCCTTGACAGCTTACCAAGTTAGAATCAACGAGATTTGGACGCGCTGCTAATCGAGACGTTTCGCTACAACAAGTGGGCAAACCTCCACTTGCTGGACGTATGCGCGGCGTTGTCCGAGGAGCAGCTGCAGCTGACCGCTCCCGGCACCTACGGAACGGTCTCCGACACCCTCCTGCACCTCCTGTCCGCAGAGCAGAGGTACCTGAGGCGCCTCGACGGCACCAAACCTGACGTCAACGAGCGCGAACCGGCGCCAAGTATCGCGACCCTGCGAGAGCACGCTGTTCGAAGCGGAGACCAGCTCATCGAGGCTGCGCGCCGGATCACGCCCGACGACACCATTGACGAGGAGAGGGACGGCCGGCTCATGAGGTTGCACCTCGGCGTCGTGCTCGTGCAGGCGATACACCACGGCAACGACCACCGCACGCACATGTGCACGATCCTCGGCCTCCACGGCATCCCCTACGGCGAGATGGACGTGTGGGCATACGGCGAAGCGACGGGCGGCATCGTACCTGTCACGACGAAGGCCTAGACTCCGGCTGTGCTCACCGCCTTCATCCTCGTCGAATCCACCCGCGAAGGGCTGGCTCACCTGGGCTCTGACCTGGCCGCGGTCGAGGGCGTCGCCGAGGTGTACACGGTGACCGGCGACTGGGACTTCATTGCCATCGTGCGGGTGCGAGAGCACGACGATCTCGCCAAGGTGGTGACGCAGCACCTGACCAGGCTCGAAGGGATCGAACGCACCCAGACGATGGTCGCCTTTCAGCAGTTCTCCGCGCACGACCTGGAAGCCATGTTCGGGCTGGGACTCGAGGACAAGCAGGCCTGAACGATCTGCTGCCGGTTGCGCTGCGCGCCGCGCGCGCCGGCGCCCGCGTTCTCATCGACGTTGGACTGCCCAGGCCAGGTGGTCCGGCCGACGTGAAGGGCGCGGGGGATTACGTCACCGCGTTCGACCGGCAATCCGAGGCCGCCATCGTCGAGGTGCTCGCTCGCGAGACGCCGGGCATCGCGGTCGTCGCCGAGGAGCGTGGTGGCAAGCGGGCGGGGACCATGTGGGCCGTCGACCCGCTGGATGGCACCACGAACTTCACTCGCGGATTTCCCGTGGTCGCCGTTTCGGTTGGACTGCTCCAGGAGGGTATCCCGGTCGCGGGCGTGGTCATCGCGCCATTTCTCCAGCTGGAGTTCGCCGCCTCACAGGGGAAGGGAGCGACGTTGAACGGCGACCGGCTTCCGGCCCTGCGTGCCATCGACCCATCGAAGGCCGTGGTCGCGACCGGATTTCCCTTTCGCAACAAGCAGCGAATGCCGCGCTACCGGCCGGTCATGGAGGGCGCCGTGCTTCACTTCGAAGACCTGAGGCGCGCCGGCGCCGCCGCGCTCGACCTGGCCTGGACCGCGGCCGGCACCTTCGACGGCTACTTCGAGCTGAACCTCAACACGTGGGATGTCGCCGCGGGCGCTGCTCTGGTGCTCGAGGTGGGCGGCCGGGTGAGCGACTGGTCGGGCGGAGACAACTGGGTCGAGACCGGCGACGTCCTCGCCGCCGGGCCGGCGGTGCACAAGGTTCTCCTAGAGCTTGCCGGAGAGCCGCCTAACCGGTAGGTCAACGAGCGCCCGCCACTGCTGACGAAGCACGATGCCCGCGGGGATCGGACTCCTCTTGCGACCCGCCTGGGGTCGGGTCGCGCGAAGCTGGACGGCGGTTTTGAAATCGCCCTCGTACGCGGTGAGCACCTGGCCGATGTCGCGAGCCCCGAAGTGGCAGTCGCTGCCTCCGATCGCCGCCCCCAGCCGTTCCCTGTCGCGCGCGTAGAACTCATCGAGCTGGCGCCGGCGGCGAGCGCCGATCGGCACCGTGAACATCATCTCGATGCCGTCGACGTGATGGCGCTCCAGGAGGCGGCGCAGCATGTAGGGCTGGATCGAGCCGAAGTAAACCGGCATGAACGGGTGGGGGATGATCGCGAGTCCCCCCTGGTCGTGGATCGCCGCGACCGAGTCCTCGAGCGACATCCCTCGCTTGACGGGCTTCTCGAGAAACCATCCCATCAGGTGAGTCGTGGCGGGCCACCTGGTGGTGATCTCCTGGCCCGGGACCACGATCAGGCCCGCGCCCTCGCCTCGCTGCTGGACCTCTTTGACGCAGGCCATGGTGTCGTGGTCGGTTACCGCGATGAGGTCGACATGCGCCTTGACCGCGGCATCCACGAGCTCGGCCGGTGTGACCATGCCGTCCGACGCGACGGTGTGGCAGTGAGGGTCGGCGAGCGGCATCGGTCAGGCCTCGAACAATGAACGTATGAAGGCCTGTGGCTCGAAGTGGGCCAGGTCGTCGATGCCCTCCCCCACACCGGCCAGCTTGACCGGTACGCCGAGCTCGGACTCGATGGCGATCACGGCGCCGCCCTTGGCGCTGCTGTCCAGCTTGGCCAGCACGAGGCCGGTGACGGGGACCGCTCGACTGAACTCTCGCGCCTGCACCAGGCTGGTGAGGCCGAGCACCGCGTCGATGACCAGGAGCGATTCGTACGCGGCGCCATCCAGCGCCTTGGTCGCGACGCGCCCGACCTTGGCCAGCTCCTCGAGCAGGTTGCGTTGTGTTTGCAGGCGTCCGGCGGTGTCGACGAGCACAACATCGCTGCCCCTGCTGCGCGCGGCGTTGATTCCGTCGAACACGACCGAGGCCGGGTCTGCGCCGGTCCTCCCGTCGAAATGGTCGACGCCGGAGAGCTGGGCCCAGGCCGCCATCTGTTCGATTGCTGCAGCGCGGAAGGTATCCGCGACCACGATCATGGGGTTGCGACCTTCGTGCTTCAATCGGTGGGCCAGCTTACCAATGGTGGTCGTTTTGCCCGCCCCATTTATCCCGTAGAAAAGCAACAGCGACGGCCCCCCGCCCTCCCCCTCGCGGGGGAGGGAGTAGAGCAGCTCCCGGGGCCTGGTCGACATCAATGCGAGCGCGGTCGTGACCAGTGCATCCGCTGCCTCCTCCCTCGTGCGTGGAGCGCGCGTCCGGACTCCCGCGACCAGGCGACCCGCCATCGCCGGCCCGAGATCCGCCGCGACCAGCACCTCCTCCAGCTCCTGGTAGTAGCCGGGCGCAAGCGGGGGCTTGAGGGAGCGAAGGCTCGCAGCCAGGACACTGCGAGTCCGACTGCTGACGCGGTCCCAAACGCTCGCTTTTCTTCCTACCTAGCCGGCGTGGGCCACGCCGGCGACGCGGGCGACCGGCTTGCGAATGTCCTCGAGCCGCACCGAGACCAGGTGAGAGGATCCGCTCTCGTCGAGGTGGATGCCGTAAAGCGACGAGGCGTGAGACATCGTCACGTGGTTGTGCGTGATGACCAGGAACTGGCGCTGCGCGCCAAGGCGCGCCAGCATCTCGCCGAACCGGCCGACGTTGGCGTCGTCGAGGGCCGCGTCGACCTCGTCGAGGACCGTGAAGGGACTTGGGTTGACCTCGTCCAGGGCGAGCACCAGCGCGAGCGCGGCGAGCGAACGCTCGCCGCTGGACAGAAGCGTGACGTTCTGCAGCCGCTTGCGCGCGGGCTGGACGAGGATCTCGACCCCCGAGCGTGGCCCGTCGTCGCCGTCCGCGTGCTTGAGCGTCGCGCGTCCGCCGGGTGCCAGCTGCGAGAAATACTCGTGGAAGTTGGCGGCGACGGCTCCGAAGACCGCCTCGTACCGCGTCTCCTCCTCTTCGCGGAGCTTCCCGATCAGCTGCTCGAGATCTGCGCGAGCCGCCGCGATGTCGTCGAGCTGCGTGCGCAGCGTCTCGAAGCGTTCCTCGAGCTCGCGGCACTCGGCACCAGCCAGTGCGTTGGTGGGGCCGATCTCCTCGAGGCGGCGCTCCAGCGCGCGCATCTCGCGCTCGCGGCCTTTACCGCCGGGGATCTCTTCGGGCGCCACACCGTCCGGCATGCGGGTGCGGATCTCTTCCATCCGCGCCTGGAGCAACTCCGCCTCGCGGGCGATGAGCTCGAGGTTGCCTTCCAGGATGCCGGCCTTGAGCCGGGCGTCGATGCGCGCCTCCTCGAGGGCGACCAGGCGCCGCGCGCCCTCGGCCATCTCGGCCTCATCTTCAGGTGAATCCAGCTCCGCGGCGGAAAGCTGTGCCCGTGCCGCCTCCGCTGAGGTGGTGAGGGCCGGCAGTGACTCGGTCGCGGCGGCGGCGGCGAACTCCGCGTGTGCGACGCGCGTCGCTCGCTCGGCGGCTGAATCCTGCAGGCGCGCGAGGTCGTCTCCAACCGCCGCCAGCTGCCTTCGAAGATCTTCGATGCGGTCGCGCCAGCGCGCCCTGTCCAGCTCGGCGTGGTGGGCCACGGCACGACCCTCGCCGATCGCCTCCAGGCCGGCCTCGAGGTTTCGCGCCAGGACTGACGCCTGCTCCTCGGCGGCGTGCGCGGCGCGCTCGAGCTCGGCCAGCTTCTCCGCCTCAACGACCTCGGCCGCCCGTGCCGATTCGAGCAGGCGGGCGGTCTCCTCCGAACGAGCCGCGCCGGCGGTGCGGGCCCTCAGATCCGCAAGGGCGGCCTCGGCCTCGCCGAACCGCCTCTTCGCATCCGCGGCGCGCGCCGCCTGAGGCTCCAGGCTCTCGAGTCGTTCCCGAAGCTCACGCCGCCGGACGTCGATGGCGACCCGAGGATCGGTGCCCGCGCGCACCAGGCCCGGCTCTCGATAGACGCCGTCCAGAGAGACCTCTTCGCCCACGACGACGTGGCCGAGCAGCCGGCGCGCGATCTGCTCGTAGCCATCCTGGCAGCGCACGTGCTCGAAGAGCGATCCGGCTCGAGCGTCAGGGACGGCGATTGGAAACAACACCGTCCGCTGCCGGTCCGCAGTGGTCTTGACGGCGCTCAACTCATCGGGCGCGACGAGAGCGTCGACCAGCGGTCCCAGCACGGCGGAAAAGGCCGCTTCGTAGCCGGCCTCAGGTGTGACCACATCGCACAGCCGGCTGAGCCCGGGAGCGGATTCAGGCCGGAGAGCGTCGAGGCCATCCAGCTCCGAGCGCAGCCGCGCGACCATCACGGCGGCGGCTTCGGCTTCGGCGGACTCGGTTCTGGCGCGCTCGAGCAGCGCCTGCGCGCCCGGAACGAGCTTCGCCGCCTCCGCCATCGATTCGAGGCGGGCGGCCTGGTCCTCCAGGAACTCCCTGCGCGTGCGCAGGGCCGCGATGGTGGAAGAGGTCGCGCTCGCGGATTGGCGAGCCTGCTCGGCGCCGCGCCGCGCGCGCTGAACCTCGGCCGCGTCAGGCGCCTCTGGTAGGGCCGGCGCCTCGGGCACGCTCTCCAGCGCGTGACGAGCCTGTTCGAGCTCCTCCGTCAGCTGGCCTCTGAGCGCTTCGGCAGCGGCTGAAACCGACCGGTTGTCCGCCTCCTCGCGGCGTGCAGAGTCGGCCAGAGCGACCGTGTTCTGCGCGCGCTCCTCAGTGAGCCTTAGCGCGTGGTCCGCCTCCGCCAACTCGAGCCTGAGATGGCCCAGGTTGCGCTGCCGGGCGAGGCGGCGATCCTGCGCGGCCTGGATCTCCGTGCGCCAGGTCTGAAACTCCGCTTCCGACGACTGCGCCAGCTCGCGCGCCTCCACAAGGCGACGTTCCAGCCCCTGGACCTGGGACGTCGCCCGTCGATGTGCGTCGCGCGCCTCTCGCCATTCCTCCCACACGATGCTTCCTCGAAGCAGCTCCAGCCGGGCGGATGCCTCAGACGCTTCCTGGGCGGCTGCCGCCTGCACGCGTAGGACCTCGAGACGAGGCTCGATCTCAGACCTCAGGTCTTCGAGTCGGAGCAGGTTTGCGGCCAGCTCGGCCAGGCGCTGCGCGGCCTCCTGCCGGCGCGCCTTCACCCCGCGCACCTGGGCCGCCTCTTCGAGCAGCTGCCGGCGCTCGCCCGGCGAGCACACGACGATCGACTCGATGTCGTGCTGGTCGATGATGGCGTAGGAGTCCACGGTGAGGCCTGTCGAGGAGAGCATGTGGATGAGGTCGCGCCGCCGCACGCGAGTCCCGTTGAGGAAGTAATCGCTCTCGCCGTCGCGCTCCACCCGCCGCTTGATCGCGACCTCGTGGTAGTCGACCGGCAGGCGGCCCGCCGTGTTGTCGAAAACGAGGGTGACCTCCGCGAAAGCCGCGCGCGACCGCCTTTCGCCTCCGACATAGATGACCTCCTCCATCTTCTTGCCTCGGAGGTCGCGGGCCTGGCCGGCGCCGAGGACCCATTTGATGGAGTCGACGATATTGGTCTTGCCGGAGCCGTTGGGGCCCACGATCGCCGTGACGCCGCCTTCGAACCGGATCTCGGTCTGCCGGGCGAAGGTCTTGAAGCCGAGCAGGCTCAGCGAGCGGAGGAACAAAGCCCTGCCATTGTGGCAGATATAGGGGTCAATTCCGCCCCGGGTACAACATGTGGAAAGGGGCTATTCCAGGGGTTCGCCGAACTGGCGGCTCCGCGGCTCCCTGTGCACAACCTCCGGAGCGGGCTGTGGCTCGGGCAGTGGCTGGGCGGCAGGCTCGGGGAGCGGGATCACCTCAGCCACCTCTGAGGCCGCGCCGGCTTCAGGCCGAGCTGAGCTCCGAGGCGTGCGCGGTGTCCGGCGCGCGCGCGGCCGAGGCGTCTTTGCAGGCTTGGGCTGGCCCAGCTCCGCCGTACCCAGCAGGCTCTCAAGAGCGGCCCGTGCGGCGTCCTGCTCCGCCTCCTGCTTGCTCGCACCATGTCCCGTGCCAAGAGGCTCGGCGCCTGCGAAGACGACCGAGGTGTACTCGCGATGCGTGCCGACCTTCGCGCCCTCGCTGTCGTAGAAGGGCGTGTCCCCAAAGCGCTCCTGCGCCACCTGCTGCAGGCGTCCTTTGAAGTTCTCGTCCCGCACCGGCGACTCCAGCGCGCGGTAACGATTCAGGTAGTAGTGATAAGCGGCGTCGTAGCCGGCATCAAGGAACATCGCGCCAAGCACGGCCTCGAATGCGTTCGCGAGCAACGATTTCAAGCTGCGCCCCCCTCCCTTGGCGATGCCCTTGCCAAGGTAGAGATAGCTGCCCAGGTCCAGCTGCTCGGCGAGCTGAGCCAGCGTGTTTGTGTTCACCATCGCCGAGCGAGTCTGCGTGAGCTCCCCCTCAGCCGCTCCGGGGTGGTGCTTGTACAGGTACTCCGCCGTGATCAGCTGCAGGACGGCGTCGCCGAGGTATTCGAGGCGCTCGTTGTCACGAGGGGAGAGATGTGGGCTCTCATTGGCGAACGAGCTGTGCGTTACGGCTTCGAGCAGGAGGCTCGGGTCGCGAAAGTGAATTCCGATCTTCTGCTGGAGCTGCTGTAGGGACGGGGCCGCGGGTGCGGCCTGGGGCTGTGCTATGAGGCGGCCTTCTCCTGGATGTACTCCCACGCTTGCCCGACGGTCGTGATCTTCTCCGCGTCCTCGTCGGGGATCTCCAATCCAGTGTTCTCCTCGAAGGCGTAGATCAGCTCGACCAGATCGAGCGAATCGGCGTTGAGGTCCTCCTGGAAGGAGGCGTCCATCGTCACCTGTTCAGGCTCGCAGCCCAGGCGCTCGACCACGATGTTCTTGAAATCCTCGAAGCTGAGTTTTTGAGTTTCCATCTCGCGTTTACTCTACACGGCCGGGGACCCCGGCTCCAAGTGGCCCGGATCAGATGCTTTCTTTCCCGCCCCTCACCCTGGCCCTCCCCCCTGAACGGGGGAGGGGATGCGTTTATGCGATCTGCAGCTGCATTACGGCTTCGGGGGTGCCTACTGCGACCGCGGTTGCTGTCGGCGCTAGCTCTTTCATCATCCCCGTCAGTGCGCGCTTGGGCCCGACCTCGAGAAACGTGGAGCATTCCATCTCGGCCAGGGTGCGGACGCAGGCGGCCCATAGCACCGGCGAACGGAGCTGCATCTCCATCACCTGCGGGATGCGGTCGCCTCCCTGGTGAGCGCGGCCGGTGAGGTTCGCCATGACCGGGACGCGGGGAGCCCGCCATTCGATGCGATCGAGGGCGGCGCGCAGCCGCTCAGCCGCCGGCGCCATCAGTGGCGTGTGGAACGCAGCGCTGACGTTGAGCGGGATCACGCGCTTCGCGCCTGCGGCCTGGAGGCGCTTGGTGGCCTCCTCGAGACCGGCAGTCGTGCCCGCGATCACAGTTTGGGTCGGCGTGTTGTAGTTGGCCGGCCAGGCGTCGTCCATCCCCGCAAGGGCGAGCTCGACAGCCTGGGAGTCGAGACCTAGTACCGCGGCCATCGAGCTCGTGCCGGCGGGAGCGGCCTCAGCCATGGCCTTGCCACGCTCGAAGACGGCCCTGATCACCTGGTGGGCGCTGACCGCTCCGGAGGCCGCCAGAGCGGTGTACTCACCCACCGAGTGACCGGCGGCCGCGGTCGGCTCCACGCCATGGCGGCGAAGAAGGATGGTCAGGCCGATGCCGACAAAGCACAGAGCCGGCTGTGCGTTCTGGGTCAGCCGCAGCTCGTCATCGCCGGCGATGGTGAGCAGCCGCCGCAGGTCGACGCCGGCGGAGGATGAGCACCTGTCGCAGAGATCTCCGACCTCCGGGTCGGTGAGCAGCTCGGCCCCCATGCCAGGCTGCTGTGAGCCCTGGCCGGGGTAGATGAAGGCGACTTTGGCCATCTATTCGGTCAAATCGTTGCGTCTAGGCCTGGCTTCGCCAGGCCGTCTAACCCGCGCCCATGAATGTGCCATCTCGTGGTGAGGAGAGACAGATCACATAATCCCATCCGAATACCGGAAGGAGAGCAGCGCCTGCGGCGCAGCCGCACGCGCGATGAGAGGAAACCATCCGGGTTGCCTCTCATTCTTTATGCGGTCTTGATTACCTCGCGGCCCTTGTAGAAGCCGCAGTTGGTGCAGATCGAGTGCGGCCGCCTCGGCTTCTTGCAGTTCGGGCACGGCTGGATCTGCACGAGCGCCAGCGCCAGATGGGAGCGGCGGCGTCCTTTCTTGGACTTGGATAGCTTGACCTTTGGTAGAGCCATGAGCTTGAGAAGTTTACGGGAACCGGCTGGTCCCGTTCAGGAACCGGTGGCCTGGTCGGCGTTCTCCTCGGTAGGCGGCTGGTTCGTCTGCAGCGCCTCGACCCCGCGGCGCACGGTCGCCAGCGTGCGGCCCAGGTGTGCTTCCAGCTGCTTGAGCTGCTCCATCGCGTAGCCCTCTGCTTCGCGGATGATCTGGTCGGACTTCGCCTGGGCATCCTTGATCACCTGGGCGGAGTGACGTTCGGCCCTGCGCAGGATCTCGTGCTCCGAGGCGGTCTCCTCCGCGCGCTCGTTCGCCCGGGACATGATGCGCGCCGCCTCTGCATGCGCCTCGCTGATGATGCGCTGCTGCTCCGACACAGTCCAGTTGGCCTGCTTGATCTCGTCAGGCAAGTTGAAGCGGACCTGGTCGATCAGCTCCATCATCTCGTCCTCGTTGACCATCACCTGGGTGGACAGCGGAACGTGGCGCGCGTTCTGGATCAGGTAGTCGATACGGTCAAGCAACTCGTCGACCTTTATCTGTACTTCTCCTTGAGCGCTCTGGCAACCGGGGGCGGAACGAGGTCGGACACGTTCCCGCCATAGCTGGCGATGTCCTTCAAGATACTTGACGAGACGTAGATGTGCGCGAAGCTCGACATAAGGAACACGGTGTGGATGTCGGGCGCGAGCTTGCGATTCATAAGGGCCTGCTGAAGCTCGGCGTCGAAGTCTGAGTACGCACGCAACCCCTTCACCAGCGTGTTCGCGCCTCGGGAGCGGGCGAACTCCACGGTCAGCCCTTTGAAGCTCGCCACCTCGACGCGCTCGCGGCCCTTCAGCGATGCGCTGATCAGGTGCATGCGCTCCTCCACCGTGAATAGGGGTTGGCGCTTCTCAGGATTGCCGGCCACCGCCACGATGAGCTTGTCGAAGATTCCCAGCGCGCGATCGACCACGTCAAGGTGTCCGTTGGTCAAAGGGTCGAAACTGCCGGGATAAACAGCGGTTTTCGCTTTCGGACGCAGCGAGCCACCCTGCACCTTGGCGTTCAAGCCCTGAACACCGTGACGATCGTGTCGCCATACCGGCGCTCGCGATCGACCTGGAGGCGGACCAGCGCCGGCATCTGCTGACGTCTCGAGTGCTCCGCGACCACCGTCACCTCTTCCGCGTTTCGGTCAAGCACCCGCAGTGCGCGATCGAGCACGACATCGTCATATGGAGGATCGAGAAACACGAGGCCCGCGCGCCTGACCTCGTCGGGCGACGCCTCGAGCCACCGCACGACATCTCCTCGAATGACATGCACGCGCTCTTTGAAACCGAGTAAGTCCAAGTTCTGGCGCAGGATAGCAAGACCGCGGGCCTGGTGGTCCACGAACGTGACGCCCGCCGCGCCGCGCGACAGCGCCTCGATCCCGAGAGCTCCCGACCCCGCGAACAGGTCAAGCACGTGCGCTCCCTCGATGCCTGGCCCGACCAGGTTGAAGATGGCCTGCTTGACCATGCCCTGGGTGGGCCGGATTCCTTTCGGCGCCTTCAGCCGCCGGCCTCTAGCCTCTCCCCCGCTGACGCGCAGACCAGGCATGTATCAGGCGGAAACCCGAATCGTGCCTCTGCCGGTGATGGTGCCGATACGCACCGGCCGGTACAGCTCCGCGCTCATCGCTTTCTCGAAACCTGCCGCATTCTCCGGTGGGATGGCGACCAGCAGGCCACCGCTCGTCTGCGCGTCGCAGAGCAGCAGCTGGTCGAGCTCGGAGATCCCGCCCCAATCGACCATCTCGCGATACGCGGCGTGGTTGCGCCGGCTGCCACTGGGAAACAGGTCCTTCTCCGCGAGCTCCTTCACGCCGCTCATGAACGGGACAGCGCTCAGCTCGATGTCGGCCCCTCCCTTGAGGTTGGAGAGGTGGCCGATGAGCCCGTAGCCGGTGACGTCTGTAGCCGCGGTCGCCCGCGCCCCGAGCATCGCCTCAGATGCGGCGCGGTTGAGGTGAGACATCACAGCCACTGCCTCGCGCTCGAGCGGGCGAGGACAGAGGCCGCGCTTGATCGCGGTGGCGACCAGGCCCGAGCCAAGCGGCTTGGTTAAAAAGAGAATGTCGCCGGGATGCGCCCCGTCGTTCGCGATCACGCGGTCCGGGTGCACCTCACCGGTCACGGCGTATCCAAACTTAGGTTCCGCGTCGTCCACTGAGTGCCCGCCAACGACGGCGATTCCAGCCTCGGCCATCTTGCCCGCTCCACCAGCCACGATCTTTTCCAGCAGCCCGGTGCCCAGCTTCTCGCGAGGGAACGCCGTGATGCCGAGCGCAAAGAGCGGCCGGGCGCCCATCGCGTAAATATCGCTGAGAGCGTTCGCAGCGGCGATCGCACCGAACTCCGCCGGGTCGTCGACGATGGGCGTGAAGAAATCGACGGTCGCCACGAGTGCGCGGTCGGGCGCGATTCGATAGACCGCCGCGTCATCGCGGCCGGCCGTCGCGACCAGCACGTTGGGGTCGACGATCGGGGGCAACGCCCCCAGCACCTGCCCTAGCTCCACCGGGCTGAGCTTGCAGGCTCAACCGGCCCCGTGGCTGTACTCCGTCAACCGAAGCGGCGAGAGTTGTTCCATAGGTGGCTAGTATCGGCGGATGCCGTTGGTATTCGCCGCGATCGCTCCTCACGGTGGGATTGCGATCGCCGAGGCTTGCTCACCCGGCGAGCGCTTGCTCGCGATATCGACCCGCGCCGGCATGGAAGAGCTCGGACGTCTATTCGCGGATGCACGGCCCGAGGCCGTGATCGTGGCAACCCCGCACAACGTCCACATCGCCAACGCCCTCGGCGTCGTCGTGGCGGGCCGGGTGGCGGGCCGCCTCGCCGGCGCTCCTCCGTCGGTCGCACTGGACGTACCGTCGGCCAATGACCTGGCCTGGCTGGTGCTCGAGTCGCTGGCCGCCGCCGAAGTGCCTTCGGTTGGCGTCAGCTTCGGCTCCAACGACCCGGAGACAGCGGTGGCGCCGATGGACTGGGGGGTGCTCATACCGCTTTGGTTCATGGGCGGCCGGCACGACCCTCCCGTCCCGCTCGTGGTGGTAACCCCTGCTCGCGACCTCCCGGCCGAAGCGCATATCGCCGCCGGCGCCGCGATCGCGCAGGCCGCGGCGAGATGCGGACGCCGCGTGGCGTTCATCGCCAGCGCCGACCACGGCCACGCGCACCTCGAGGGCGGTCCGTACGGCTACCACGCAAGCGCGCAGAAATACGACGCGCTGATCTGCGAGCTCGTGCGGACCGGCGGCCTCGACCGGCTCAGTGAGATCCCGGCGGAGCTCGTGGAGGAGGCCAAGGCCGACAGCTGGTGGCAGATGCTCATCCTGCACGGCGCGACGGCCGGCTGGACCGGCCGGCTCATCTCGTACGAGGCCCCGACGTACTTCGGGATGCTGACGGCGGCTTACTCGCCTAACTGATCGAGGTCAGATCCAGGCGGCGCGCAACGGCTGCCTTGAGCAGGGGATTCTGATCGAACCCCGGGTCCGTCTGCAGCAGGCTCTCCGCCTCCTGCCGCACCTCGCTCAGCAGCTCGGGCTGCTGCAGAGCCTGCATCGCCAGGTCGGACATGCCGTGCTGGCGCGACCCCATCAGCTCGCCCATCCCGCGAATGCGCATGTCCTCCTCAGCGAGCCTGAAGCCATCGCGAATCTGCTTCATGAGGTTCAAGCGGTTCAGGGCAGGTTCGGTTGGATCATCGGTCAGCAGCAGGCAGTAGCTCTGTTCCGCTCCGCGGCCAACCCGGCCACGGAACTGATGCAGCTGCGCGAGCCCGAAGCGGTCAGCTCCCTCGATCATCATCACGGTAGCGTTCGGCACGTCGACGCCCACCTCGACCACCGCCGTCGCGACCAGCACCTGCACCTCACCCGAGACAAACGCGCGCATCACCTCATCTTTCTCCTTGAGGCGCCCATGGACCAGGCCCATGCGCAGGTCGGGGAAGACATCTTTCTGCAGTCGCTCGAACTCGGCGGTCGCGGACCTGGCGACCACCGCCTCGGACTCCTCGATCAGGGGGCAGATGACGAATGCCTGGCGCCCGGCCTGCACGTGCTCCTGCACGAGGTCGTAGGCGCGCTGGCGCTGATCGGGCTCGAGCACCTCGGTCTCGACCGGCGTGCGGCCCGGCGGCTGTTCGTCGATCACCGATACCGACATCTCGCCGTAAGAGGCGAGCGCAAGAGTGCGCGGGATGGGTGTCGCGGTCATGGCGAGGAAGTGCGGCCGGCCACGTCCTTTCGCGCGGAGCAACTCGCGCTGCCGCGTGCCGAATCGATGCTGCTCGTCGACCACCGCGAGGCCGAGGTCCGTGAACTCGACATCCTCCTCGATCAGCGCGTGAGTACCCACGACCAGCGCGCAGTGGCCGGAGGCGGCAGCCGCCCTGACCCGCCGTCGCTCGGCCGCACTCTGCCCGCCGACCAGGAGCTCGACCGTGAGGCCTGGAAAGCTCGCTTCCAGGTAGGTACGAAAACGGTGGAGGTGCTGGCGGGCGAGGATCTCCGTTGGCGCCATGACCACCGACTGGAGGCCGGCCGCGTGCGCCATCGCCACGCAAGCGGCGGCCACCGCCGTTTTCCCAGACCCGACGTCACCATTCAAGAGTCGGTTCATCGGCACCGGCTTCGCCATATCCTGGAAGGCGTCCCACGTGGAGCGTCGCTGCGCGCGGGTCAGCTCGAAACCGAGGCCGGCCTTGAACGTGTCGATCACCTCCTGCCTGTATGGGATTGGCGTGGCCGGCTCGGCCGCGATGCTTGCGCGCATGAGCGCGAAGGCCGCCTGAAGCTCGAACAGCTCGGCGAACGCCATGCGCCGGCGAGCGTCGCGCCACTGGTCATACGTGTCCGGCCGGTGCCCGAGGCGGACGGCGTCCGCGACCGGAAGGAGCCGGTGGCGTTCGCGCACCCGCTCCGGGAGCAGGTCTTCGAGCTCCCCTGCAATCGGCAGCGCCGACTCGATCCACCCCGCCATCTTTCGCGAGCTGAGGCCGGCGACGAGGTGGTACTTGGGCATCAGTCCGCCTACGCGTGAGGGCGGCACATCATCGTCGTCCTCGAGCTTCTCGTGGTGCGGGTTCTGCATCTCGAGCATCGCGCCGTATCGCGACTCCTTGACCGTTCCGGCGACCGCGATCCGATCACCCTTGTGCAGCTGCCGCGCAATGAAGGGCTGGTTGAACCAGACCACCTTGAGGCCCGCGCCCGAATCGTCGCGGAGTGTCGCCTCGGTGAGGCGGATCCGCTTGCGAAGCGACTGCTTGGCGCTGATCGCGCTGATGGTGCCGATCACCGTCGCCTGCTGGCCGGCCACAAGCCGCGCCACCTCGGCGGGCGCTCCGAACGTCTCCCAATCGAACGGCAAGGTCAGGAGTAGGTCGCGAATCGTCTCGATGCCGAGCCTGGCCAGGCGCTTCACGTCGGCCGGCTTGACCTTGGGCAACGCGGAGACCGGCGCGTCGAGCGTCCGCGGAAGGACAATTATGCTCACAGAGTGATACCTCCTCCGGACGCACCGCCTCCGCCTCCAACGCCGGCCGGCGAACCCGTGCGGGCCTCCAGTAGGTCAAGAGGCCTGCGTACGACCATCATCGCCGTCGTCATCATCGTCATCGTCTTGGCCGGAATCATCGGCTATGCGGTTACTGGCCTCGCCTATGCCCAAACCAAGGTTGGGAATGCCAACAGGACGCTGAGCACGGTGATCTCGCATCAGAACAGCCTCACTGCGACTTTCACCGACCTCAACGCTAAGTTCAACACTCTTAGCAGCAGCTCGAGCCCCGATCCCCAGCAGGAGCGCGCCCTGTTCGACCAGTTCGTGGCCAACGAGAAAGCAGCGGGCACGACGGATACCCAGGACGACAAGTCTCTCGTGTCGGCCAGGGCAAGCCTTGGTGGGCAGCAGTGGCTCACGCTGGCAGCCCGCGGCAACTTGGACAAAGAGGGAACGAAGATCGACCACGCGCGCAAAGCCCTTTCCATCGCCAAGACAGCAGCCGCCGGCTATGTGCAGGACGGGCAGTTCTTTCAGGCCTACTTCGACGCAGCGATCGACCTCGAGATGCTAAGTTCGCAGGTCGCCAACGCCGACCTCTCCGGTGCCACGACGACACTGACCACCATGAAGACGCACGTCGACAAGGCGCTCCAGCTCTCGAGTGCGCCTGGCCTGCCGGCCGAGCTCCATGCCCTGATGGTCGACTTCGGGACATTCGTGACCGATTTTGGCAAGCTGCTGGCCGGGGTTGCGGCGGGTGACGACTCCGCCATCACCAGCGCGGAGAACGCCGTTCAGACCGACGCCGCCAAGCTTGGAACGTACAACATGGACACTATCCTGGCTGAGATCGGGGCTTACTACAAGCCGATGTTCGACGCTGTCGACTCGGAGATGGCCAAAGCGGCGGCGTGAGGTCCGGCCTGTTCGAAGACCACTCGATCACCCGGCGAGTGAACCGGGAGAACATCCTTCTGCTGGGTGGAGGGCGTGCGCTGCTGATGCAGCTGGCGCATCCGATGGTGGCGGCGGGTGTCGATGAGCATTCGGACTTCCGCGCGCATCCGATCAGGCGCTTGCGCCGGACGATCCGCATGACGATGGCGATCGTGTTCGGCGATCGCGACACCGCGCTGGCCGCCGCTCGCGGCGTCAACCAGGCGCACGCAAAAGTTCAGGGCCCCGGCTACCGCGCGCTGGATCCCGACCTCCTGCTGTGGGTTTACGCGACGCTGGCAGACACGGCCCTGGTGACCTATGAGGCTTTCGTGCAGCGCCTGCTGCCGCGCGAACGCGAGGAGTTCCATCAGGAGTTCAAGCTGCTGGGCGAGCTGTTGGGGATTCCCAGCGATCGCTTCCCGAGCACCGTGAGCGACTTCGACGCCTATCTCGAGCAGATGGTGTCGGAGGGGCCGGTGCGCGTAGATGCGCGCGCACGCGAGCTGGCCGAGCAGATCATGCGGCCGAGGGTGCGCCTGCTGCCCGGCCCGGTGATGATCCCCTTGAACGTGGTCACGACCGGACTCCTGACGCCGGCGTTGCGCGAGCAGTACGGCCTGCCCTGGGGGCCTGGTCAGCAACGAACGTACAGGCTCGCGCTCAAGGTACTGCCGCGGGTCATCGCACTCACGCCGCCGCTGCTTCGCGTGTGGCCTCGCCCGGGCCGCAGCATCGTTTTCACAGCCAGCGGGCGGGCGACGACTACTTCTTGATGTAGACGACGCCCAGGGCTTTGGGGCCCGTGTGCGTGCCGAGAACACAGCCGATCTGTCCTACCGGCACCTCGAGGTCGGGGAGCCGGCCGCGAAGGTCGGCGGCGATCCGCTCGGCCTCCTCGGGCGCCTGCGCGTGCACCACGGCAACGTGCTCGACGGGAAGATCCTTCTCTAAGAACTCGATCATCCGCGGGATGGCGCGAGACCGAGTTCGCACGCGATCGACCGCCTTCACCTGCTCGCCGCCGGCAACGAGCAGGAGTGGCTTGAGGTCGAGCATCGTGCCGATCATCGCCGTCGCCCTGTTCACCCTGCCGCCCATCTCGATATAGCGCAGCGTGTCGAGCAGTGCGAGGACTCGACAATGCGGAGCGCGCCGCTCGACGGCCTCGGTTGCCTCCTCGAGGCTCGAGCACTCCGCCGCCACTTTGCAGAGGAACGCCATCGGCATGGTCACGGTACCGCTGTCGATGACGTTGACGCGAAAGCCTTCCACAGACTCAGCGCCCACCCGTGCGGCTTCAGCTGTGGCGGACAGCTGCCTTCCGATGTGGATCGAGATGCAACCGTCGTGGTCTTGGGCCAGCCGGGTGTACATCTCGGCGAACTCGCCCGGAGACGGGGCCGAGGTCGTGGGCAGCTTGCTCGATGCCGCGAGCCTGGCGAAGAACTCCTCGTTGTTCATGTCCACGCCGTCGCGGAACGTTTCCTCGCCGAACAGGACCTTCAGCGGGACGACCTCGATGTCGTAACGCTCGCGCCACGCGTCGGGCAGGTCGGAAGTCGAGTCGGTGACGACCGCGAAAGTTCGCTTCACCCTGCTGTTCTATTCGACCGACAGGATGAACGGGTAGTGCTGCTGCCCGCCCTGCTGGACCTCGACCTCGAGACCTGGGTGAGTCGATCGAATGTCCGATTCGAGCTTCTGGAGCTCGTCGTCGCTTGCGCCCTCGCCGCGATAGACGGTGACGAGCTCGTAGGAATCGGCGCCTAGCCTGCCCAGCGCTTTGTTCACGACCTCGCCGTAGTCGGTGCCCGCAAACTCGAGCTTGTCGTTGATCAGGCCGATGACATCGCCCTTCTTCACCTTCAGGCCGTTGGAGCGCGTGTCCCGCACGGCATGCGTGACCTCGATCGTCTGCACGCGTTCCGCCTCAGCTTTCATGCCGGTCCGGTTGTCGGCGCCGGACCGGTCGCCTCGGAATGCCACGACGGCCGCGACTCCCTGGGGGACGCTGTGCGTCTCGATCACGTGAACGTTCTTCTTGGTCAGCCCAAGCACCTGTTTGGCCGCGAGGATCACGTTCTTGTTGTTGGGCAGAAGGATCACCTCGTCGTAGGGCACGGACTCGATCGCGGTCAGCATGTCCTGCGTGCTGGGATTCATCGTCTGCCCCCCCTCGACGATGGCATCGACGCCGAGCCCGCGGAAGATGTCGACGAGCCCGCGACCAGCTACGACAGCGACCACTCCGACGCCGTTCGATCGCGACGCTGCGGAGGCCTGGCCCTCGCCCTCGAGGATTCGCCGGTGCTGCGTCGACATGTCGCCGACGTTTAGCTTGAGCAGCTTGCCGTAGCCGCCGGCGAGGGTGATGACCCGGCTCGGGTCATCCGTATGGACGTGAACCTTGACCAGCTCCGGCTCGCCGACGACGAGCACCGAGTTGCCCAGCGCCTCGATCTGCGTCTTGATCCGGTCCAGGTCGAGGTGGGTGCCTTCGATGAGGAACTCGGTGCAGTAACCCCAACCTCCTTCCGGCAGGGCAACGGACACCTGAGAGGCGGGAGGCGTCACAGGCCGGACCGCGGCCAGGGCCGCGAGTGACGATTCCGAATCTTCGATCGTCTTGAGCATGCCTTCGAGGATGATCTGTAGACCGAAACCTCCGGCATCGACGACGCCCGCATCGCGGAGGATCTGGAGCTGGCTGGGTGTCTTCAGCACCGCGTCCCTGGCGCCGGAGGCCGCTGCAGCGATGACCATCGGCACGGTCGCATCCGGACTGCCGGCCGCCGCCGCCGCGGCCCGGCCCGCCTCACGCGCGACGGTCAGGATCGTGCCCTCGGTCGGCTTGTTCACGGCCCGGTATGCCGCGTTGGCGGCCTCTTCGAACGCGGTCGCCAGCTCTGCCGGCGTCAGGGAGCTCTTGCCCTCCACAGCCCGGGCGAAACCGCGGAAGATCTGCGACAGGATCACGCCCGAGTTGCCGCGCGCGCCCATCAGGCTGCCGTGGGACGCCAGCTTGGCGATCTTGCTCACCTCGGCGGCGTTCGATTCCTTGATGTCTTCGACCGCGGATTGAAGCGTCAGGAGCATGTTCGTGCCGGTGTCACCGTCCGGGACGGGGAACACGTTGAGCCGGTTCACCTCCTCGTGGTTGGAGGAGAGCCAGCTCAGGCTCCCCAGCAGGGCCCGCTTGAAGAGGGGTCCGTCCACCCCTGGAGTCCTGTGCTCAGACACCGGTCAGCGCCGCTCTTCGCGAACGCCCTGGACGTTCACGTTGACCCGCGCCACCGGGACGTTGACCGACCGCTCCACCTCGAACTTGACCGCCTGCTGGAGATTGTGGGCGACCTCCGAGATACGGATGCCGTACTGGACGATGACGAAGACGTCGATCGCCAGCCCGCCCTCCATGTCGACCACCTCGACGCCCCGATCGACGTTTCCTCGATGCAGTAGCTCGGCCACGCCGTCGCGCAGCCCGCGCGCAGCCATGCCCGTGATGCCGTAGCAGCCCAGCGCGGCGTGGGCCGCGATCGCGCCCACGGCGGACGGGAAAACTTCGATCCGGCCCCACTGGCGGGCCTGGATGAGGGCGGTGGTGGTCTTTGAGGCCATGGAAGCCCATGGTACAATTCGGATCACCCGCGACGGTCGCGTGGGTCATTTTGTCTGTACTCCCAATCGGAAGGTGCCTCATGGCAAAACGCTGCGCGATCTGCGGCAAAGAGCCGCAATACGGACACCACGTCAGTCACGCCAAGAACCGGGTCAACCGGAGGTTCCTGCCCAACCTCCAGATGGGCCGGGTGACCGTGGCCGGCAAGAGCGTGCGGGCGCGGATCTGCACGCGCTGCCTGCGTACTTACGCCGGCTAGCCTCTAGCCGAAGTCGAGCCCGTGTACCTCTCCTAGGTGCGCGAGATCCTTCCGCAGAGCCCCCCACACTCGCTCCTGCACCTCGACGCCTGGAACGACCTCTGACGGGTCGTTGACCTCGGCCGCCAGGTCGGGGCGCTCCACCATTTCGGCAAACAGCAGGGTCCACGCGCGCGGCACCACCTCGTAGATCGCGTATCCCCCACCGCCCAGCGCCAGCCAGCGGCCGTCGCAGAGCTCGTGCGCCAGCTCGTGGAAAACCTGGCCTACGCGCGGCCAGATCCGCGTCGTCGCCGCCAGGTGGGCGAGCGGGTCGAGGTAGTGCGTGTCGCAGCCGTTCTGGGTCACGAGCACGGTCGGCTTGAAGCGGCGCAGGAGCGCCGGCACGACCTTCTCGAACCCCTGGAGCCATGGCTCGTCCCATGTGTACGGAAGGAAGGGCAGGTTGGCCGCCGAGCCGCGGCCGGCACCGACGCCGCAGTCCTCGGGAAAGCCGGTGCCGGGGAACAGGTAGCGGCCGCTCTCGTGAAGGCTGATGGTGAGGATGTCGGGATCGGACTGGAAGATATCCTCGACGCCGTCGCCGTGATGGACGTCGACGTCCACGTAAGCGACACGATGACCCTGATCCTTGAGCCACCTGCAGGCGATGGCCGGGTCGTCGTACGTGCAGAACCCGGAGGCCCGCTCACGATGGGCGTGGTGCAGGCCGCCTGAGGGGCTGAAGGCGTGGAGCGCGGCGCCGCTTTCGATCGCCTGCGCCGCCACGAGGGTCGCGCCGGCAACGAGCGCAGCGCCCTCGTGAAGCTCATCCGAGATGGGGTTGTCCGCCGATGCGAAACCCACCTTGTCCATCTCGTCGGGCGAAACGCTGTCGCGCTGATTCGGGTCGCTGAGTTTGCGGACAAGCTCGACGTAGCGGCGCGAGTGGACCAGCTCGAGCTCCTGGATCGTCGCGCGGCGAGGTGGCAGCATGTGCGCGTGCTCGATGAGACCGGTCGAACGGATGAGGTCCACGGCGAGCTTCACGCGGATCGGCTGCAGCGGATGCTGATCCGACAGGTGGTGCTTCATGAGCTCGTCCCCGTAGACGAGCGCGACAGGCCCAGGCACGGCCACTTACCCTAACAACCTGGTGGAATCGGAACGCCTCTTCGAATCTGTCCCCAACTTTTCCGAGGGCCGGAGCGATGCTGTCATCGCGGCCATTGCCGGCGCCGGCGCGTCAGGTGGCGGATACGTGCTCGATGTCGACCCGGATCACGATCATCACCGGGTCGTCATATCGCTCGCAGCGCAAAAAGCAAGGCTCATCGACTCGCTGCTGGCAGCGGTAGCCGCCGCGGTGGAGCACATCGACGTGCGGGCGCACGAGGGCGTCCACCCACGCGTCGGAGCCGCGGACGTGGTCCCGATCGTGCCGCTTGGTCAGAGCACCCTGGCCGCGGCCCGTGACCTTGCACGAGAGGTCGGCGAGCGGATCTGGAGCGAGCTGCGCGTGCCGGTCTTCTGGTACGGGGACCATCGCTCGCTGGCCGACATCAGGGCCGGCCGCGCCGTCCCTGACCTCGGCGGCCCCGACCTCCACCCCACCGCGGGCGGCGTCTCAGTGGGCGCGCGGCTGACCCTGGTCGCCTTCAACGTAATGCTGCCCGAGATGGACGTGGCGCACGCGCGTGCGCTTGCGCGCTCGCTGCGCGAGTCGCAGGCCGGGATGCGTGGCGTGCAAGCTCTCGTGTTCGAGCTCCCGGGCGGCCGGGTGCAGCTGTCGATGAACCTCTTCCGCGTCGACGAGACGCCCCCCGCGGCGGTGGTCGCCGAGTTGATCCGCCGGGGAGTCACCGTGGGCGAGCAGCAGCTGGTCGGGTTGACTCCCGCGATCGCCGCCAACAAGGTGGGCGCCGGCCGCTTGCTGGAAGGGCGCCTGGCAGGCGCGGCGGCCAGGGCAGGAGGGCTGCGATGCGCGGATGTGGGAAACGAAGAAGGTCTGGCCCTGGCGCGGCGCCTGGAGCGCGAGGCGGATGCCCTGGCGGCGCTGGGCACCGATCAGGCGGAGCTGCTCGTAGGGGCTGAGCGGGCGGCTGCGCTGGCGCCGGTGCTGCGTGCCGCCGGGGTTCTCGACGGCGAGCTCGAGGCTATGGTGGGCGCCGCCTCGCGCGGATTGCGCGCGGCGATCAGCCTGGAGACTGCGGCGGCCTACACGGCCAGGGTTGCGGCCCTGGATCGAAGGCTGGAGCAGGCCTAGTCGCTGGGAGGGTTCGGGTCCATCGTCACGGTGCATGCACCGCCGCTGACGTCCACTCGATACATGTCAGTCCCGCTGCCGGTCGACTCCTGGAGGTTGCCGATGGCGCGGTTCTGGTGACCGTCGAAGTCGAGGCTCACCGCTCCTCCCGAAACAGTCACGGCGGCCCCGGTGCCGGGAGGTCGATGGAGGTGCACCGTCAAGGCTCCGCCGTTGATCGTGATCGGGACGATGCCGGTGGGCGGTCCCAACGTGATGTCCTCGCGGCTCGCCCCGATGTTGATGTCGATCGAGCCGACCGGCACGTTGCCGAGGTTGAAGGTCTCGGTGGATGCGCCTCCGTTCGAAGTGATCTTCCACTGGACGTTAGAGCTGATCTGTAGGTCCAGAGTGAAGCGGCGGCTCTGAAACCCAAACCCGCTGTTGCTCTGCGAGATCTGCAGGCGTCCGTTGGAACGATCGAAGCTCACGTCGGGCTTCGGGCCGGAGTAGGTGATGTGCGCGTGATAGAGGTCGCTATCAAGCACAACGGCCTTGGTCCCGCCGACCGTGATGTTCGCGGAGCCCGCGTCGACCTCGAGCGAGGCATGGTCCAGGTTCCCGACCGCTGCCGAGGAGTCGAGCGCGTGTGTCGTACCCGGGTTGGGAGCGAGGGCTACGTAGGCGATGGCGCCTCCGGCCGCGAGCAGGACGATGAGCACCGCGGCGACATCTCCGGACTGGCCTGGCAGCGCGCGGCGGCTGAGGAGCTCGAGCCCGATCACGATGAGGATCACGGGCCACAGGTCCGCCAGCAGGCTCAGGCGGTCGGTGGAGATGACGCCTGAGTTGACGAGCAGGGCGAAGACTCCGATCAGGATCAGGACGGCCGGCCAGAAGAAGCTGCGGTAGCGGCGAACGCTTCCCACGCTCACGTTCGGGAGCGCCTGATGATCAGCCACACGCCCAGGGCGATCAGCACCACGGGCCAGACGATCTCAGGCTTCAGCCACTCCAACAAGCCGAGGTTGTTCAGCAGGAAGTAGAGGCCCGCAACGACCAGGACCGCCGGCCAGAAGTAATCGCGCCGCCAGTAACCCACGTGCGGGATTTTATGCGGCCTCAGGTTAAATCGGGGCTACCACCTCGAAGAGGTCAGGCCGCTCTTTGCGGGCCGTCTCGACGAGCTCCGGTCCGGCCACGGTTGCCTGCACCGGGTGAGCCACCATCAGGTAGGCGCGCGCAACACGGCGGAGGTCATCCGCCGAGACCATCAGCAGTCGCTGCTTGAAACGCTCCCTCTGCTCCCGCGTGAAGCCGGTGAGCCGGTTGGTAGCCTCGCGACGGCCCTTGATGTCCGGCGACTCCAATGGGTCGACGTCGCCGCAAGCTCCGAGGATCGCCTCCTTGAGGGCCTCGGCGTCGATCTCGCTCTCGGTCACCCATTTCACCGCCTGGTCGTACACCTCGTACGTCCGGATGATGTTGGGATCGCGATACGAACCGAAGTAGAAGGTTCCGCTGCCGATGCCGGCCTGTGCGAAGGCGCCGTAGGCGCCGCCCTTCTCGCGAAGCTCCCGGTGCAGGAACGTATCGCGCAAATAGTTGGCGAGCACGAGCAGCGCAGAGGCGTCGGGGCTCGTGTAGCGGACCGTTTTGAAGATGCGGACGTTGAAGGCGACCGGCACCGGCGCGGTCCGGGCTTCCGGCGCGTCCTCGAGAGGTTTCGGCTTCTCGGGGTGACCGCCGGGTCCTCCCGGCGGCAGGGCATCGACAAGCCCGGCGACGAGGGGCTGGAGCGTTTCGACCATGCTCTCCTCGCAGGTCACGACAAAGCGTACGGCGCCGGCTCGAAACAGCCGCGTCCTGATGCCGTCGAGCTTCTTGATCAGGTCGCCGAGCTCGTTTTCGTCGAGGCGGGCCAGGCGGCGCATGACGTGCAGCATCCCGATCCCTTGCAGCTGGTCGTTGATCGCGCCTTCCGAGGTGAGCTTCGAGTGGGCGCGGAGGACCGCGAACTGGAAGCCGAGGCCGGCGATGGAGCTCTCGAGGCGGGTCGCCGCCTCCGCGATGACATCCTTCAGGCGCTTCGGTTCCAGCTCCAGGCGCGCGGTGAGGTCGGTCAGCAAGTCGATGAAGGGTTTTGCGTTGCGGTCCAGCGCCCGGCCCGAGATGACGAATGACTGGAGGTAGTCCTCCTGCGCGGCCAGGGATTGCACCTGGGCCGCCGCTCCGACGCCGCCGGTGACCGCAGCTGTGCGGGACGCGATCTGGACGTAGTCCTGGCCTGCCGCGCCGCTCTGCGTGAGGACCCGGCTGAAGAGCGGCAGGAGCTCCTTGTCCTCGGCGCTCAGGCCAGCGAAGTCCGACCGGATGTCGAGGTACGTGATCCCGTTGGTCGGCTGCGGAAAGAACTCGATCGCCGCAAGCCCCACCCTGGTGTCGCGACTTGGAACGTCCTCGAACTTCATCGGGATGTCGCTGAGCGCGAGCGTGGGCAACGCCGAGAGGTCTTGCTTGGCCTCCTGCTCCGCCTTGAGGCGCAGCGCTTCTTCGACGATGCGCCGCTTCTCCCCCTCGCTGAGCGAGGCTTCGATCGCGGCCAGGCGATCCAGCTCCTTGCGTCGCCGGCGCTCCTCGAGGTCGGGATCGGGCTCGATGGTCAGGAGCGCGCGGTGCATGTTGTCGATGAGCTCGGCGCGGATGAGGTTCTCGAAGAACCGGCCGTCGGCGCGCGCTTTCTGCAGGCGCTCGAGGTCAAGGTCGAAGTTGAGGGCGTCGTACGGGTCGCCGCCGTAGTAATAGGGCGCGAGGGCCGTGAACAGCATCTTGAGGGCGTAGGGAAAGCCGGCGTTGGAGCGCTCGCGCTTCTCGAACTCGAGGTGGTGGATCGCCGCGTCCACCTGGGCCTGGTCAACACCTTCATCGGCTATGAGCTCGAGGGTGTCGAGGACGACCTGCTGAACCTTCTCGGCGTCCTCCGAGGCGACGTCCTTGAGGCCGGCGCCGAAAACGCTTTCCCGGTAGTCGTCCTGGAAGCCGGTTCCGTCCGCCATCGCGGTACCGAGGCCCGAGTCGATGAGCGCCTTGCGCAACGGCGATCCCGCGTTGCTCAGGACGACCTCGGTCAGCACCTTCATCGAAAGCTGACGGAAGGAGTCGCCGGTCGGCACGGTCACCCAGGCGACAAGGGCCTGCGACTTCTTTGTGATGTCTTCGGTGGCGGTGACGGGATATGGCTCGACTGCCTTGATCGGCCTGGTGAACCGCTTGACGTCCGGGATCCTGGTGTCGACCTCGATCCGCTGGAAGCGCGAGAGCACGTTGCGCTCGATGATCTCGAGCGTCTCCTCGAGCGGCCTGTTGCCGTACGTGTAGAAGTAGGCGTTGCTCGGATGGTAGTGCGTGGCGTGGAACTGGCGCAGCTGCTCCCACGTGAGGTTTGGAATGTCTTCCGGATCTCCGCCCGAGATGTGCTCGTATGTGAGGCCCGGAAACAGAGATCGGCCGACGGCCCGCTGCACAGCAGCCGAGGGCGTCGCGAGCGCGCCTTTCATCTCGTTGAAGACGACGCCTTTGTAGCGGAGTCCGCTCTTCGGGTCGGCCGGATCTTCGAACTCGAAGCGAATTCCCTCCTGCTTGAACGAGTCCTCGGATAGGCGCGGGAAGAAAGTCGCGTCGAGATAGACGTCGAGGAGGTTTATGAAGTCCTTGGCGTTGCGAGTGCTGAACGGATACATCGTCCAGTCGGCGCTCGTCATGGCATTCATGAAGGTGGCCAGGGAGCGACGCGTCATGCTGAAGAAGGGATCGCGCACCGGGTAGCGCTGTGAGCCCGCCAGCACCACGTGCTCGAGGATGTGCGCAACGCCTGTGGAGTCCTTCGGCACCGTAGGAAAGAAGACGGCGAACGCGTTGTTGTCGTCGTTGCACTCGACATGGATGTGCCGGGCGCCGGTGCGGTCGTGCTCCAGCTCGAGGTAGGCGCCGTCGAGCCTGTCGAGTCGCTCGCGGCGCCGGACCGAATATCCGCCGATCGTTTCCACGCTTGGGTCCGCCGTCTTTGCCATGAACGGTTGAGTCTAGGATGTGAAGGCGGATGGTGTTCAGTGACGCCGAAATCGAGTTCCTGAGGTCACAGCGAATCGGTCGCTTCGCCACCGTCGGACCGTCCGGATGGCCGCATGTCGCGCCGGTGATGTACGCCGTGGACGACGAGGGGGCGCTCGAGTTCGACGTGGACGGCGTCAAGCTGCGCAACCTCGAGTCCGAGCCGAGGGCGGCGATGGTGGTGGACGCTATGGGCCCGAAGCGCGGGGTGGCGATCCAGGGACACGCCCGCCTCATCGCGCCCGCTCGCGCGCGGCTCGAACCCGTGCGGAAGTTCAGCTGGGGTCTTTGACATCGGTCGATAGGGTCTTGGCCGCGACTCTGCTTGGGTTGACTCTGGCCTTGGTGCAGACGGCCTGCGGGTCGGGATCGCCGGCGCCGGAGACATCGGTTGCTCCGTCTCCCCACCAGGCCTCCCCATCCCCCGCGCTCGGGGCCGACTGGGTTGAATACCACCGAAACAGTGCTCGCAGTGGCCTGGGGCCGGCGGTTCCACCCGTCAGCAATCCCGCAATCGCCTGGACGGCGCACCTCGACGGCGCCGTCTATGCGTCCCCACTGATCGTCGCGGGCCACGTCCTGGCGGCAACCGAAAACAACACCGTGTACGCGCTGGACCTGTTCAGCGGATCGGTGGTCTGGAAGGTTCATCTCGGCGAACCGGTGGCCTCCGGCTCATTGCCGTGCGGCGACATCGGCCCGGTCACCGGTATCACGGGCACTCCCGCCGCCGACCCGGTCACCGGCAGGCTGTACGTCGTCGCATTCCTGAGCGGCCACCACCACATGCTGTTCACGCTGAGCCTTGCCGATGGGTCGGTTGTCTCGCAGCGAGATGTCGACCCGGCCGGGTCCAACCCCGCGGTGCAGCAAGAGCGTGGAGCGCTGGCGCTCGGTGCTGACTTTGTCTATGTGCCGCTGGGCGGGCTGTATGGAGACTGCGGTGCGTACCACGGTTATGTGGTCGGGGTCCCGCTCAAGAGCGGGGCGTCGGTCTCGTACGAGGTGCCGAGCGCGCGTGAGGCGGGTATCTGGAGCGCGGAGGGTCCGACGATAGGGCCTGATGGCAGCGTTTACGTGGTGAGCGGAAATGGTGCCTCCCAGTCGAGCTTCGACTACAGCAACGCGGTCATCCAGCTCTCGCCGGACCTGCACTCGGTCCTTTCGTACTTCGCGCCATCGAACTGGGTGGCGCTGAATGCGAGCGACACGGACCTGGGCTCGGTCGGCGCGACGGTATTGCCTTCGCTGGGCGTCGTACTTGCGATCGGCAAGGAGGGCGTGGCGTACGTGTTGAAGCTTGGGAGCCTGGGCGAGGTTGGCGGTGAGGTGGCGAGTCGCCGCGTGTGCTCGGGTTCGTGGGGCGGGACGGCGTGGTCGCGTTCCACGGTTTTCGTGCCGTGCGCGGACGGGTTGTATGCCCTGGCGGTCGGCTCGAGCTCCGTGGAGGTCGCGTGGCACGCCGCACATCCGGCGCTTGGCTCGCCGATCATTGCTGCCGGGGCGGTCTGGGCGATCGAACCGGGCTCGGGCACGCTTTACGCGCTCGACCCGTCGTCGGGTTCGGTCGTCTACTCGATCGGGCTCGGCTCGGCGCAGCATTTCAGCACTCCGGCTGCGACCGACGGATTTGTCGTGGCGCCGGCGGGCAGCGGCGTGGTTGCAATCTCGACCGCCGGCTAGCTCAAAATGCTGTGCCCTGCGGGCCCTCCCACTCCCTGGCGGATCCTGCGCGCATAGCGGCGATAAGGATTGGACCAACTGATTGCCCCCATCCGCGCTCCGAACCGCGGGTCAGATTACGGCTGGAGCAGACCGGCGGCAACCCAGGTTGTTAAGGACCGGCTAGCCCTGGATGTTTCGCAGCAGGTTGGCCATCTCGATGGCCGCCTCGGCCGCCTCCGCGCCTTTGTTGTTCTTCGGACCTGAGCGGGCGAACGCCTGCTCCTTGTCGTCGGTGGTCAGCACTCCGAAGGTGATCGGCACCCCGGTGTCGAGCTGCACCTGCATCACACCCGCAGCGGCCTGGCCGGCCACCACCTCGAAGTGGTATGTCTCACCCCGGATCACGCAGCCGAGGCAGACGATCGCGTCGTGGCCGCCTTTCTCGGCAAGCGCGAGCGCCGTGACCGGAAGCTCAAGCGAGCCGGGAACCCAGTAAACGTCGGGATCCTCGACGCCGTGCTCTTCGAGCACTCCCAGAGCACCGCGCAGGAGGCGCTTTGACACATCCTCGTTGAACCGAGCCACCACCACCGCAATGTTCAGCTCGCTCCCGCTCAGGTCGGGCTTAGCACCCTTCTCGCCCACGGCTTAGAGCAGGTGCCCGAGCTTGTCTTTCTTGGTCTTCAGGTACCGCTCGTTGTGCGGGTTTGGCGAGACCTGGATCGGGACGCGCTCGACCACCTCGAGACCGAACCCTTCCAGGCCGTAGATCTTCTTGGGGTTGTTCGTGAGCAGCCTGATCTTGCGCACGCCGAGGTCGTAGAGGATCTGGCTCCCGATTCCATAGTCCCGCTTGTCCGCGGGATGGCCGAGCGCCTCGTTGGCCTCGACCGTGTCGAGTCCGCTGTCCTGCAGGTTGTATGCGTGCAGCTTGTCCAATAGCCCGATCCCGCGACCTTCTTGGTGCCGGATGTACAGGATGACGCCCACGCCGTCGGCGGCAATCATCTCCATCGCTGCATGGAGCTGCGCGCCGCAATCGCACCGCAAGCTTCCGAAGATGTCGCCCGTGAGGCATTCGGAGTGAGCCCGCAGGAGCACCGGCGTCGAGGGGTCGATCTCGCCCAGGACGAGGGCCAGGTGATTCTCTTTTCGAAGGATGTCCTCGTAGGCGTACAGCTTCCAGAGCCGCGGCTCTTTGTCACCGATAGGAATCGTGGCTTCGACGCGCCGGGCGATCAGCTTCTCGTTCCGGCGGCGGTAGGCGATGATCTGCTCGACTGTGATGAGCATGATCTCGTGCTCAGCCGCGAAGCGCTCGAGCTCCGGCATGCGCGCCATGGTTCCGTCGGACTTCATGAGCTCGGTGATCACGCCGGCCGGGTACAGGCCGGCCAGGATCGCGAGATCGACGGCCGCTTCGGTCTGACCGGCACGGGTCAGCACTCCCCCTTGGGCGGCCCGGAGCGGAAACGTGTGCCCGGGCATCGAGAAGTCGGATTCCCTCGCCGATGGTTCGAGGACTTTGCGAATCGTGGCGGCGCGGTCATGAGCGGAAGCGCCCGTGGTCGTGATGTCCTTGGCGTCGATGCTCACGCTGAACGCGGTGCCGAGCCGGCTCGTGTTGCGCTCGACCATGGGTGCAATGCCGAGCTCGTCGAGTCGCCTCGAGATGATCGGCATGCAGACGAGGCCCGAACCGTGGCGGGTCATGAAGCTGATGTGCTCTGGAGTGACCAGCTGCGCAGCCACGACGAGGTCGCCCTCGTTTTCGCGGTCTTCNNCGTCGTCGACGACGATGACGAACTTGCCCGCCTTGAAATCAGCGATCGCCTCCGGCACAGTGGCCAGCCCCATTTGCTTGAGGAATGTTACCGGTGGAGGTTTCGGGCCACGTACCGGGCGACGACGTCGGCTTCGAGGTTGACGATCGAGCCTCGCTTGTAGTTACCCGCGATCGTCAGCTCGAGGGTGTGCGGGATCAGGGCGACCTTGAAAGTGCCTGGAGGTTTGTCCACGGCCGCGACCGTGAGGCTCACGCCGTCCACGGCGATGGATCCTTTCACGGCGACGAACCTCGAGATGGCGGCCGGAAGCTCGATGGTGACCTCCCGTCCTGACGAGACTCGCTCCACGGATTTGACGGTCCCCGTTGCGTCGACGTGACCTTGCACGAGATGGCCGTCCAGCACCGACGTCGCGCTGAGAGGTAGCTCGAGGTTGACCTCCGTCCCCTCGCGGAGGGCGCCCAGGTTGGTTCTGCGCAACGTCTCGGGGACGACGTCCGCGAAAAAGACCGGTCCGCGCTTCTTCACCACCGTCAGGCAGCACCCGTTCACCGCGATGCTGCCCCCGATCTTCAGCCGGCGGGCCACCGTGGCGTGCTCGATGCCGAGGCGGTTGGCGTCCGCCACGACCACCTTCGCAACCGCGCTAACTATTCCTGTGAACATCCACGTATCCAGTGATCAGGAGATCGTCCCCGAGCCGGACGAAATCCATCTCCCTCAGGTGAGTCGATGCGGCCAGGTGCTCGACTCCCTCTCCCGCGAGGGGTCCGGGCGCAGCACGTCCGCCGATCAGGCGCGGCGCCACGTACGCGTGAACCTTGTCCACCAGGCTCGCGGCGAAGAACGAGGCGTGCACCTCCGCTCCTCCCTCGACCAGCAAGCTGAGTATCCCTCGCTGTCCGAGCTCGTCCAGCAGGGCCGGAAGGCTGACGCGCCCGTTGGCGGCTGCAGGAAGGCGAAGGACCTCGGCGGCTCCGACACGCCCTGCCCTGGTGGTGGCGATGAGCGTGTTCGCGCCGACGATCCGGGCGGACTGGCGGATCTTGAGCTGTGAATCGAGGACTACGCGAAGCGGCTGGCGCAGGTTCTCTTCCTCAGCCCGAGCCGTCAGCTCAGGATCGTCCGCGACCACGGTGTCCACACCCACCAGGATGGCGTCATGCGCGTGGCGGAGGCGATGGGCGTGGGCGCGAGCCTCGTCGCCCGTAATCCACCTCGACTCGCCGGTGCGCGTCGCGATCTTGCCGTCGAGGCTCATCGCGAACTTGGCTGTGACGAACGGACGACCGGTCAGGCGATGCTTGACGTAGAACTCATTGAGCCGGCTCGCCCTCTCCTCGAGCACACCGACGAAGGTCTCGATGCCGGCGCTCTCCAGCATGCGCAGCCCGGCACCTCGCATGCGCTCGTCCGGGTCGGTCATCGAGACCACGACGCGCCGGATGCCGGCGTCGATCGCGGCCTGGGCGCACGAGGGCGTCCGGTGTGCGTGCGCGCAGGGCTCGAGGTTCACGTAGAGGATTCCGTCCCTCGCACGTTCCCCGGCGGCCTCCAATGCCTCCTCCTCGGCGTGCTTATGCCCGGACTGGCGGTGGAAGCCTTCGCCGGCCATGAGACCACCGGAGTCGAGCACGACCGCTCCGACCATCGGGTTGGGGCTCGTCCGGTAGTCAGCCTGGCGCGCCAGCTCGATGGCGCGCGCGGCCCACACCAGGTCCAGGCTCCGGTCGTTATCTGTGCGATTCAGTTCTGGCAAATATACCCGCGCCGAATCAAACCACCCAGTGATCGACAACCGAAAGGTCTTCGAGATTCTCCAGTGCCTTCAAGCGCTGGATCCGTTGACGTTCTTACGTCTCTTCAGTGATCTGAAGAGTGAGTTATAGGTGAACAAGCCCTCGGGCTATTAGTACCGCTCAGCTCAAAGCATTGCTGCTCTTACACCTGCGGCCTATCAACCTGCTTGTCTAGCAGGGCCCTTACCCGGTTAACCCGGTGGGAGACCTTATCTTGGAGTTGGCTTCGCA